>NZ_JBMWDT010000009.1:0-226693 GCF_049545585.1 Providencia sp. NPDC089933
AGCTGCTTGTATAAAAATATCGTTACTCATATTCATTCCTCTTATTGCATCCCTGCGAGTTAAATTAATCTGCAAATTTAGGCAGCTTTCTGCCAGTCAGTTCCTCTGCATCCTTCATAAAGTCAGTGGCTTGATCTTCCATTCCAACGCCGAAATCATATTTATGAACTGCTTTAAGCATTACGAATGCCCCAGCAAAAAGAGCAGCTTTTAGTTTTATGTTTTCTTCTTGTAACTGTTCAATAGTCATATCTATCTCCTGTTTGCATCCTTGCAAATATATCCTTTGGTTAAATCACATAGGGAATGGTTAGTAATTCATCCATAGGCATTCTGTTCTGGTTCCTGTACCACGACCTGCGGAAATACGGGATTGTTTTGTTACCTTTTGCCAGCTTGATAATTCATCGTTGTACATCTCTGATTCATAGCCACTGATAGCAACCATGCCAGATACTGATTTAAGTACCTGCAGTAATTCATGATGTTGTTCAGCAGTGAGTTCAAAATTGTAATAGCGATTACGCATTACTCTGGTGGATGGAACATAGGGGGGATCTACATAAAATAGGGTATCAGTGCTGTCATGCTGCTTGATTAATTCAGTTGCTGGTTTGTTCTCTATGATCACACCTTGCAACCGACTGCATACAGCGGCTAGGTTTTCAGGGTATTTAGCCCAAAGGTGTGAAGCCGTTGCATACTTGCGCTTACTATCAGAACGAAAACCTGATGTTCCGCCTGATGAAGCTGCGGAACCAAAACCCATACAGGCACGAACAACCATTCGCCTAGCACGCTCAATAGGGTCATTGATATTAACTCTGGCCAGTTCGAATTCGTCACGTGAATAGGGAGTTAAGTAACAAGCATGTTGTAGCTGTTCATTCATTGCTTTATCACGTAACACCTGAAATAAATTAACTACCTCACTATCTAAATCGTTATATACCTCAGCGTAGCTAGGTTCTTTCTGCATTAGAACACCAGCCGCGCCCCCGAATGGTTCGACATAGCAACGGTGATCAGGAAAGTGACTAATCACCCATTTAGCTAAGCGAAACTTGCTACCATGGTAACGTATCACTGGATGTTTGATAGTCATTGCTTAGCCTTTTTAGCCTCAAGAGCTTTTCTAGCTTTATCAGCAGAGGATTCGCCTTTTGCCTTTGTTGGGTTATTCATGCAAGAGGTGACATAAGCATTAACCTGATCAAGCCTGTAAACATATTTTCGGTCGCTAAAGTAAATCTTTGTTAATACGCCTTCTGCGTTTAACTTATCCAATACAGTGCGACCAAGGCCTGTTATTTTTTGCACTTGTGAAGATGAAATAACTTTTCCCAATGCGCCTAATTCTTCTAAATTCATAATTTCCCCTAAGGTGGGGCGAACCCCACCACAAGTTTATTATTGGTATTCGTCTTTCATGTCGTTCAGCGTCAAGCTGAATGAATCGAACAGCTCATCGCCAAGCTTGCGTTTGTTGGCGTTAAGGAATTGAAAAACCTTTTCGAAAGCTGCTTTAGCTTCTGGTGAGCCGCCAGCAGGCAGGCTGTTAATTTGTGCTTCAAGGTTGTTATTTGCATCGATGCGGTGATGTGCTTGAACGCATTTGTTTTTTAGCTCGGTATACAACGAGGTGCCCATAACTGATTTAAGCTCTTCAATCTTGCTACGGATAGCGCTGAACTGTTCCAATGTATCAGCGCTACTGATTGCTTGGCGTACTTCATCAGGGTTAAATCCATCATCAACAATTTCACCTGTGATTACATCGTTGTCGCCGCTGGTGGCTTCGTGATGCTGCTCAGGCTCATTTTGCTGGGTTATTTCATTAAGGCTTACACGCTCTTTTGGTGGAGTAACATCTTTGATGGTGCGCTCTTCAAGCTCATCTGGCGTATAAACCCCCATGATCACCTCAGGGCAATAGAGGCGAGACCAGTATTTAACAGCCAAGTAAGCAATTTGTTGCTTAGGCATGGTTTTCCATAGTGGTGAGTTACGCGTTTGAACATCGGCTAAGTAAACTGGCTCACCGTACGTAATTTCCTTTTCACCTCTGAGGACTGCACCAACACGAATATATAAACCTGATTCGTCACGATTTTCTTTTTTGCCTACAATCTTTTCCCAATCACCACCGTATTCGTAATGGAAACGACCTGTAACAACGTTTGAGCTGGTGATCACCGCATTGACCAACTGAGCTTCATAGCCTAGCGTGCCGTTAATTAAGTGTGTTTTTTGACCTACTACAAACGGGTCCATTCCCCAGCGTGATGCTTGCATTGTGATAGCCAAGCAATCGGCAGGTTTACCCTGTAAATGTTTAGGCACCGTCGCGGTACCAGATGCCATTAAATCAGCAACACGAATAACGCAATTCATTGCTTCCGTATTAAAAAGGAGTGACATGTTATTCATGACACTGGTTTGCGGTTGATTACTTAAAGCGACTTCTGACATGATGATTACCTCTAAATTGATAAGCGCCACGCAGTAAGCAGGGCGCTAGAATTGATTAAGCTTCTTCTAATTGAAGCTCTTCTAACTTGCGTGTTTCAAAGTCAGTAAGATTAATGGTGAGTGTTTCGGTAACTGGGGCAGGCCATATGCCAGTATTCATTGAGTTATTGATATCGCGCAGCGTCTTTTTATACTCCAAGCGGCCTAACTCTAATAACTCTGGTGAGGCTTCGACGATTGCAACCCAGTGGTAATGAGGATCAGAGTTAACAAATATCCAATAAAACTGGTCAAGTTGTGCGATATCGGAATACATACCTGCACTGATGTGATAATCGCGATTAAGTATTTCTTTACGGATCATCAATGTAATTGCATCTTGCTTAAATCGACCAAGAGAGACGGATTTCAGGTCAAAACCAATTCGATGGTTATCATTCAGTTGAATTTCAATATCTGGCCTAACTCTTGTTTCAAGCCCTGTATCATCATCAACACCGTAATAACTAACTTCTGATACTCGGTTTGGATGATTGATTAATGCGCTAGCTTCTGGATGATTCATTACAGCATCACGCATGTCTTTAGCGGTTTGAAAATCAATTGTTTCAACTTGAATTTTCGTTTCGTCACTTCGCCATGCGCTGATTAAATCATCTTCAAATACTGCATCTGGATTAATCGCTTTAATTGATGCTGCAATTTCTTCTTTTTTGCCTGATTTTTTAAGAGGTTCAGGTTTACTGGTTTCCTCGCCCCATAAATCAGGGTTAATTGAGTAAATTTGATTGAGTAAAAAATCACGGCTACCAGATGTTTTTAATGGCTCTGGTAGTGTTGCGTTAAACTCTTTAATACATGCTTTCATTGCGGCAGCTGTGTGCTTATCTGATTTAGGTATCTTTCTGAATTCATCAGGTAAATCAGCATATAACCCGCCAATTTCCTCTACTGAACCAGATAGCGGCAATGGTGCTGGTAGTGTTGCGTTATGAGCTTCAATTATTGCTTTTAGCTCATCAGTGCTACGTGGTTGAGGTAAACCAGCATTGTAATCATCAATCCATTTCGTCATGGAGTCAGTGTTTGTAAATGCTCCCTCTGGAATTTCAGGACGAACACTGAATTCAGTGCTGAACTTTTCAGGCTCCATCGTCAATGTATGAAACGCGCTACCTAAATCAAAACAGCGTTTATTTTCACGAAGAATGATTTTGCTTACGTGTCTGAGGTTGTAATACATCAGGCTTATACGAGCATCTTTCAACATTGAACTACTGATACCGTTTGAGCTGTGATAAACATCATTAGGGATATCAGGGTAACGCCCAGGTTCAAAGTAAGGTGGTTCATTTACGGGGCATTCTTCAATAATTTCTGGTTCTACATTACCAGTTTGTTTATCTTCACTGGCGTGAGTAATTACATCAGGCTTAGCTGGTTCGGTAACTTCTTCTTTGTCAGGTGAAACTAAAGATTGGAAATATTTCTTGCGGTCAACATTAGAACGGAATTTATCAGGGTTCTTAATGACATGAATGTAAGCGTTGATAATGTCGTTATCATGCAGAAACATCAGCTTTGGTGTTGATGTAGTGGTAATGCTTAACTCAAAAGCTACCTTTTCGAACTGCTCAAACTCTTCGCTGGTGGCTGTTTTGTTTAAGTGATTAGTTAGCTTATCAATATTTTCAGGTGTGTTAATGTCATTAGCCATTAAGATTGCGCTAACAATATTACTTAACTTGCGTTGTTCAAATTGCTCTTGTTCTTGATTGCTCATTAGATAATTCCTTGTCGGTTTGAATTGCTATCCAAGTGACGAAAGCCCACTCGATACCATCTTTAAAGTTTATGAACTCTTGTCTTTTTCCACGTACGATAAACACATGAAAACCATTTTCGATAAAAAACATCATTTCAATCACCTTTTAATAAACATATTGTTTATGTTTGTGGCGTGAAAAAAATCCAGCTAAAACAGCTAGATTGATTAATATTGTCACTGTCCAAATCTTGCATTCCGAATCTACGGGTTAGCTAAGACATTCTGCGGCTCACAGAATTTAGGAGTGTGATAGCCATTCTGTATTGTTAAAGAGCGTTAACCTTGTGGGTTAATATGAGATAAAGAATAAACCATAAAAGACAGTTGTCAACTGTTAAAAACAAATAAATAACCAATATGTTTATCTTTTCTGTAAATAAAAAAGCCAGCTCGAGACTGGCTATAAATGTAACGCTTTGTTTTATTTTTCGTTTTTGCTAATTATGAACTCAATAAAGTCTTGTATCTTTTCTTTTTCGTTATCGGGCAATGCCGCAAATTTTTTATGATCGTAGTGCAGGACATCTGAATCATCTTTAGACATGAGTAATTCGTATGGCTTACGGCCTAAGGCTTCTGCAATTGCAGCAACGCTATCAACAGTAGCGCTGGACTCATTCTTGATGATGCGGTTTACAGTCGCTTGGCCTAAACCGGATTTAACTGATAGCTGGGCCTGTGATTTAAAACCATCAATTAGCATGAATGTTGTGATGTTATCACCAAGTATGCGCCCAATGTCGGTAGGCTGGCGTGCTAACTCATCCGCAATTTGTTCAGCAGGTACATTCAAGTGATCCTTATCCATGTAATACTTAGGTAGTTTGGTAAGGTGCTCAATCTTTCTGGCAATAGGATCGCTAAGCGAACGATGGCTTTTCATGTCAGAGGACATTAAATAACGAGAAATAACATTAGGAGCACAACCAAGCGCTGCCGCTAGGCTCTTCTGTTTCCCTTCGTAATGCTTTTCTATCACAAAGACAAGGTTGTCTCTTCTGATATCCTGAATGCTTTTCACTGTATTTTTCCCTTGCGTTTATTTTGTTCGATATTGTTTATTCTGTTTATCTATTAAATATCAAATTAACCTTTGAGGTAAATTCCCAATTTGTTTATCATTATTTCAAATCTTGATTGATGTTTATCTTTTTGGGTGGTTAATATGGCATTTACAGACTTCAAAACATTCTGGAATGGTCTATCTAAACGTGAGCGCCAGCAATTTGCAGACAGCGCAAACCTGACCGTTCAGTATATTTCTATTCATCTACGCTATTGCAGCCGTAGCGTATCATTACAGACAGCAAAGAGATTGCAGAAGGCTCTTAATACATTCGGAATAGAGCTAACGTTAGACCAAATAGCAGACAAATTTATGAAGTAAATCACACCAGGCCGCGAAAGCGGTCTTTTTTTGATTAGTGTGATAAACAATAGATCTTTTATGGTTGATTTATTTTTTGATAATGTATAATCTTACTGCACACATAACTGTAATAGAGGTTTTCAATGAAAGTTATTAGTAGAAAAGAAGCAGCAACTAATGGACTGTCTCGCTTTTATACGGGTAAAGCCTGTGTGCATGGTCATGTTGCGGAGCGATTTGTAAGTAATGGTGTTTGTGTTGAATGTGCTGCTAAGCATGCTGCAAATTACCGTGAAAGTGTTAATAGCATTCTCAAGCAGGCAAGAGAAATGAGGGCGTGTCAATGAGTAAAAAACGAATTGGCCTAACAAAGAAAATACGCTTTGAGGTTTTTAAACGTGATGGGTTTACCTGTCAATACTGTGGTGATTCTGCTCCAAAGGTAGTGCTCAATGTTGATCATATTATTCCAGTCAGTGCTGGTGGTGATAACAACATGATGAATTTGATAACTTCCTGCTTTGATTGCAACCAAGGAAAAAGAGACAGATTAATAAGTGATGATTCAGTCATTACTAAACAATTGTCGCAAGTAAAAGAAGTTAGTGATAAGCGAGAACAGCTACTAATGATGCTTGCGTGGCGTGATGAGTTAATCAAATTTACGGAAGAGCAGGAATTAATTGTTATCCAAAAAATTGAAGAACTGATACCCGGTAAAGCAATAACCGACAGTGGAAAGAAAACTGTTAAGAAGTGGCTATCAAAGTATACCGCAGAAGAAATTATAACCGCAGCAGATTTATCAGCGGAGCAAAAGTTAGATGTTGAAATTACAGCGGAAAGCGCTAGTGAGTTTTTCTCTTACATACCAAGAATAGCATCGATGAGAAGAAACCCTCCTGAATATGCAAGGCTTTATTACGTAAGAGGAATATTAAGAAATCGCGTACATGTAAATGAAAATGTAGTTATGGGGCTACTAAAGGATTGGGTTGATAGTGGGCTTGAAATTGATGACCTGGAAGAGCTAGCTAAAACAGTTCGTTCATGGACTCAATTTAGAGAAACTGTAGAGACTTTTACACATGAAAACAGTTCAGGGGGTTGATATGGCTCGCATAAGAACCATTAAGCCGACTTTTTGGACTGATGAGGACATGGCTGACATTTCAGAGGCGGCATGTTTACTGGCGATTGGTTTATTAAATTATGCAGATGATGAAGGGTATTTCAATGCTAATCCAAAACTCATTAAAGCCGCTGTTTTTCCTATACGGGAGACCTCCAGTAGTATTCCGGTACTACTACAGGAGCTTTCCAACTGTGGTTATATTAGCTTATTTTCTGCTCAAGATGGTAAGCGTTATGGACTGATAAATAATTTCACAAAACATCAGGTCGTTAATAAGAAAACTCCCAGTAAAATCAAAGAACTAAACCTACTACCGGAAAACTACGGTAGTGATACCGGAGGACTACCTTTAGGAAAGGAAGGGAAAGGAAATATAAAACCTCTCTCTAATGCGCGGGAAGATAATTTTCAATCTAATCCGAATGCTAATAATTCTATCTTGAACGGTCGTGTTCCTGCTGGTGGTTTTGGTGTGAATGATAAATTTGTGATGTATCACGGTTGGGAGCCTGATCAAGACTTCACCCAAAAGGCTGCGTACTGGGGAACGATACTCAAAGAGCCGTTACAGCCTCATGAGCTAGCCGAGTTTATAACCTACTGGGGGGCAGAGGGAAAAGCCAAAACACACGAGCAATGGGAGCTAGCCCTTGCTACAGGCCTGAAACGCAGTCGATTGAAAAATGAAAAGGTGGTGAAAAATGGGGCAGGTCAGAGAACTAAGATCGATAGCCAATTTGCAGGAAAGCCAAAAGCGATGCAGGAATTCTTACAGCACGTCCTCGATGAATACGGGCAAGACGCTGTTGACGCTTTGGTTGAAGATGATCGAAATCTACGGCGACAAATGGAAAAACAAGAATGGCACGGAACCGTCATTGATGTGGAAGCAAGCGCTAAGCGCATTGAGTGATCAGCAACTGGACGGACTGTTTAAATTCTGTATCGACCGCTGCATGAATGGTAACCCATGGCCACCAGAGTTATCAGACGTGATTGTCGCGTTATCTGGTGAAGCGGCTAAGCATAATCCCTTTGGGCTTGATCCTGACGAACAGCTTAGAGATTTTTTAACCTACTGCGCTAAGCGCAATAACTACCAGAGCGCTGAAATGTACCCATTCAAACACCCAGTTCAGTACTGGATGTTTACAGACCTCAGAACCCAAATGCTTGAACATCGATTGACTGATATCGAATGCGAGAGACGATTAGCTAAAATGCTTGCCAAGTGGACTGAGCGAGTTCACAAGGGGGAAACTGTACCGAGACCAACGCTAAAGGTTGAGGATAAAACTAGACCACCGCCAGCGTGGATGGAATTACTAGAAAAAAGTAAACAACGGAGACAATAAGATTCAAAGGTTATCAAAATCGTAAGCAGGATTAACATACAGGAGTTTTTGATATGCAGGATGATAAATCCATAGATTGAATGTGAAAATCAAATGTAGAGCGTTACAGAGCGTTTTAAAGGGTGGTAAGAAAATCAATTCTTACTGATTTTTTATGGTTGAAAAGATAAACAAATTGTTTATATTAACCGTATGGGTTAATCGAGTTCGAGGTAATGGTTATGTTATTTCAGGATAGAGTGATTGAAGTCCTTAAATTAGGCGAGAGCATGTCGATTAAAGGCTTGAGAGCACACTTTGAAAGCAATGGCGTTAAGGCTTCGTACAACACAGTTAAGTTCGCATTAGGGCAACTTGAATACTTTGATGTTATTTCGTTGGTAACCGTTGAAGAGAATGGAGTTAGAGCGTTTGGCTACAAGCTGAATGATAACTACGAGGCTGGATTAGCTAAACAGGCAAACAGCGGTCAACGGCACAAGGTGAGAACTAGCAAACCAAGCAAGCCTAAAAAAGCCAAAGCCCCCGTAGTGGTGCCTGAATATGGCCCATGGTGCCAAACAGGAGAGCCAGCGCGATTACAGGTCATGTTTAATGAATTACTGGCGAAGCCTAGGGCGAAGCGTATCAAGCGAGGCTTGGATGTATGAAAATCCTTGAATACCCAATCGTTCCAGTGCCTAAACCGCGTATGACACAGCGTGATAAGTGGCAGAAGCGACCTGCGGTAATGCGTTATAGGGCGTTCTGTGACGAAGTGAGAGCAAGGGGTATTAACCTGCCTGAGAGCGATTATCACGTAATTTTTGTTATGCCTATGCCGAAGTCATGGAGCAAGAAAAAACAAGCTGAAATGGACGGTAGACCCCACCAGCAAAAGCCAGACAAGGACAACTTAGAGAAAGCCTTGCTAGACGCCATCTTTGACGATGATTCGCGTATATGGGATGGGCGAGTTTCTAAGGTTTGGGGAGCAACTGGAATGATAACGGTAAGGTTACCGTAATAATCGACAAATCATGAACTTGTTACCAGTGGGTAAGTTTGTGAGTGAATTAACGAATCGTTGAATGAATGAGGTAAGTCCTTATGAGTCCAGAAGATTTTATTAGAAAGAACATCATTCAAAAGCTTCAGGAGCTTGATTATCAGGGGGGGGCATTACAGCTTGCTGCTGATGAAGGCATCGCACATTACCGTAGATGCTCACAAGCTAGTAAGCGCGGCGCCATGTTTGATGATTGCTTTCACGTAGCAAAAGTTTGGATGGATAAGTACGGCGGTAACACAAAGGCTAAGCCTAAGCGCCGTGGGAAAACGGTAGTTAAACAAGTTTCGTTATTTTGAGGGTAACTCAATGAGCAATAGAACAGTAACTAGGCGTGTATGGTGCGCACCAATCACCAATAAGATTTTTTACGGAAGTGTATGTAATGAAACTGGCAAGGTGGTAGGCGTCAAGAAAGACATTACAGGTGATGCGTTGCGTGCAGTCGCAGAGCATTTATTTAATCAACCCCGTGTGCTTTCGTTCGTTTTGAATAGCGGTCGGATCTTGTCGGTTAAGGCATGCGTTACTGATAGCGAAGCGTCTGATAATTCAGTAGAGAATGCGGCTCATGACTTACTTTATGCGATGCAGCGTATGGTAAATCAATTCTATGCGGCTGGTATTGAGTCAAAAGAAGAGTCGTTAAACCCTATGGAAGAGGCGCTGTATCAGGCTGAGCAGGCAATCGCTAAAGCAACTGGAACAAAGGGGTAAGTCATGAGCGAAGATTCAAAAAATAAAACATATGAACTTCCTGAAAGCTTCAAACGCAATCATCAGTTTATGCCAATAACAGACCGTCCGATTAGCTTGCGTGACCAGTTCGCAATGGCTGCAATGCAGGGCATTTTATCAAACGAAGCCATGATTGCGGTTGTGATTGAAGAGTCAGCAGCGTGGGTATCGCGTGAGGCTTACATAATGGCAGATGCAATGCTGAAAGCTAGGGATAAATAACCATGGCAACTATCGACGGAATTTATCTAGCTTACCGTGTGCTTGATGGTGATGAAATGAAAGACTCATTCACTTATGAGGAAATGCACGCAGTTTGTTGCTACCTAGACCGTGTAGTGCTTGAAAACCTCGCATTAGTCCAACAAAAGCCTGTGGCATTCATGGATAGTGAAGGTGAGGTAATTAGTGCGGTTAAGAAAGAGTTTGAACAGCTAACGGGCGGTAATCACGTTGGCTTCGATATTCCGTTAATTCAACTAAACAAATAATCGTGACATGTCACGCGAGGTAAATATGAAAGAAACCAATCCAACAGACTTTGAAAAGTGGTGCGCTAAAGAGATGGGGCATACGGTTGAGTATATGATCATGCAGCGAAATAAAAACATGTTTGGCGGAACTGTGTACAAGCATGAAGAAATTGATAAGCGATATCGCGCATGGAGTGCTGCTACGTCGTTTATCAGGAAAAACTTAATATTCAGAAAACCAATGTCAGAGGTGGATAACCATGATTAAACGTTACTTGGTATTTGCTGCTTTCTGGTGCGTGTTCGCCGTAGCTGTGGGGATGTTATTCAATGGCTAAATCACCAGCAGAGCGCAAAGCAGCTCAACGTAAACGCCAGCGGGATGCTGGCCTTGTTACTCCTCAGTGGCAGGTTGAAGCCGAAGAGCACGAAATGATTAAGCGTAATTGTGCATTGCGTAGACCAGGGCGCGAACCGTACGACGAATCGGAATACATTCAAATGCTCATTCGTAACGATGATGCACGGCTAAAGCGTGAGATTGCGGAGTTATCAAATCGGTGCTGTGGTAAGTGTGGTGAACAGTTACCCGTTTCTGAGTGTTGCCTTGATGGTGATTCAGAGTGCTGGGTAACCAGGGGGTGGCATGAGATTAAATTGTAAAATGGGAACATAAAATTAGATGGATGCAATTCTTGACTTATACATATAAGTTATCTCGTGTAGTTAATCTTATCCATGTATTTTTTGTACATTTTATACATATCATCAACGATTGGAGAATTAGTGTTTTCTAGCTTACTTAATTCCTCTGGAGCGGTGATATTTAGAATTATTCTACAGATACCTTCCGCAGTCCATATGGGGGAGGAAAGACCAACTAATAAAGACAATTCGTGTTCAATTGATTCAAGGTATGGGCTGCATTTTGAGATTCTATCCTCAAATTCATCAACAAGTGAATCATATTTCTTTATATCAAGCAGAAGTGAAGGTATATAACTTTCAGTGACTTCTCTTGATGGAAAGTGATTATTTATTAACATCATAAGCGTGTCAGAGTTTAATTCTAGCTTTTTGAATCCGGTGCTCTCAGTTTTATTCTCATGAATGTACTCATCTTTCATCTTTTTTATTCTCGAGAATTGCTCGTCTGCGAGTTCTATCAGGGCGCTGAGTTGGCTAAACGTTCTTCTCATATGCCTTGGAGCATCAGATTCATTTTTATAGAGGGTCTTATGGCTTATGGCTGCCCATGTATGCATTAGCATAGTTCTTATTTGTATTTCAAACTTTAAATCACCTAGATTGTTATAAATGGGATTTTGCAACCAATTATCTTTAAATATAGCGATGAAGTGACTTGATGAATACCCAAATTTATCAACTTCAGATTCCTCTTTTTTGTCGGAGGATGATAAGACCTTAAAGTTTTCATTAATTAATTTTCTAAGTTTTTGTAGGTCTGATTCGTAATAACAAATAACTCTCAGTCCACAAATATCTTCTATATCACTTAAGGTTTTGTAGTCTGACTTTCTTTGTAGTTTTTCTTTGAATGAGTTTTCGTCCTTTAATCTTGCTTCAATTGAAAATATTTCAATGTCTTCATTCCGTAATAATGACTCTATAGAATGCTTCGCTTGTATTAACAAGCCTTGATATAAATGTTTATTTTCTTTGTATTCTTCTATTAAGCTACCCATGCAATAAACTCCAGTATTCATTTTAAATACTATTATATTTATATATAAATTAATTGAAATATAGTTATATTCACATGTGATAATGTTAATTTTGTGGTTTGATGTTTATCTTTTAGTCGGTCATAATAACCGTAGAGGTGATGATTATGACCACAAAGAAACCACGCAAGCCACCAGCCAGAAAACCTACACCGCTTAACGCTCAAATGGAGCGCTTCTGTCAGGAATATATCAAAGCACCTGATAACCAAACCAATGCAGCGCTAGCAGCAGGCTATGCCGAAGTTAGCGCCTGTAAGCGCGCATCTCAGCTTATGAAAGACCAGCGTGTAATTGACCGTATCGCGCAGCTCATGCAGCAGCGTAACAAGCGCAAGAAGCTAGACGCTGACAGCGTGTTAGAGCGATTGGTTAATATGCTTGATGCTGATATCGCCGACATACTCACTAATACGGGTGATATTAAGCCTATTAGTGAATGGTCACCTATTTGGCGCAAGAGCGTTGCAGCGTTCGATATCATTGACATTGACGGCGACACGCGAATCAAGAAAGTTAAACTACTCGACAAAGTGAAAATATTAGAGCTTGTCGGCAAGCACGTTGATGTTAACGCCTTCCGTGAGCGTTATCAGGTCGATGTAACTATTTCCCTTGCTGATAAGCTGGCAGCAGCCCGTAAGCGTGCCGCTGGTGGTGAGCAATGATTGATACCATGTCACCAGAAGAACAACTGATTAACGATATCGGCATGTTTACGCATGACCCGTTAAGCTATGCACTATACGCATTTCCTTGGGGTGAGGCTGGTACCGAACTTGAAAATGCTAGTGGGCCTCGTCAATGGCAAGCTGACACATTGAATGATATAGGGGCACATCTACGCAATCCTGAAACACGATTTCAACCACTATTGATATCTGTAGCATCAGGTCACGGTATTGGGAAGAGTGCCTGTATATCAATGCTTATCAAGTGGGGTATGGACACCTGCGAAGATTGCAAGGTGGTCGTTACTGCCAACACCGAAAACCAGCTACGCACTAAAACATGGCCAGAGATTGCCAAGTGGCAGCGCCTATCTATCACCAAGGACTGGTTTACCTGCACCAAAACAGCTATCTATTCCAACGACCCTAATCACGCTAATGCATGGCGTGCCGATGCTGTTCCGTGGTCAGAGAACAACACAGAAGCATTCGCAGGGCTGCACAACCAGGGCAAGCGCATCATTCTAATTTTCGATGAGGCTTCTAACATTGCGGATCTGGTATGGGAAGTAGCAGAGGGTGCTTTGACGGATGAAAACACAGAAATCATCTGGATAGCGTTTGGTAACCCGACACGTAACACAGGGCGTTTCCGTGAGTGTTTCCGTAAGTTTAAGCACCGCTGGAAAACTAAGCAGATTGACAGCCGCACGGTTGAAGGTACCAACAAAGAACAGATTGAAAAGTGGATTCAAGACTACGGGGTTGATGATGACTTTGTTAAGGTGCGTGTTCGCGGTATTTTCCCATCTACATCTGAAAAACAATTCATACCTACTGGCTTAACTGATGCGGCAATGAAGCGCACAGTAACACAGGCCGAAGTATCACATGCACCAATTATCATAGGTGTTGACCCTGCGTATTCTGGTGATGATGATGCAGTTATTTATCTGCGCCAAGGGCTACATAGCAAATGCCTGTGGACGGGCAACAAAACTACTGACGATATCGTTATGGCTAAGCGTATTGCTGACTATGAGGATCAGTATCAGGCTGATGCTGTGCATATCGACTTTGGTTTTGGTACTGGGATTTATTCCGTTGCTATGGGGTGGGGACGAGATTGGCAATTAGTTCGTTTTGCTGGCGCATCAACAGATCCTCAGATGCTAAATAAACGTGGTGAAATGTACAATAACCTTAAGTCGTGGTTAAAGATTGGTGGTGCGCTTGACGACCAAGAAACAGCAGATGATTTATCCGTTGCTGAGTATAAGGTTAGGCTAGACGGTAAAATTGTCCTAGAGCCAAAAGAAGAGATTAAAAAGCGTATCGGGCGCTCACCGGGTAAAGGTGATGCGCTAGCGTTAACATTTGCTTACCCAGTCACCAAAAAAGAACGTAATAACATTTCTATATCTAGTCAGGGCAGTCACGTTGTTAGTGATGCTGATTACGACCCGTACGCCTAACTAACAGGCAAAAAAAAGCCCTCACAGTGAGGGCAAATGTAAGCAAAGGAAAGTCACTTGATAACGGGCAAAGGAATATCTGAATAACAACCGATAACCAAAATGTATATCTTGGTTTTATATTTGTCAAATAAGATATACAATAAAACATAAAGTATATTATTGTTTATTTTATCGGGGTGTTATATGTGCGGAAATATCCTAGGTGGTACCCCAAAGATTAAAACCCCTCCACCAGTTCAGGCAGCGCCACAAGAACAGGACGAGGCTGTAGTAGGTTCGCGTGATGAAGAGCTACGCCGCCGCCGCGCTGCCGCTGGTCGTAAGTCAACATTGCTAACTGGTGCGCAGGGTACAACCAATGCAGCATCAACCAGCGGTAAAACGCTACTTGGTCAGTAACCTAACGGGGGCGGTATGAGTTTAAAGCAGGATTTATTAAAACAACTCTCACAGCTTAAGAATGAGCGCCAATCATTTGAGCCGCACTGGAAAGAGCTTGCAGAGTATACGCGCCCTCGAAGCACTCGTTTTAACACATCAGAAGTTAATCGCGGTGATAGACGTAATACGAAAATCATCGACCAAGAGGCGGCTAAATCTGAACGAACTTTATCAAGTGGCATGATGTCAGGGATAACTAGCCCTGCCCGTAAATGGTTTCGTTTGGCTACGCCAGACCCTGACATGATGAATTATAGCCCTGTCAAAATGTGGCTTGAAGTCGTTGAGCAGCGAATGAATGAAGTGTTCAACCGCTCAAACATTTATCAATCACTACCGCAAACTTATTCTGATATCGGAACCTTTGCCACCAGCGCATTAGCTGTGCTGGAAGATAACGAGCGAGTTATTCGCACTGTACCTTTTCCAGTAGGTAGCTATTACATTGCCAATGGGCCTGACCTGACAGTTGATACCTGTTTCCGTGAATTCAGTATGACAGTGCGTCAACTGGTTATGGAGTTCGGGTTAGACAAAGTGAGTGAGCAGGTTAAAAGCCTATGGGACTCTGGCAGCTACAGCCAGTGGATTACTGTTATTCATTCAGTCTACCCAAATTTGAACCGCATCAGCGGCAAGCTGGACGCTAAGAACAAACTGTTTAAATCCGTTTATTTTGAAATGGGTGGTGATAGCGACCGCGTTCTACGCGAATCTGGCTTTGATGAATTCCCTATCATGGCGCCACGTTGGGAAGTGAACGGAGAGGACGTCTACGGCTCATCGTGCCCCGGTATGATTGCGTTAGGTAGCGTGAAAGCATTACAGCTATTACAGCGCCGCAAAGCACAGCAGATTGATAAAGTGACCAATCCACCTATGCAAGCGCCTGCATCGATTAAGAATCAGCGCATTTCACTTGTGCCTGGTGGAATAACTTATCTTCCAATGGCTGGTGCTGACCAAATGATTAAGCCGATATTCCAAGTACAGGCTGACATTAACGGCTTGATTGCTGATATTAGCGATACTCGCAATCAAATCAAAGAAGCCTATTTCTCTGACCTTTTCATGATGATGCAGTCTGTAAACACACGCTCAATGCCCGTCGAGGCAGTAATTGAAATGCGTGAAGAAAAGCTACTCATGTTAGGGCCTGTCTTGCAGCGCTTAGATTCTGAACTACTCGATAAGTTAATTAATCGTACGTTCGCAATCATGGCGCGTAAAAACCTATTACCAGTGCCACCAGAAGAAATGCAGGGTATGCAGCTTAAGGTTGAATACATTTCTGTTATGGCACAGGCGCAGAAATCGGTTGGCGTTAACAGCGTTGAGCGTTTCGTTGGCTTTGTTGGTGGTCTGGCGCGGATGAAACCAGAAGCACTCGACAAACTGAACACTGACGAAATGATTGATAACTACGCTGAGTCAATCGGTGTTTCCCCAACTATCGTTTCATCCAATGACCAAGTAGCCGCTATTCGCCAGCAACGTGCAGAGCAACAACAGCAGATGCAACAAATGCAAATGGCGCAAGAGGCTATTTCTGGTGCTCAGGCGCTTGGCAATACACCTATGGATGATAACAGCGCCTTAGCTGCGCTTGCTGGTGGTGGTCAATGACACAGTTTAATGATTACACCGAAGAAGAAAAGGCAGCGATTCAGGCTGATTTAGAGCTTAAAGACAAGCTTAGAAAAGAACGTGAAGATGATGATTTAAAACAGGTTATGAGTACTGAATGTGGTCGTCGTTTTATCTGGAAAACCCTATCTGCTAGTGGAGTTTTTGAAGTTTCATTTACGCCTGATCCCTATATAACTTCATTCAATGAAGGTAGACGCAATAAGGGGTTGGAGCTGTTTAACGATGTAATGAGTGTTTGCCCTGATCTCTATCTGGTCATGGCAGAAGAAGCCAAAGAACGGGAGAACAATCAATGAATTTATTTCAACGCTTACTGTTTCGTCGCCTTTGTAATGAGGTTCCAGTTGATGGTGGTGAAGGTGGCAGTGGAGCGCCAGCGCAAGAGCCAGCACCAGCAAAACAAGATACGCCAGCAAATGGTGATAATCCAGCGCCTGCAGGTACAGAGCCTAGTAAGACTGATGATAAGGCCAATGCTGGGCCAAAAGGTGATGACAAGAAGCCTGTAAGCACCGCACCTGAAAAGTATGAGTTTACGGCTGGTGAAGGTCAGGAGCTGGATAAAGAAGCGGTAGCGGCGTTTGAACCTATCGCCCGTGAGCTTGGTTTAAGCAACGAGCAGGCGCAAAAGATTGTTGATGTCTACGGCTCTACAATCATTCCGCAAATTGCCAAGCAGCAAGAGGCCGCATGGCAAAAGCAAGTAACCGAATGGGCAGAAACGGTAAAAGCAGATAAAGAACTGGGTTCTGTTGAGTCAATCGGTAATGCACAAAAAGCTATGGATCAGTTCGGTACGCCAGAGCTTAAGCAATATTTAAATGATTCAGGACTTGGTAATCATCCTGAGTTATTCCGTATTTTTTCAAGAATTGGCAAGGCCATGTCTGAGGACGGTTTTGTTAGTGGCAGCAGTGAAAACGCTCGCAGTGCTGCGGATGTTCTTTTTGGTGATAGCAAATAAGGTATAGGAGAAAATTATGCCTCAAGCTCTAACATTGGCTGACTGGGCTAAGCGTCAAGACCCAAACAGCAAGCAAGCGAAGATCGTTGAACTGCTCAATCAGTCTAACGAAATTCTTGATGATATGGTGTTTGTTGAAGGTAACTTGCCTACAGGCCACCGTACAACTGTCCGCACAGGTTTACCATCTGCAACTTGGCGTTTGTTGAACTACGGTGTACCACCAAGCAAATCAACTACTGCTCAGGTTACAGACTCTACAGGTATGCTGGAAACTTACTCAGAAGTTGATAAAGAACTTGCTGATATTAATGGTAATACAAGTGAGTTTTTATTGTCAGAAGCACAGGCCTTCATTGAATCCATGAACCAGCAAATGGCTGAAACATTGTTTTATGGTGACACTACTGTACATGCACAGCGCTTCACTGGGTTATCTGCGCGCTTCAATGATTTAAGCGCTAAGAATGGTGTAAACATCATTGATGCTGGTGGCACTGGCAGCAATTTAACCTCTATTTGGTTAGTAGTGTGGGGGCAGAATACCGTTCATGGCATCTACCCTAAAGGTTCTAAGGCTGGTCTTGAACAGAAACACTTAGGCGAAGTTACATTAGAAGATAAAGACGGTGGTAAATATCAAGGTTACCGCACTCATTTCCAATGGAAAAATGGCTTAACTATGCGCGACTGGCGTTATGTGGTTCGTATCGCTAACGTTGACCTATCTAAGTTAACCAAAGATCCAGAAGCAGCAGGTGCTATCGACTTGCCTGATTTACTGATTCAGGCGATTGAGAAAATCCCTAATCTGTCTATGGGTAAACCTGTTTTCTATTGCAATCAGCAGGTTCGTAGCTGGATGCGCCGCCAGATTAAAAACTCAAAGAACGTCAATATTTCTATGCAAGAAGTTGCAGGGAAGAAAGTTGTTTCTTTTGATGAAATCCCTGTGCGCCGTACCGATGCAATTCTCACAACTGAGGATCAGGTGGTCGCTAAGTAAGGCAGGCCTATTGTGCGGTGCCTGAATGGGTGCCGCTAACTTAATTTTGTTGGGAGTTCGCAACATGATTTTAGATAAAGAAACCCTATTTTCTCTCGACCAAGCAGTAACCGCATCAGCGACTGCGACCAGTATCATTGACCTAACGCCAGTTAAAGGTGATTTCCGTGATATCGGTATCGGTGAGCCGCTGCAACTGTTTGCACAGGTTACTGAGCAGGCAACGGCTGCAGGTGACGCAAAAGTACAAATCGTACTGGAAACATCAAAAGATAAAGCGTTTACAACGCCTGTTGCTTTGTTTCAATCCGTTGAAATGCCTATTGCTGATTTAAATACAGGTAAGCGCATTATCGGTACTGTTCCGCATGGTGTTATTAAGTATCTGCGCCTACGTTACGTTGTCACAGATGGTCCATTAACTGCAGGTAAATTTACAGCGGGTATCGTACTTAACACTGATGCTCATCCTATCTACAACGCCGTAACTAATTAAGGTGTGACATGTCACGATATAAAGTTTTGAAAAAATCATTTATCGCTGGTCGTCTGCTTGAAGTTGGTGAGGAGGTTGAATACAGCGGTATTGCTGGCAGCAACTTAAAGTTGATTGGTGGTGATGATGCTAAACCTGATACTGGCGCTTTGGTTGATGGGGCTAGTGGTGATAATGGTGAGGTTGTAACCAATATTGCTATCAGTGGGTCAGGCGACACGGTTGATTCTAGCCTTGAAGCTTTGCGCGAACAGTATACGCAACTATTTGGTAAAGCACCTCATCACAACATGGGCGCAGATAAAATGCGTACCGCGATAGATGAAAGACGTAAAGAATTAGCGATTTAACTTTCGCGTTAAAGGGGGCGAAAGCCCCTTTTTCTTTTGGAGTAACTCTAATGGCCTCAGAAATCGAAATCTGTAACTTGGCACTTAGTCGCATCGGTAACAGCCGATTCATTAATAGTCTCAGCGAAAAGAGCAAAGAAGCCGAGCAATGCAATCTACACTTCAACCATTGCCGCGATACTACGCTCTCTGATTTTCCGTGGAACTTTGCCAGTAAGCGCGTTGCTTTGGCTGATACCAATAACCCTCCGCCAGACTGGAAATTTGCCTATAGCTACCCAACCGATTGTTTAAAGGCAATAGCGATTATTCAATCTGGACAGAAATATCCTCAACCGCACAATGCGATTAATTTTCTGGTGGGTTCGGATGCTGACGGCACTGGAAAACTGATTTACTGCGACCAACCGCAAGCGTGGCTTCAATACACTGCGTCAGTCACCGATGTGAATATGTTTGATTCATTATTCATAGATGCGCTGGCATGGCGTTTAGCTGGCGAACTAGCACGCCCATTGGCTTCTAACGCTGGTATCGGTAGTGAAGCATTTCAGATGTACACAATGATGATTGCTAACGCTGGTGCTCATTCCCTTGATGAATCATCAGAGCCTAGCGACTACATGGACCCATTCACCGAAGCGAGGTTATCGTAATGGCTTATAGCATAATTCAACCGAGTTTTTCTGGTGGTGAAATCGCACCTAGCCTTTATGGGCGTATTGACCTAGCAAAATACTCTACCGCTTTACGTAAGTGTGAAAACTTTCTTGTACGTCAATATGGTGGCATTGAAAATAGACCGGGCACCAAGTTTATTGCGGCGGCAAAATACCCTAACAAGAAATGCCGCTTGATCCCGTTCCAGTTCAGCACAGTGCAAACTTACGCCCTTGAAATGGGTGATAAGTACATGCGTGTGATTAAAGACGGTGGGCAGGTGCTTTATGCCGATGGTGAGCACAAAGGCGAAATATTCGAACTGGCAACGCCATATAAAGAAGTTGACCTATTCAATTTAAAATTTACACAGTCAGCAGATGTAATGACCATCGTACACGCTGATTATCCACCGATGGAACTACAGCGTTATGATCATGACGATTGGAAGCTGGTACCTGTTGAAACACGCAATGGGCCATTCGAAGATATCAACACGGATAAAGAGCGTAAGTTATACGTTAGCGCCAGTACAGGTGATGTAACGCTGACTGCAACGCATAATATCTTTGGTGCTGAATTGGTCGGCAAGCAAATCTATATTGAACAGCAAGCTATTGATGCTGTACCAGTATGGGAAACAGACAAGACGACTAGCATTAATGATCAACGCCGTGCTGGTGCGAATTACTACCGTGCTAATACTGCAGGTAAAAGTGGCACGTTAAGGCCGTCACACACAGAGGGTATGAGCTGGGATGGTTGGGGCGGTGACGCGGGGATCCAGTGGGAGTACCTTCATAGTGGTTTCGGTATCGTTAAAATCAATTCTGTTAGTACTGATGGCTTAACAGCAACGGGTAAGGTTGTTTCATACATTCCATCAAATGCTGTAGGTGAAGAAAACGCTACGTACAAATGGGCTAGGTCGGTTTGGAATGATGTTGACGGCTACCCAAGCACTGTTATGTATTATCAGCAGCGTTTATTTTTTGCTGGCTCTCGTGCTTATCCCCAAACGATTTGGGCTAGTCGTAGTGGGGACTATAAAGACTTTGGCAAGAATAACCCTATTCAAGATGATGACCGTATCATCTATACCTATGCAGGACGCCAAGTTAATGAAATTCGTCACTTAATTGATGTGGGTTCGCTGGTGGCCTTAACGTCTGGCGGTGAGTATCAAATCACTGGGGATCAGAACAAAGTATTAACGCCAAGCAGTTTCTCTTTTTCCTCGCAAGGTGCCAATGGCTGTAGTGATGTTCCTCCTATTGCCGTTGCCAATATTGCTTTGTACATCCAAGAAAAAGGTAGCGCAGTGCGTGACCTCGCGTATTCATTCGACGTTGACGGGTACCAAGGAACCGATTTAACCATCATGGCAAATCACCTATTTCAGCGCCACCAGATTATTGATTGGGCGTTTTCTATTGTTCCTTATTCAATAGCTTGGTGTATTCGTGATGATGGTAAATTGCTTTCATTAACGTACCTCAGAGAGCAGCAAGTATTTGCTTGGGCACCACAAGAGACGGACGGGCAATTTGAATCAACCTGCAGCGTCAGTGAAGGTAATGAAGATGCGGTTTACTTTATTGTGTGCCGTAAAATTGGTGGCGGTACTGTGCGTTATATAGAGCGTTTAAGTAGTCGCTTATTTACTAAGACAGAGGACGCTTTCTTTGTTGATTCAGGCCTAAGTTATGACGGTAGAAATAAAGATGAAGCTAGCACCGTACACCTAACCACAGTCGATAACTGGACGTACGAAGGTGATATTGCCTTAACCGCCAGCAATGCCATTTTTAAAGATAGTGATATCGGTAACGCTATTCACTTGCCTTACTTTGAAGATGAAGAAAACAAAACGTTACGTTGTGAAATTACCGAGTTTATTAATACCCATACGGTGAGAGTAACGCCTAATCGTGATGTACCTGAATTGCTACAGGATAAGCCATTAAGCGAATGGGGCTTTGCGCGTTTTCGTTTTGAAGGGCTACAGCATATCGAAGGTAAAACCACCAGCATTCTAGCCGATGCAAACGTATTACCTCAGCAAAAGGTATCTGGCGGCGCTGTGTCATTAGAAGAGCCAGCCGTAGTGGTTCATATTGGCCTACCGTACGTTAGCGACATGGAAACCCTAGATATTCATATCAACGGGCAAGAAACGCTACTCGACAAAAAGAAACTGGTTAAGGTTGCAAGCCTTATTGTTAATTCAAGTCGTGGTATATGGGCCGGTACCGAAAAAGACCGGTTATATGAATATGCTCAGCGTGAATTCGAGTTTTACGATAACCCGGTTAATGATGCTACTGGTGTGGTAGAAATTAACCTTGATGCTCAATGGAGCAAAAACGGCCGTGTGTATGTCAGGCAATCTGATCCGTTACCTTTGTCAATCCTCGCAGCAATACCGCGCTTAGATGTGGGAGGCTTCTAATATGGCAAAGAGTATTGTTCAAATCGTACCAGCAACATTAGAGCACGCTAAAGCGTTGGTACCACATGTTAGGCAAGCTGATATTGATGAATTCTATGCATTGAACCTATCAACGCCTGAGGAGGTTTTAGCCTCAGGTATTAACCTATCTACAAAATCATGGGCCGCTATTTTCAATGGTGAGGTAGCGGCTATCTTTGGCGTGTCTCCTGCGTCCATTATCGGTGGTGTTGGCATTCCTTGGTTAGTTGGCTCTGATATTTTAGAGATGCACCAGAAAGCCTTTCTACGCCGCTGTAAGCCATTCGTTGGCCTGATGCTACAAATCTACCCTGAACTGCTTAATTACGTTGACGAGCGCAATTACGTTGCAAAGGCGTGGCTGCATTGGCTAGGGTTCAAACTAGAAGATGCACAGCCAATTGGTGCGCTTAACTATCCATTTCATAAATTCACGATGAATGCGAGGGCGAAATAATGTGTGGTCCAGCCATTTTAGCAGGAGGCATCCTAGCCTCGGCAGGTATGCAGGCATATAGCCAATATCAATCAGGTAAGTTTAATGCTGATGTAGCCAATCAAAATGCGCGCCAGAACGAACAGGCGGCTAATGATTCAATTAATCGTGGTAATGCAGAGGCAGAAAAACAGCGTTCACGCACACGACAACTAGCAGGCTCACAGGCGGCGGCAATGTCAGCGAGTGGACTTGATTTAAGTTCAGCAGGTGCCCTTGATATGTTCGGCGATACCGCTGCAATGGGTACTCTGGATTCATTGACGTTGGTTAATAACTCCCAGCGAGAGGCTTATGGTCTGCGTATGCAGGCTGCTAGCGATAGGCTGAATGCGAAAATGTCACGCCGTGAGGGTAACTTTGGGGCAATGACAACGCTATTGACTGCGCCAATTAAAGCCTACGGTGCATATCAATTGGCTGGTGGTACATGGGATCCGTTCTCTGGTGGAACAAGTGCAACCGCTGCAGGTGGAAGCTCAACTAATAACATGTTTGATATCGCCAAGAGAAAAGGCATTTTATTCTAAAGGGGTGACGTATGCCAATAGTACCAACATATAAAGAACAACAGGTTAGCTCTTCACCTCTACCAAATAATGGCCTTAATGTTCAATCCAGCCCTGAACATTTTGGCGCTGGTTTGGGGCAAGCTGCGGAGCAATACGCTGGCGTGTTTGCCGAAATGAAACAGCGTGCTGATGTAGCCCTATCGCAAGATGGTTTATTGCAACTGCAGGAATATTCAGACGACTTGATGAATAACCCTAAAACAGGCTTATACACAAAGCTTGGTCGTAATGCTATGGGGCAGTCCGATGAAACGCTTAATAACATAAATATCAGGGCGAATGAAATATATGCAACATTACCAGAAGGCAAGGCAAGAGAGGATTTCCTAAAACAAAGTAATGTACTTGGGCGCCAGTATCACAATCAGGCGAAAATGTTTGAACTCAGAGAAATTCAATCATTTGAATCAAGTACCAATAAAGGCATGCAAGAAAGCAACCTTAAAAAAGCACATGAGAGCTATGGAAACCCTCAAGCTTTTAATAGCTATGTTGCATTACTTGAACACAATTACGTTGAGTACAGCCGTTCACGTGGCGTTAGCGAAGAAGAAATAGCCGCCAATGTTGATAACCTGAGGAATAACGCAGCATGGGGCGCAGCTCAAAACTATATGGCCAGTGCGCCTGTTCAGGCTCTTAGCGCTATAGGTGAACCCTCAGACGTTGGCGGCTCTATGCGTGTGCCCGGCAACATAAAAGATAGTCGCGGTGGTCGAAATAATAACCCCGGTAACCTGAGAATATCGGATAACATTTGGGATGGTCAAATAGGTGATGATGGTGAGTTTGTTCAATTTGCATCACCTGAGCACGGTGTTAGAGCACTTGGTAAAAACCTGATTACGTATAGAAACAAAGGGTTTGTAACGATAAATCAAATCATCAACCGCTGGGCGCCAAAGAAAGATGGTAATAACACTGAGGGGTATATAGCCTTCGTTTCTCAACGCATGGGTGTTGATCCTAACGTTCCTATCGATGTAACCAATATTGACACACTAAAAAGCATCACAACCGCAATCATGGCGCAAGAAGGAAAGCACAGTGTTACTGATGATCAGGTCAATACTGGACTTCAAGCAGCGCTTGGCTTAACTAGATTGCCTGATGTAGATAAATCATTATATCAACCTGAAATACGCAAGGCTCAAGGCGGCGGTTTCCCTTGGTGGCCTATGCTTACACCAGTTCAGCAATACCAACTTATTAAGCAGGGTAATGCAGCACAGAAAGAGCAACAGAGAGAACGTAAGGCAATCACAGATGATGATTTTGATAACGCTATTGCAGCATATGAGCGCGGTGAGGATGCGCCTAATGCTCCGAGTCGTGATCGTTTAATTGATGCTAATGGCGAATATGAAGGGCAAAAGAAATATGTAGAGTTACAAGACGCTAAAAGGTATGCGGAACTCATGGCTTTCGCTAAAGATATTTCACCAGACGCACAGTATGACTTAGTACAGAAAAGTAAACCTAGCGTAGATGACCCTGATTATAAACTCAAAATTCAGCGCTGGGATAAATTTAATAAGTGGGTAAATGCCAATATCATTGAGCAAGATAAAATCAGAGCTACTAATGAAGTTGCGGCAGCTAGACGTAATAAATTCCCATTAGACCCTAATAATAAAAATATACAAGAAGCCGTTAATACTGCTTTTGACCGTGAGATATTTCCGTCATTTAGTATTACAAACCAAGATAGTTTAAATGAAACAGCCAAGTTTATGAGCGATACTGGAATGATACCTGATCGTGTTGGCTCCTATTTTTCTGCTGCTTCAATGTCTAAAGACTCATCTATTGTAGTTCCAATGGCTAAAATGTATGGGCAAGTTTTTGACTCTAATCCTGCCGCTTTAGCTAACATGGATAGTAAATCTGGTGGATATTTTAAAACTATTTATGATTTAACATCTGCAGGTATGAAAGAAGATGAAGCGGTAAGCTTTGCTTATTCACAAGTATATGAGCAATCAGAGGAAAAGAAAAAACTAATCAGGGATGTAACTACAACAAAGGACTATGGCTCTAAGGTTGATAAGTACGCACAAAAGACAATTAATTCAATGTCTCCATCTTGGTATTTTGGTATACCAAGCACAGCAGATACTAATAACCCAATGTGGGGTTATATCGCGGATTATAGAACTGCATATCAAGCAAACTTTATTAATGTTGGTGGGAATGAAGAAGTAGCAAAATCAATCACTGATGTACAAATAAAGAAAAAATGGGGAGTTACCGAATTAAACGGTAAAGAAGAATTAATGAGATACGCACCAGAAGCGGTGTATGGCATTAATTCTAGCAATGCTGGTAACTGGGTTCTATCTCAGTGGCAGGACGAAAAAGAAACATTAAAGCCGTTAGTAACTGGTGGTATGGCTGATGGTGATGATTTTATTTTATTCGCAGATGCTACAACAGCAAAAGACTTTAGTTACGGAATTATGCTTAAGCGAACATCAAAAGAAGGTGTGGTTAAGCCTGAACTAATGCATGGAGTAAATGGTTTGCCACTGCGCTTTAAGCCTGATCAGCAAAGCTCATCTATGTATCTAGATTTAATTGCAGAAAATAAAGCTAAAGCCGCTAGGGCGGATGGTGTTAGAGCAAACTATCAGTCCGACAGAAAATATTATGAAGGCTTAGCAAATGAGTTAATGGATCAGAACATCCCAGATAATGAGGCGACCCAAAAAGAAATAGCTGAAAGAACAGCTAAAAACATTGAACAAAGTAAAGCAGATAAAAAACTCCGAGAGGAAGAGGCGAAACAAAGACGAATCAAGCTCAATGAGCAAGTGGAATATGAAAGAAAGAATAATCCTTCGTTCTCTTCAATTGAGAAGACTGTAAACGATATGTTAAAAAATAATAAGTGAGGTCTCTTATGCCAATTTATGAATACAGCGATAATGATGATTCTTTTTTCTCTGCTGAAACTAACAATATTCCACAGCCTGAGCCTAAATTTGGTGATGAAAAATTGCCTGATTGGTATGAAGCATTCAATCCATTTAGTGATAATAAATTGTTATCAGAGGCGAGGGGGGCTTCTTTTCGCGTAGATAACTCTGTTGGTAGCCTTCTGGCATTCACACCATTTAATCACTTTGAGGAGGTTGAAGGATACAATCCATTTGAAAATGAATCTGAATTAGCAGGCTATGAAAATTATGTAGACCGCTTTATTTATTCAGGTTCACCACAGGAAACCATGGCTATAAAAGAACTTATTAATAGGGAAGTAAACGATAGACAGATTAGGGACGAGGCTGGTGCTGCTGGGGCAATAACCAGTGGGATTATGAACCTATTAGACCCTGTAAACTGGGTGACTATGGCAACATCTTTTGGAACAGTAGTGAAAGGAGGATCTCTACTTCAAACTGCAGGTAAATTTGCTGCTGCAAATGCAGCGGCAGGAACAATAACGGAAGTCGCTCTATCTGCTACACAAAAAACACGAACATTTGAAGAAAGCCTATTTAATATTGGTACTGATGCTTTGGTCGGCGGTCTTCTTGGTTCTGCGGCTCAATTGGTAAAAAATAGAGGTCAATTAGTTAGCAAAGTTAAAAATGACATACTTGGTGAACCACAAGTTGAACCACAAAATATTCCAAATAATATTGCTGAAAATACTAGCGTGGGTGCTATGGAAGTTCCTACCACCACATTAGATCAAGAGGCAATGAAGGGGCCTTCTTTTATCAATAAAACTACCAGTGTTAGTCCTGTTGGTAGTGTGGCTCAATCGCCGTCTAAAGTTGCTCGTGAAATGAACCAACAGCTTACAGAAAGTAATTTTAGGTTCAAAAAGAATGATGATGGGATAGCAACACCTGTTGCGGTTGAAACAAAAGTCCGTGGTTATGAAGCCTTAATCTACAAACAAGTTGAATCAACTAAAGATAGCTTTGTTCGATTTAAAAAAGCTGGTGGCACATTTAATGATAAAAAGCTTAGTTTTACTGAATTTAGTGAACAGGTTGGTGATGCTATGCGAAATGGCGATCGTCACGCTATACCTGAAATTGCGGAAGCTGCAAGATCTGTAAGGCCAATAGTAGAAGCAACAAAAGATAGGATGATTGAATTAGGCATATTAGATAAAGATGTGAAGGTATCTACAGCGGAAAGCTACTTTCCACGTATTTATAAGTTCGACAAGATAATGAGCGATAGGCTTGGGTTTCGTTCAGAAATATCTAATTGGCTTATGGAAGTTAATCAGTCGGCAGTGAACAAGGCTGAGGCTAGTTTAGCTAAGGCAGATGCTGGTATAGAACGAGCTAGAACATCTGCACCACAAGCAGAAAAGTTAAACGCTGAAATAAAGGAAGCCGAACGCTGGTCCGGTAAAAAACAACTTTTAATGGATGAGGTAGAGAAAAACAGAAAGCTGATAGCTGAAAAAAATACCACCACATCAGAGTTAAATAAATTAAAAAATTTAGACAATCAAAATAAGACACAAGCTAAAAAGCAGGCACAATTAGAGAGAAAGTTAAGTCGCATTAATGAAGCTGAGAAAAAATTACCGACATTACAACGAAGTGTGGATATTTTAGATAAGCCGCGTCAGTTCAGAAACCAGCATAGAACACTGACTCGTTATGCTAATTCTCTTGTTAGGTTTGATCGGCGCAGACAGGCAGCTTTAAAGAGAATGGAGCCAATGGCGAGAGAGGAGGCGGACGCAGCAGCGGATGATATCATCAATAAAATTATCGGCTCGCCGGGCGGTATTGTTTCGTCAGACTTAATTCCTGATGGTTTGGTATCTAGGGCTGGATTTACAAAGAAAAGAACATTAAACATACCCGATCATCGAATCAAGGATTACTTAGAATCGGACGTAAACTATGTGATGGAAAATTACATACGGCAAGTGGCACCTGAAATAGAGCTTACATCTAAATTTGGTAGTGTGGATATGAAAGCTCAGTTTCAGGCTTTAGATGAAGATTATGCAGCATTAATTTCTAATGCTAAAACTGCTAAAGAAAGGGCTAAATTAGAAAAGAGAAGGGTGTCAGATATAAGGAACTTGGTTGCTATGCGTGATCGCTTGCGTGGCACTTATAAAGCACCATCAGACCCTAATTCATTTTTTATCCGTGCTGGCAGGGTTGCTAGGGATCTTAACTTTGTTCGTTTACTCGGTGGTATGACTTTATCGTCATTGCCCGATTTAGTTAGGCCTATCATGCAGCATGGCTTACGTAGTGCGTTAAAGCCGCTTGGTAAAATGATGACAGATATTAATGCAATGAAGATTGCTAAGGCTGATTTGCGTGAAATGGGGGTAGGTCTTGATACTGTTCTATCTAGTCGCACAAAAGTTATGGCTGATTTAAATGATCCTGTTAATCGTCGTAGTGCCCTAGAAAATGGCTTGAAATTATTGTCTCAAAAATTTGGTAATTTCACACTCATGAATCAATGGACTGATTATATGAAAATGTGGTCAGGCACAGTCACCCAGTCAAAGATACTTAGGGCTGCTCAAGATGTTGCCAATGGTAAAACGTTAAGCAAAAAGGAATTAACTAAGCTAGCTCATATTGGCATTGATGAAAGTATGTTAGGCCGTATTCACCAGCAGTTTGCTAAACATGGTGAAAATATCGATGGGTTACATATTGGCAATAGTAGCATGTGGGATGATCGCGTAGTTCGTGAGGCTTTCAATGGTGCGATATTAAAAGATGTAAGGACAACCGTTACAACTCCTGGTATTGGTGATACACCTCTATTTATGAGCAGTGAAGTGGGTAAGATTGTGATGCAGTTTAAAACTTTCTTTTTTGCTGCGCATAATAGGTCTTTAGTGTCTGGTATTCAGGCGGGGGATCTATCATTCTATTATGGTGCATTGTTGCAAATATCATTAGGTTCACTTGTATATATTCTTAAGGCTAAACTAGCTGGTAGGGATATTGATACCTCACCTGCAAATCTAATTAAAGAAGGTATAGACTGGTCTGGGATCATGGGTTGGCTTAATGAACCCAATAATATGATTGAAAATTTAAGCGGTGGTACTTATGGGATGAGTGCATTGTTTGGTGGACCTCCATCATCACGTTACCAAAGTCGTAATAGTATTGGTGCTTTATTGGGGCCTACCTTTGATATGGGGGGCGACATAAAAAATATCGTATCAGGTGTCTTAAATGGTGAATTCGATGAGAATAGGGCGCGTTCAATAAGGCGTTTGTTCCCATTACAGAACTTACCGTATGTAGCGCCGTTGCTTAATCAAGTCGAAGAACAACTGAAATAATTAATTTAACTTTAAGAGATAGTTATGAAATATTTACTGACGTTTTTTTTGCTTTCGATTAGTGGCTTTGCTTATTCAAAATGTGATAGCAATAATTTCGATCGATGCAAAACATGTGAGCAGTTAGACAAGGCTATTGTACTTTCAGAGCCTGATAAAGGTGATTATTACAGAGGTGCATTCTGGAATGGGTTGTATGCATCTTACGTGCTAAATTGCCAAGGAGTAGCGAAGAAACTATTAGATAATGGTGCGACTCCATCACTTGGAGGTTCTAATTATGCACTGCCAGTTGTTGTTTCTCGAAAATGGCCTCATGAAAATAAGTCCATTAACGAAGAATGGAAAAATCTTCTCTTAAAATACAATGTTAAGTTAGACTTAATACCTGATGGGGAAAAATCTCCATTTGAAGTTTTTTTTAATAATCCTAGCCATATTGAATATATAGATATATGGGCTTATTTTGTTGCTGAGAGTAACCCTAAACCTGTAGATCTCGCTAGAAATGTAGATAGATGTGCATCTGATGATTATGTAGAAGCCGTTAAATTAGTACTATCCTCTTGTATTTATGATGGAATAGACAATTTAGATGATGGTATATCTACTGCTTCTGATATAGCTGATGGGATAATTCATTCATGTGAAACAAATTTAAGAAACATGTCAGATGCGATTACATGTAAGATTATTGTTGATGAAAATATAACAGATTTTAAGTTACAAGAATCTACATTTAATATTCTTAAAAAAGGGACATTTGATAATGTTATTAAATATCAAAGAGATGATTTAATAACAAGAGTACTCGATAATAGGAACAAAAAAAGAAAATGAACCAGATTGTTTTCATCGTGATACTGTCAGCGTTATTTCTGATTTACTCATATTTTTTTGATAAGAAAGGATCTGGCATGGAGCCTCAATTGCGGGCCATGGCGTGGTTTGGGCTTATTATATTCGGGCTAGTACTGATTGTGAGGGTTATTTAATCAAGTGATACGCTTCGTTTGTAGCTTATTCAATCAAAAAAGCCCCTCGCAAGGGGCTTTACATGAGTTAAATATTTTCCAGCCTAAATTCTTTTGCCATTTCAACCCATTTTAAAACTTGCTCTTTGTCTTCTATGATTGTGTGAGCTTGGTCAAACACTAAGTCTATAACATAAAAATGATGATCATTGTCTTTATCTTTGAAGTAAGAATAAACAATAAAAGAATCACTTGTGCTATTCCATTGCACAAAAGTGCCTTCGTTATCGTCTTCCCAGTTAGAACCATCTTGCCATAAATGAACATGATGAAGTTCTTCATGCAATGCGATTCTAGGTCTCTCCATGCGCTTATCCCTACCAATGGTTTCGATATGTGCTGGATGTGCAAGTTGGACATGATGTGGCGGGATTGGAGTATCACCGAATTCTACGCACAATTTTTTATACTCTTCGAAGTCGGTGATAAATGATTCAGCGATAGGACCAATTGTATTTATCATGTGAGACAACACAGTACTTACATGCAGACTGCGTGTTACTTTAAATCCCATTTAATTATCTCAATTTATCCATTTCACGAGCTGCCATCTTGAAAGCCTCAGACATAGCTTTCTTATACTCGTCAGAACGTCTAATAGTTTTACGTTCTTTTCTTTCAGGTGTTTGATTTTTCATGATATGTACCCCTATTTGTAAGGCGGTAATCCATATTTGATATAATTAGTTAACCTCTTTGGTTAACGTCATTATGCACCTATTTTAAAAATATAGCTATACAGATTGGTAAATTATTGCCTGATACATAAACAATAAAGCCCCAGTTAAGGGGCTTTGTCACATCTACAGCAACTTACTAACAGTTGAATCAATATACTGCGCATGGGTTTGAATAGTATTAATAGCTTTAGCCATATCCATCATGCAATCACGAATGTGCATTAACACACGTTCGGCATCTTCCATGTTATGACCATCTTTCTTTAGCCACGCTACAAGCTGGTGGAGCACATCTTCTTTTGGGTTGTTGATAAAGTCCTCAAGAATGCGAGAGCGTGGCTTACGGGTTTTAGGGAAGCTGTATTCTGGTAGGGCATGGCCTGCAGGAATAAACTCACCTTCATGAATAACTTTCTGTAACTCGTCCACCAGCGCGATCAGTTCTGCGGTGCTAGCATTGTGTGGAATGCCTTTAGCTAATTGCTTTGTATCTCTGTACTTGGTGAAATAGTTATCTTCCAGAATTTCAAAAACATCCCAAGCGCGATCGGTATCTAACATCTTTGCATGACGAGCCGCACCGCGCTCAGTCCATAGCATTAACGAGCGAACATTACGCGCTATTTTCACAGAAGGTCTTAAAGACATGCTGTGCTTAAACTCTCTAAGCTCAGTGCCTTCAAGTAAGAAAAAGTGTTTTCCAGAAATAAATCTACCTGAATTACGGTTAAAGTTTTTACGAATATAATCTGATGCGGTGCCATATAAATTAGCTAATGATTCAGTAGTAACTACAGGTCGATCGCTATATACGATAGATGGGAGATGTGAAACATGAGAAATGGAAATATCTAAATTTGTCATAGTGTTTTACCTTCATCTGTTAGGTTAACACCACCGCTGACGCCAATCAGTTGGGTGGTGAACTGTACAGGGTTGGCGTAACCGGACACCATGACGCATAAACCGGCGCATCTTTCGATGCCCCCGCACAGCCCACCATTGAGAAGGTGTAGCAATGCTTTGCACATAAAAAAACCGCAAGCGCGGTCACGCGACATGGTGATGTTATTCAGGACGCCAATCCCGACACCAGAATTTGCTGGTGTATATTCACTATGGCGCAAAATTTAGAAGATGTAAATTACCTAATTGTTTATGTTATGGCAATTTTTTATTTGAGTGGATAAACGAAAAGATAAACAAAACGAAGGGTGAAAAGAAGAGGGAACTAGGTTCCCGTTTGCTGAATTTGTTGGTTACTCAGTAGCCATTTATCATCAAAACGATGCTCATCAGTTGGCATCGGGATGAAGTCAAGCCTAGTATAAAACTGATACGCTATATTTTCATACTTATCTAAGGTGCTTTGTTTGTCTATTTCATTGTGAGCAAAATCACCAATAAATTCTACAACATACGCGCATCTCTCTGATGATACAAAATATATGAGAAAAGCATCACTTGTTGGTGAGCTGTATTTATATCGTTTTCTATTCCATTGGTCGTGATTACAGAGTGCACAAAAATCACCCCACTTGTCCCACTTGCTTTTTTTTCCATTAACATTAACTCTTGATGATTCTTTTATATAATTTCCAGAATCATAATGCACATGTCGAAAATGACTTTTACTAACTTCTTTTGTTCTAACAAATAACTCATCATGACCAAAAGATTTTCTGTATCCAGTTAACCAATATCTTTCAAATTCACGATAAATAAATTCCACATCAGAATCTAAGTCACATAATAGCTTAAAAGCTTTTGTCCTTTTTACTGCGCCAATATAAAGAGTATTATTAATCGTCTGCGATATCATAATAATCGTCGCTATTCCTTGCATTGTGAAAATAAGATGTGAATTGTTTTAATTTTTCTTTTGAGAATTTTGGTGCATTCTCTGAGCTTCGGTCATAAACAAGCCTTGCCGTTTTTTCATTAGCCATCATTTGATTGATACGATGAGTAAGGTTTAAAGCTGGAACAACATGTTGCCATTTCTCGTAATGGCTTGCATAAGGATGTTGCAATGGAACCGAGGTAAATGTCCTCAAACTAGACAATGCTGCGTAGATTTCACGGATTATTGACAAATCAGATTCACAATCATTTATTTTGCCATAACCCATATACTTCTGCCCAAAAAACGTTGTTTGTTCCTCGTTCGAGTGGTTTGATAGGCAGCTATAGTAATGGCGAAAGTAATCTTCGCACTCTTGAGTGTAATCAGAAGCGGTAGACTTAAATACATCAGAGTGATGATTTTTTATCTTAGTTTTATGCCTGCGAGTTGACATTTTATTGTGTGGCATATGTATATCCTCTTGCACTATTTGCTCAAAGTACGGAGAGGTAAACTCCATTTTATTTAAAATATAGATTAACCATGTAGGTTAATTGTACATGATAAATAGTAGAATGGTAAATATTTAGCATTAAAAGTAAGCAATATAAAAAAGCACCTCCGTATAGGTGCTTTAATTCACTCTTAAACGATTACTTGTTTAACTCGCTGACGATATATTCAATATGCGTCTTGATGTTCTCTTTAATCTTCAAACTAAGATTTATATAATTCATCATTGCTGTAATTTCAATGAGTGTCGCGCTCACGTCACATCCTTCACTGTCCAGTTTTCTTAGTAGTTCTTCTACATTCGACTTACTCATCAACTCCTTTATTCCAGTTTCGGTATTAACTTTTTCTGCATAGTTATCGGGTGCTGGGAAATTAATTACATCTTTCATATTAACTACCTATGTGATTTAAGGAGCTTATACAGTAACTGAAAAATCATTATCAATGTTTATCTTTTTATATTTAAAAGTAAACAATATTCCTTTAATGAATTTTAATGGCTATCATACACCAACGTAACCGAGTGGAGAATAGCCATGACTGTTTCAACTGAAATCAGCAGTAATGAATATACAGGAAACGGTGTAACAACCGATTTTGATTATAAGTTCAGGATTTTTAAAGCAAACCAATTGAGTGTTATCACGTCAGATGCTGACGGGGATAATGTTGTAACGTTGCGATTAGGCACTGACTACACCGTAACAGGCGCTAACAAGTCGGCTGGTGGAAAGGTAATCTTAACTAAACCGCTTGCCAACGGGCACAAAATTAGCATTGCCCGTGACATTCCAATCACACAAGAAACCTCACTCCGTAATCAAAGTAAGTTCTTTGCTGAAACGCATGAGGATGCATTTGATTACCTAACAATGCTTATGCAGCGCCTATGGGGAAGCTTGTCATTATTTCTAAAGCGCCCAAGCATTTTAGCTAACTGGTTCGATGCCAAAGGCTATAGAATTTCGAACTTGGGAAAACCTAAGAAAGATAGTGATGCCGTTGATTTAGGTACGTTGAATGATGAAATAAACGGTGTTAATAGCACGATATTGAAACGTGAAAAGCGCTTATTACGTGTTGATGATATGGATATTGCAGTATTGCCAAAGGCTAGTGACCGCGCTGGTAATGTGCTTACGTTTGATAAAGATGGAAAACCTGTTGTTGTTGCCCCTGCCAGTGGTAGTGCGGTAGATGTTTTGAATCAGTTAAATAAATCTACTGGTCATTCATTGATTGGTTCTTTTGGCTCAATTAGCGAGCTCAGACAATACAATGCATTATCACTAAACACTGGCGCTCGAGTGCTTGTTGATTCGTATATTGAATGCAAAGGCTATGGCGGCGGCTTCTTTCGCTATGACTCTGAAAATACAGATACTGATGACGGAGTGATGATTATAGCGCCAGTTGGTGGCGGTCGATTTGTCAGAGAAGTACTGGATAACCAACTGTATATTTCTTATGAAATCGCTGGCGCAGACATCACGGGTGTAGAGCCGTCAGAGGATGCAATAGTACGTGCTCATTCAGTAGCCAACCGTCTTGGAGTACAGTTAAAACAAAATCGCGGTAAGTTTCGTATATCTAAACCCGTTGAAGTCAGCGTAAAAACGGATGTTGATTTGAAGGGCTCAGAGTTCGTTTTCGATGATAGCTTAAATATTAACAAGATGTTCAACGTCAAGCCGACTGTGAATCTTATCGAAGCGAATGTTAATAACCAAAATTTTGTCAATGGGAATACTGTTGTTCCAGAATTAGCTATTTACGAAAACGCTGTCGTATCAATTAACTCGAAAGATGTTGATATTTACAGAAATGGAGATAGAAACTCACCCGTTTATAAGCGCGATATTGTCGAAGTCAGGAAAGGGGGCACACTAAGTCATCCACTAATCTATACAATGACAACACAAGTTTCAGTTGTTGTTAATCATCTTGAAAAAAGCAAGTTAATATTTAATGCGCCATCTATCACCATCGGAAACTCACTGATTGCATCATTTATTTACTCAACGCGCAATGATGTAACTGTTAACGCAAGCGGAGTCAAAAGAACAGACAGTAGCACTGTTAATCGCATTGTTACTTACTTTGAGCCACACAATTGTAGAGACAATGTCTTAGATGCAATTGCAGTAGACAATAGTAATCACTTCGAAACAGCAAGTGCATACGGGATTTCTGGCGGCTCAGTGATACGACAAGGAGCTAGGAACTATCACGGGGCGGGAGATTGGGGGCTAATGGACGGTAATACGATTCGTGATGGTTTTGCTACTGACATTACATGCGCTCGCGTGGGAGTTCATGCACAAGCTTTTAACTTTACAGCAGAGCGTTGCACTCTTAAAGAAAAAGCCATTCAAATTTCAGGCAGAGGCACATTAATAGCGAGAGATTGTAAAAAGTTTTGCGTCGGTATCGGTGGTGCTGCGGGATACGTGAACGCATTAATTGATTTACGAGCGGATTACGGCTCGGAGTGGGTTGGCGATATCATTATTGACAATCCTGAACTCAATTGCGGAAACTTAGCACTGACCGATGCGGAAACGGGCATTGTTCGCTTGCACGCAGATAATATCGATTTTGGTAGGGAAGTCTTTTACCCACGAAGAATTATCATCAATGGAGGGTCACTAACAGCTTCTGCGAACAATAATGCTGCACCAACGGTGAATATTGTTGAGTTATTCAGATATCCAACGAGTCAAACGACATTCAGTCGAAAGCTGCCTCAGTTCATTAAAATTGTCGATTTAAATGTCAGAATACCAGCGGGCTCTGGCGTTGTAAGAATTAACCCCGTCCGCTTACCTGGTCAAGCTACGACAGGATTTTACGGGGATATGTCTGTTGAAGTCACTGGAAACATCTTCCCATCCTCAATCCCATCTGCGGTTATTGCAAGAACGGGTATTACACTAAACGTTGATATTGCAGATATATATCAAGCAACAACGGGGTATACGGCTAACTTCACTTTTAATAATTCAATAGTTGATGCAGTATTTGTTAGTCCCGCAAGCTTTAGTTTAACACTAAATAGCTGTGATACTTTGAATGTTGATGGATTTGCAGGTGAAGGAAGAAACGGAAAAGGAATAGTGTGTCACAACGCATCAAGGATACGCGCAGGGAGATACTCAGGCGGCGGTGTTACTCACATGTATCTCAATTCTTTATTTAAAGCTGGCGCTGGAAACATTGAGTTGTCTGGAGGAATAGCAAGAGCGTCAGGGAATTCAATAGAAAAAAATGCACAGATAAGCTTCGCGGTAGGAGATACAGAAGAGCGTTTGGTTTACGGTTACTACAACGGAAGTAAGTTTGAACCGACGGCTTGACAAACTTTGAGTAGGATTGGTTGTTCTTAATTGGTTTTTTGTTTATCTTTTTATGCTGTAGTATCATGGTTATTTCTCAACCATGGTGCTACACATGAATGAAAATGAGGCAGCAGTTACAGGCTTAGGCCTTACATCATTTCTAAGCTATTTTTCAGGCTTGCCCCCAGAGGTTGTAATGGGGGCTATCCTTGGCGCTATTTACTTCACTACAGCAGCAACAGAATTCTCTTTAGCAACTCGCTCAGTATTAGCATTACTCAGCTTAGCGGCTGGCTTATTATTCTTTAGTCCATTCGCTACCATCTTCGTTTCAATGACCGGGTTAATCGGTGTTAAACCTGACGCTTATAACATTGATAGCCTTGACGCTCTTGGGGCATTCGTAGCCTCGCTTCTCTCTGTAAAACTCAGTATCAAACTGTACAAGAAAGCTGATATTCCGAAAGGAGGTAACGGCCATGACGTACGATAAATTCATGCTTATCACTAATGCATTTGTTTGTTTAGTTATGTTCTTGCGTGGTCTTTACTTTGTGAGAGACGGTAAAGGCTACAGCAAGCTTGGTGGTTGGCTGGCTTATGCATTTCTAGGGTACTCAATATCGGTACCAGTCTATTCCTATCTCGATCCTGGCTATCAGGCAGGAATTCAAAACTTAATTCCTAATATTTTCCTTTGCGCTGCGCTGTTTGCTAAGCGCGGCAATGTCATGCAGTTAATTAAAAAAGTGGGGTGATCCTAATGTCCATGGTAGATAAACAAAATAGATTTACTGGAATGGTGGCTAAGTTAATTATCTTTGCTCAGGCGAATGGCTACCAGTTAACTTTTGGTGAAGCATTTCGCACGAAAGAACAGGCAGCATTAAATGAAAAGGCGGGTAAAGGAATTAGTAAAAGCCTGCATACAGAGCGCCTAGCAGTTGATTTTAATTTATTTAAAGACGGTAAGTGGCTAACAGCTTCCAGCGATCACAAGCCACTTGGTGAATACTGGGAATCAATTGGCGGTAGCTGGGGCGGTCGTTTTAATGACGGAAACCACTACTCATTAGAGCACAACGGGGTTCGCTAATGAAACAAGTAGCCATTGCATTAATTGCGCTGGCTATCTCATTTGCCGCTGGTTTTATGACTAGCGGCATTTTTTCTGATAACCAGCAAATGACAAAACAGATTGCCGGGCAGCAGGAAGATGAGAAAGACCTAGCGTTTAACGTCGACCAACGAAAGCAGGCAGACGAAGAACAACAAAATAGGGTGGTGATATACAATGAACAGAAAGAACGTGCTACGATGCGCACAGACGATTTGCTTAAGCGTGTTCTTAATCACTTTGACAGCGTGCAGTTCGAAACCAGTGCCACGGAAACAAAAACTGATGGTACCGATAACGCCAATACCTGCCGAACTGAGAGAGCAAAGGCCAGTGAACTTTCTCGACAACTACGAAACACACTTGAAGTCTATGGGCGTGAGTCTAATCGTGCCGATGAAAACACAAGGGCCCTTAATTTATGCATTACCGACCTAGCAGCAAAAGAAAAATTACTCGAATCGTATCGATAGATTGCTGTATAAATATTGTTCACTTTTCATTATGACGGTATTGGTGACGGTATCATAACCCACTGGGTTAATTATGTTTTATATAAATCAATAGGTTGCGCTTTGTGTAAATAATTGAGTGGGAATAATCCTGCAATAAGAATTAGCTGGCACTGACTAGCAAAATAACGATTTAAGCCCATGTAAAAGTGGGCTTTTTTGTTTTTATAGCTTGCCGTATCTGGCACTGATTAGCAGCGTCAAGCACAAGTTGAATGGGGTATCAAAGTTGGTATTATCGCATGCAGATGCCACTAATGGCAGATAAGAGTCGTTCACCTTTGGTCGCTATAGCGTTGGGGGTATCACTATGGCAAAAGCCCGTGAGTGACTTGGTGAAGCCAAGTAGATGGTCGCCGATGGAAAGTCGCCAGCGAAGGAGAAGGCCCGCAACGGAGACTTATTGCGCTTGAGATTGTACTCCAGATATACCGGTAGGCTACTGAGCGAGGCCAGAAGGTTGAGAACCTAGCAGAGTTGGTAAGGCCAGTAAGTATTGCTAGGTTTGAGCAGAGATCGAACTCTGACGCCTGAATAAATTAGGGTCATGTACCACTAGGCTGAAACTGGCCGAACGATGCCGGAGGACTTTAAGCAAGCCTTGGACATCATTCGGTATGCGATACCGAGCTAATTGCTACGAAGAAAGACGGTCACGGACCGCCTATAATCTACAGAGGGCTAATCAATCTCTCCAATTACAAAGTTAAAAAATACACATTTTTGCAAAGTAGAACAAAGTTAGCGCAAAACAATCATAGGTATTTCTGTTTGCTCAATCATTTCCATTGTATTACTACCTAAAAATATACTTGCTAATTTAGAGTGAGAAAAAGCACCCATCACAAGCATATTAACACCACTGCTTTCTTTGTACTTCATTAAAGCATCAAAAATTTTCCCTTCTAATAAACTAGCTTTCACCTCAAAGCCGCTATTAGTTAATAACTCTTTCGTTTGCTGGAATTTTTTTTCTATGTTTGGTGCGCTATTTTTTACAGTGACTAAATGGCAGGTCAAATCATGTAACAGCCCACCTTCAATAATACGTTGCACGGCTTGGTCCGCAGTTTCTCTGCCATCATAAGCAAGCATAAAGCTTCTAGGTGTTTTAAATGACTGATTCGCAATTAGTATTGGTGTGTGGACTCTACGAATAATTTGTTCAATATGAGAGCCAAGTGTCTTGAAATCTCCAGCATGTTGTTGACCAGACTTCCCAATAATAATGAGTCTTGCATCATTTTCAAGAGCACAAATGGCTTCAACAATACCACTGTGACGCTGTGTTTTTTCAACATCATGGCAACCGTTGGCAACCAAAAGAGCCTTGGAGTGTGCCAAGATTTCCTTACCAAGGGATAAAGCAACTTTACTGCGTTGTTCGTCTAAAGCGGCCATTTCATTGAGAAGTGAAGAGCGGGCGCCAAGGCCAATGGCTCCACTTAAATCTTCTGTAGCTGGTGAGTGATTTTTTTCAATAGCATGCAGTAGCAAAACAGGTTTATTCAACTGTTTAGCAGACCAACAAGCGGCTGCACATACCTGATCAGAAACCACAGAGCCATCAATACAGGTAATTATCTTATTCATAAGTTTCTCCTTAGTGGCCTGCCATTAATTTTTCAACTTCCTTTGGATCGTTATGGACGCCAAATTTATCAACAATAGTTTCTGTCGCCTCACTCATTCCAATAATTTCAACTGTCGCACCTTCCCGCCTAAACTTAATAACGACTTTGTCTAAAGACGACACGGCAGTAATATCCCAAAAATGCGCTTGGGTTAAGTCAATGGTTACCTTATCAACCGCTTTTTTAAAATCAAAGGAATCAATGAACTGTTCAGATGAGGCAAAGAAAATCTGACCAACCACACGATAAGTACGTGAAGCATCATCAGTTTGCGCTGTTTTAACTACCATGAAGCGACCAATTTTGTTTGCAAAGAATAACGTTGCCAATAAAACACCAACGAAGACACCAATCGCTAGGTTATGTGTTGCCACCACAACAATAACGGTCGTGATCATGACGATATTGGTTGATAATGGATGCTTTTTTAAGTCTTTAATTGATGACCATGAGAAGGTTCCGATTGAAACCATGATCATAACGGCCACCAGCGCCGCCATCGGGATCTGTTTTATCCATTCATCCAAGAATACAACAAGGATAAGTAAAAATAGGCCCGCACTAAAGGTAGATAGTCGCCCACGACCGCCAGATTTTACGTTGATAATAGACTGCCCTATCATGGCACAACCAGCCATACCACCGAGTAATCCAGAGCCAATGTTGGCAATACCTTGACCTTTACATTCACGGTTTCGGTCACTTTGAGTATCCGTCAAATCATCAACAATCGTGGCTGTCATCATTGACTCTAATAAACCTACAATGGCAAGACCTAAGGAATAAGGAAGGATAATCATCAACGTGTCGAAATTTAGTGGCACATCAGGCCATAGAAAAATAGGAAGCGTGTCCGGTAATTCCCCCATGTCACCAACGGTTCGGATATCCAAACCTACGATCATCGCAAATGCGGTGAGAACAACAATACATACTAAGGGTGAAGGGAGAGCTTTGCCGATAATCGGGATATATGGAAATAAATAGATGATAGCTAAACCTATCGCCGTCATAGCATACACATGCCAAGTGACATTGGTAAGCTCAGGCAATTGAGCCATAAAAATTAAAATAGCAAGCGCATTAACAAAACCTGTTACGACAGAACGAGATACAAAACGCATTAGGCTCCCTAACTTAAGGTAGCCAGCAACTATTTGGATCAAACCGGTGAGCAATGTTGCAGCAAGCAAATACTCAAGACCATGCTCTTTTACCAACGTAACCATGAGTAATGCCATTGCGCCTGTTGCAGCGGAGATCATACCCGGGCGACCACCCACAAACGCTATAACAACTGCAATACAAAATGAAGCGTAAAGACCCACTTTGGGGTCAACACCTGCGATGATGGAAAATGCAATCGCTTCAGGTATTAGCGCTAAGGCAACAACAGTACCTGCTAAGAGGTCTCCCTTGATGTTGGAAAACCATTCAAGTTTCATTTTTTCGAGCATAGATAGCCTTATAAACTGAGAGACAATGCAGGCATACAAAATTAAATCGCAACAACGATTAACTTCATGCGCAGATTGTCATATTTTTTACTAGGGGTGAATTTGTTCGACCAAAGACCTGCCATTGGTGGATACGGCATAAAGTGAGTCACGTTGATAAATGTGACTTTAGAGGAGAGTCTGGCGCCTAGGGTGGCGTAATATGCAAAACGAGTTCCTTTCTATAAGAGTTCAGATTATAAAGAATTTAGATTATAAAAATAACTATTCATGATACCGTAGATAATCTGTAGTGGCAACTTAAGGGGACCCTATACACATAATCAGGCCACTACCAGTTGAGTTTCTGGGGAGCTTAGTAAGAGAAAGCCAACGGAGTATCCCACCGGTTCGCTAAGCGCTCCAGATAGCCATAACGATTTCTTTATTTTTATCGTTTTTAATTACGAGTAATAGTAGATAATTTTGACGGTATTATTGACGGTATCACAGAGCATAGAGTAGGGTTAATTTTGAAAGACGATAATGTCAGTATTCAATTAACTTAATTTGTGGCTACCCTAAGGTTTAAATGTGAAAAAAGTTTTAGTTGCAGGTGCTACAGGCTATTTGGGGCAATATCTCGTTGCAGAATTAAAAAAACAAGGTTATTGGGTCAGAGCGCTTGTCAGGAGACAAAACCAACAAGGGTTGGTGGCTAGTGCCGATCATATCTATGTTGGGGAAGTGACGGAACCGAACACACTGCATGGTGTTACTGAGGGAATAGACGTCGTTATTAGTGCGGTTGGAATAACCCGACAAAAAGATGGTTTGACCTATATGGATGTTGATTATCAAGGTAATATCAACCTATTAGATGAAGCAATAGCTGATGAGGTAAAGCAATTTGTTTATGTTTCAGCTATCGATGGCGATAAAAACCGACACTTAAAGATATTTGAAGCAAAAGAACGTTTTGCGGATGAACTCAAACAATCTTCTCTTTCTTCTATTATCGTTCGTCCCAACGGCTACTTTAGTGATATGGGTGATTTTTTGAAGATGGCAGCTTCTGGGCGAGTTTATTTGTTCGGTGATGGTCATGTGCAAATTAACCCAATTTCGGGTAAAGATTTGGCTGAATTTATCGTTAAGGCCCTTAATCAGGGGCAAGCAAGGCAGGAACTATCTGTGGGAGGGCCTGAAGTGCTTTCTCTAAATGATATTGCCAATTGTGCAGCCCAAGCCTTAGGACAAGATATCAAAATTAGCTATCTCCCTGACTGGGTTCGTAGGGGAAGTATTTTTGCAGTTCGGCATTTCACGCCGCAAAAGTTTTATGGCCCAATTGAATTTTTTCTGACATTTATGGGGGAAAGCCACTTAGGTGAACCTGTAGGAGGTGATCGACTCGAAGATTTTTATCGTAACGAAGTTAACATGCTGAAAAAAAGTAGATAACTGACTTGAAATATCTAGTTCGCTGGGTCAATAGGGAAATAAGCAGGGATCAATATTACAGTTCAATAATAACGCCTGCGGCGATAAAGACGAGTACAAGAGTCGTAATCGCGACATAAACATAATCTCGGTCACGTATAAAAAAGGCTAGCATTAAAATAACGCGTAATACAGGCAAAAGAATAAACAATGCAATGCCCGCACTCACAATGTCAGAGCCATGTAGTGGAAGTAGGGATGTGCCCCAAAATGGTTTTAAAGCGGTTAAGGCTACACCAATGGCAATCAAGGTTGTCGCTAACCATGTTCCGTAGCGAAGTAACAGAGCGATGACTTGGTCCCGTAATTCTAAATACCCTTTCTCAGACTTCATAGTGTCCCAGCAAAAATGTGTATATCAAAAGCGCTCATAAGCATTTGAAATGCTAAAAACGCCAGAATGATGACAAAAAAGATACGCAATTTATCGGCAGGTAGCCCTATAAGTAAGCGTGCTCCGATAATTGAGCCAATAACTGAACCTAAGGCGATAGGGCCAGCAACATTAATGTCAATATCCCCTCGAACAAAATAAGCCCCTGCACTGGCTGCTGCTGTCACCCCAATCATGAAATTGGATGTAGCGCTTGAAACTTTAATGGGAAGACGCAAGGCGCTATCCATGGCAGGTATTTTGAGTACACCAGAGCCAATTCCTAATAATGCCGAAATCAACCCCGCCCCGTACATGAATATCATCCCAAGAGGAACACGACTGACGTAATAGGGGACTTCCTGCCTAGATTGGCTTTCTGGAAAACTGGAATGTAAGCGTAAGGTTGTAGCCCAGCGAGTTTGATTGATTGGAGTAGCAGCAATGACTTCATATCGGCGAGTTAACATCTGTTTAGCTGAAATTGTGAGGATCATGGCAAAGAGGCCATACAGTACAGGGGGGGATATGAGCCCAATTAACAACACCCCTGTCAAGGCACCAAATGTAGTGGCTGTTTCAAGTACAATGGCTAGACGGGTATTGGTTAGGCGATTTTTGAGAAACTGACCTGCACTACCACATGAACACGCTATGACGGAGACCAGGCTTGCTCCAATGGCGGCGTGGATTTCTACACCAAAAATTTGCGTGAGAATTGGCACAATAAAAATGCCACTTGCCATCCCCAGTATTCCACCAAGCGCACTTGCTGCACAAGCCGCGATAAACAGTAATAGAGCGTCCATTATTTAGGCTTTCTGTGAGGTGCGTGGACGACGTGTTAAACGCGTGGCGAAGCTAATCAGATCACCGCGATAGTAGAGCTTTTCATAATCAATGGGCTGGTGGTCTGTGGTATAGGATGTTCGTTCGATTAAAAAGATCGCACTACCTGTATCAATATTGAGAGCAAGAGCGACATTAGAAGGGGCTGTAATAGCTGCAAGGCGATATTCTGCCTCAGTTAATGGGATAGCGTATTTATCTTCGAGTAGAGAAAAGATGGGTTCAGCATCTAAATCGTGTGTGATAATTTTTTCTCCAATTTCTTGAGGGAGATAGGTTTCATCGAAAGACATGGCGATGCCATCGGCAAGGCGGACACGCTGGAGCCGCATTACGGCACTTCCAGGTAAGATGCCAAGTTGCTCAGCTACATGTGTATCGGCAGATACGATTTGCTTGTCTAATAGGCGAGCCGTTGGGATACGACCAAGGGCTTGCATATCCTCAACAAACCCAGTCAACTCAGTGAGTTCTTGGTTGATTTTAGGCATGGTCACAAAGGTCCCTTTACCACGCCGGATTTCAATTTGTTCGCGCAATACAAGGTTCTCAATCGCCTTGCGTACTGTTGTGCGGCTTACATTAAACCTTTCTATTAGGCGATCTTCGGGAGGCAATTGGCTGCCTGGGGGGTATATACCATTGGAAATATCAGCCGCGAGAGCTGATTCGATTTTTGCGTAAAGCGGTAAATGTTCAGGATTAATATTCATATCATCATCATGACATCATGATGTCACTATGTCAATGTTGTCTATGAGGTGACGAATGTAATTAAAAATAGCCCTATAGAGCCCCAATAATGGGCGAATATGATATGCAAGATAGCCATGTGGTAAGCATTAAATAAGCTGCTATCAAGCCATCAAGAAATAAGCCAAATGGAAGGTAACAGTGTAATAAATATAAGTAATGGGTTGGGGAGGATTAGGTGCGATAAGAAACATTGATTATGTTTATGCGTACAACGTGACTTTTTATGCATTAAAAGTGAATTATTACTTGTTCAAATTATTCAAATTGATATTATCACGGTGAAATGTATTTATGCAGGTCAACGTCCCCAAAATGAGAACAACAACGGATTGGGGTGAATATCACTATAGTTAAGGAATAATTTGTGGCTTTTCGTTTAAAATATCTTGCATTACTACCGCTATTTGTTGCTACGACAGCATGCCAACAACCGTTTAATACTAATGCTAATGATGTAGCAACACCTGTAGTACAAACCCAATCCGTAGTGGTTAATAACTCATGGATTGAAATCTCACGAGGCGCATTAGAATTTAATGTGCAAAAAGTTCAAGCTCTATTAGGCGATAAATCCTCTCTTTGCGCGGTATTGAAAGGGGATGCTTACGGTCATGACCTTTCATTAGTTACCCCCATTATGATTGAAAACAATGTTCAATGTATTGGCGTAACAAACAACCAAGAATTAAAAACAGTGAGAGACTTAGGTTTTAAAGGCCGTTTAATGCGAGTGAGAAATGCGACTGAGCAGGAAATGGCACAAGCGACACAATATGACACGGAAGAACTCATTGGTAATTTAGCAATGGCGCAACGTTTGAATGCGATTGCAAAACAACAAAATAAAATCATTCCTATTCATTTAGCGCTAAATTCGGCAGGGATGTCCCGTAATGGACTCGAAGTAAGCCATGCCGCTGGTTTGAATGAAGCGAAGCAGATTTCAGAATTACCGCAATTAAAAATCGTGGGAATTATGTCTCACTATCCAGAGGAAGATGAAGCTCAAATCCGTAAAGATCTTGCAAAATTCAAGAAAGGATCACAACAAGTCTTGGCGGTAACTGGAATAAAGCGTGAAGATGTGATGCTGCATGTGGCGAATACTTATGCAACTATTACTGTCCCCGAGTCGTGGCTAGATATGGTGCGTGTAGGAGGGATCTTTTATGGTGACACCGTTGCAACGAACGACTATAAACGTGTAATGACGCTTAAATCAAATATTGCTGCGGTGAATCATTACCCTAAAGGAAATACTGTGGGTTATGACAGAACTTATACTTTGAAACGAGATTCTGTTTTGGCCAATATTCCTGTTGGTTATGCTGATGGCTACCGTCGAGTATTTAGTAATACTGGTCATGCATTGATCAATGGCCAAACTGTTCCTGTGTTAGGAAAAACATCAATGAATACCGTTATGGTGGATGTTACTGATTTAAAAAAAGTCAGCCCAGGTGATGAAGTCGTATTTTTTGGTAAACAAGGGAATGCCGAGATAACGGCTGAGGAAGTTGAAGATATCAGTGGCGCACTTTTTACAGAGATGTCGATCCTGTGGGGCGCAACAAATAAACGTGTTTTAGTCGACTAGTTTTAATCTCGAAATATTCAACTTGAACCCGCGATTATCGCGGGTTTTTGCATATTAAATACGATTCCAGATAAAGTGCAATGTATTGTTATAAGTTTATAAAGTATAGGTCTATAAAGTGCTGTTTAGCTTAATTAGTATCGAAACCTTAACCTTGATATGTTAGCTTGAATAAGTCGTTATAAGTGATAAAGCAAATAGAAGAATTAGAAGGATATTATATTATGTATCAAGTTGATTTACATGCGCACACCATTGCCAGCACCCATGCATATAGTACGGTGAGTGAATATTTTACGGAAGCGGCAAGCCGTGGTGTAAAGCTATTTGCGATCACAGACCATGGACCTGAAATGCAAGATGCCCCTCATGAATGGCATTTTGGTAATATGCCTATCTTACCTCGGATTGTTGATGGTGTTGGTTTACTGTATGGTATTGAAGCTAATATAAAAAATAAGCTGGGTGAGACAGACTGTAATGAAAAAATAGCACGTCATCTGGATATTATATTAGCGGGTTTTCATGAGCCGGTATTAGAGCCCCAAAGTTTAGCTGATAATACAGAAGCCATGATTGCAACGATCCGCAGTGGTAAAGTGCAAATTATTACGCACCCTGGAAACCCTAAGTACCCCATCGATATTAAAGCGGTTGCTCAAGCGGCGAAAGAAAGTAATGTTGCTTTAGAAATGAATAACTCATCATTTCTCCATTCCCGAGCGGGTAGTCAAAAGAACTGTTTAGAAATTGCAAAAGCGGTTAAAGACAGTGGAGGTTGGGTTTCGCTGGGGTCTGACTCTCACTTTTCAGGTTACTTAGGTCGTTTTGACCGTGTCATTGAAATGCTGGACTCTATTGATTTCCCACAATCTCAGATCCTGAATGTAACACCACGTCGTGTGCTTGATTTTCTTGAATCTCATGGGCGTAAACCAATCCCTGAATTTTCTGATTTCTAAGTATATTGCTTAGGATATTCTGCAATAAGAATGAAAGCCGCTCAGTCAGATATGAGTCCGGCTTTTATTTTTAGTTCTGCATTAGGTGAAGAATATAATATCAGTTTAATGATAATAAATTAAAAGCAGAGAAAAAAGAGAGCAAAGAAAAATCTGCGCAGGCGGGCAAGCCTGTAAAATAATTTAATGGAATGTCGTTAACGTCACGGTGTCATGGGAAATAATTCTATGGCGCTGCATGATGGCTGATATGGTATACTGCTCATTATTTTTAAATCAGTGATGTTTATGAACTATCAATGCCCCCTTTGTTTTAAACCCCTTCAAAAAGTACAAAATAGCTTTCGTTGTGAAGCTAACCACCAGTTTGATTGTGCAAAAGAAGGTTATGTTAATTTATTACCTGTGCAACATAAACGTTCAAAAGACCCCGGTGATAGCGCAGAGATGATGCAGGCTCGTAGGCAGTTTCTTGATGAGGGGCATTATCACCTGATGCGTGACAAAGTTTCAGAAAAAATAGCCCAATTTATTCCGTCATCAAATATGAGTTTGCTAGATATTGGTTGTGGGGAAGGGTATTACACTGATTATTTTGCACAAGAACTGAAAAAGCAAGACGAGCAAGCCACGGTCTTTGGGTTAGATGTGTCTAAAGCGGCAATCCGTTACGCGGCTAAGCGTTATAAATCAGTACATTTTTGTGTGGGGACTAGCCACCGATTACCTTTTGCGGATACAAGTTTCGGTAGTATTGTCCGAATTTATGCACCATGCAAAGGGGAAGAATTAAGCCGTATCTTAATATCTAAGGGGACTCTAATTACCGTCACTCCAGCAGCAGAACATCTGCAAGAATTAAAAGCATTGATTTATGATGAAGTGAAATTGCATCCTGTTAAAGAAGAAAATCTACCTAATTTTGTTCTATTAGACGAAACACGGTTAAATTATAAAATGTCACTGGCAGGCAGCGAAGCTTATGAATTGCTAGCAATGACGCCATTTGCTTGGCGTGCGTCTGAAGAAGTTAAGCAAGGTTTATTATTATCTGATGTGAAGAATTATACTGCTGATTTCTTGATCCGGGTTTACCAATATCAGGGTGAGTAGAACGCTTAAAATTGCCCCCTAAGATAATTAGGGGGCAACAAAATTATGAAGCGTACATAAATAATTCAAGGTGCTCGAATAAGATATTAAACCCGATACCAATTAATACTAATCCGCCCACAATTTCGGCTTTTTTCCCTAATAATGGGCCGACATAACGGCCGATCATCATCCCAACAGTCGCCATTATCATCGTCATTAAGCCAATAGTCATTGCAGTATGAACGATGTCTACTTGTAAAAAGGCTAAACCAAGACCGATTGCCATTGCATCAAGACTAGTGGCTATCGCTGAGAATATTAGGTTTGTTGAGCTATGACTTGACGGCTTTGAACAACATTCTTCATCTTTTGTTTTAATGCTCTGCCAAATCATACGAGCACCTAAAACAAATAATAAAGCAAATGCAATCCAATGATCCCAACGAATGACATATTGACTTGCAAGTATCCCAATACCCCAACCTATAATTGGGGTTATGGCTTCAATGAAGCCAAAAATAAATCCAGTGCGGAGAATTTCTCTGAAGCGAGGTTTATGCAAAACAGCACCTTTGCAAATGGCTACAGCAAAGGCATCCATGGATAGTGCAAGGGCTAAGATAAGGGTAGCGTAAAAGCTCATAACAAGAACCTCGGTTGGGTGTTTCCATATACACATAAATTACCCCCAACCAAAAGGCTTATTTATGTGTCTATGGTCTTGCCAACCGAATCTGGTGTCCGCACCACGTTTGAAACCAAACGAGTATGTTGATACGGACTTTCTGGTATATATATAATACCAGAACAGGCTACTCCCCAATGACGTTGAAAGAAAGATACCACATTTTATTTTAAAGGCAACAATTAATTAATTGTGGATATTAAACGTTAGTGAGAATTATTATCGACTAGGATATTAAGAAAAAAAAGGTTAATTATAAATTTAATTAACCTTAGTTTTATTATGAATATATATAATGATTATTTATGATTAATTAGAAACTCATAAATTCTTTGTAAATCATCAAGATGAGATACTTTTATGTAAATTTTCTTTTGTTCTAACCCTATTATTAATATGCCATCTTCAGATAAATTCATTGTTTTTATTCTTTCGTATAAAATAAAAGTATTGGCAAAATAAAACCCAGTTTGTTTAAAAAATAGCTTAGGTGTTCTTATAAATGCCAAGTAAATAGACATGAATATAGTAACCAATAATAAGTAAGTGGTTAATAAATTACCATGGCGAACAATATTTGTGTAAATAACAATACATATTAATACAATAAAAATGATGGCATCAATACGATGTTTTCGTTTTAAGTTGATCTTTAATAACGTTTTGCCTTTCAGTAAATGCTGAATAAATTCGTCATAAATTGCATACACAAGCATGAGCAAAATGATAATAGCGAGAATGGCATCATTGAAAGTCATTGGAGCGCCCTTGGATAAGTAAACATGTGCAGAGCTTAAAATTAAAAAAGGGAGGCTGCAACCTCCCAATTCAAATAATTACAAGAGAATTATGGTGCTAAGAATTTCAGCCAAGCACCTAAGATACCAAGACCGAAGAAACCGATAATAATCCATAATGCATTAACTTTATGGCGTAAGAGCCACATACATCCGAAGGTTAATAACAATGGCACTAAACCAGGCATTAATTGGTCTAGGATCATCTGTACAGTCGTAATATCTTCTACACCTGTAGTTTGGTTTTTGATGCGCGAAACCTCAAGTGGAATATTGACGTGTGTCCACTTGTTTACTAAGGCCCCCATAACAAACAAACCAAGTATTGAAGCTCCCTCTGTTAATTTTTGTAGGAAGCCGCCCCCCATATCTTGAACAATATCGATCCCTTTCTTATAACCATATGAAATTCCATAGTATAAGGTGAGTAACCGTACTAGGTTGAATAAAAAGAAAAAGAGTAATGGGCCGAGTAAACTACCTGTCATCGCGATCCCAGCACCGAGTGCCGCAAAGACAGGGCGTACTGTTCCCCAGAAAATTGGGTCACCGACACCAGCAAGAGGCCCCATGAGACCGACCTTGATACCGTTGATTGCCCCGTCATCAATGTCTGCACCATTAGCGCGTTGTTCTTCCATTGCCATCGTCACGCCAAGGACCGGCGCTGCAACGTATGGGTGCGTATTGAAAAATTCTAAATGGCGTTTAATCGCTTGTTTACGGTCGTCATTATTTTCTGGATAAAGGCGGCGAATAACAGGGATCATTGAATAGCAGAAGCCGAGAGCTTGCATACGTTCAAAGTTCCAAGAGCCTTGGAATAAATTGGAACGCAAAAAAACACCGCGAATATCGCTCTGAGTCAGTTTTTTCTCTGTAGATTGAGTTGTGTCAACCATGATTGCGTTCCTCCTAGTCTAATTCATTATCAAGATTGTTGTTACTATTCCCTTGGCTCACAACAACTTGAGATTTGTTGTATTTAGGGCTGAGTTGGATGTAAAGTACGGCCATGACAACACCAATGACACCCAGAGCAACGAGGTTGAAATCTGTAAAGGCTGCAGTGACAAAGCCTAGGTAGAAGAACGGCATCAGATAGCCTGCACGCATCATATTAATGACCATTGCATAACCAACAACAACAATCATACCTCCAGCGATATTTAAGCCACTTGTGACAACTTCAGGGATTGAACTTAGCAGTTGCTGAACCTCGGATGTCCCTACAGAAACAGCAACAATAAGCGCAGGAATAGCAACGCGCATAGCTTGCAAGACCAGTGCTGAAACGTGAACTACGCTTAGATAAGTCAAGTTACCAGTCGTTGTAGCCCTATCAGCTGCGTGTTGGAACGCAACAGTAATGGTACGTACGATAATGGTTAATACTTGCCCAGCAGCTGCAAGAGGAATGGCTAATGCGATACCAGCACCAATGCTTTGCCCACCGGCGATGACCAAAATGGTTGAAATAATTGAGGCGAGTGCAGCATCAGGTGCGACCGCGGCACCGATATTCATCCACCCCAAAGCTATCATTTCCAAAGTACCACCGATGATGATACCTGTTTTCATGTCTCCCAAAACGATACCAATAAGCGTACAGGCAACGAGAGGGCGGTGAAACTGGAATTCATCGAGGATTGACCCCATCCCCGCGATACATGCAACGATGAAGACCAGTACTATTTGAACAACGGTAAGTTCCATTGTTTAATCTCCTGTAACCAACAAGTTTTAAAATCTGTTTGAGTAATGGATAAAGAACTAAAATAAAAAATTGTATTAAGCATTATTTTTTGAGCTTGCTAATTAAGTCCATCATGTAGACTTTGTTGTCAGATGAAACTTTTCTGACTTCAAGCTCAATATTTTTGTCATTCAAATAATTAAATGCATCGATGTCTTCTTGGTTGATTGAAACCGCATTGGTTACCATGGTTTTACCATCATGGTAAGCCATACCACCAATATTAACGGACTTGATTTCAACACCTTCTTCGACAATACGTTTAACGTCTGTTGGGTTAGTAAACAGCAACATAACACGCTCACCTGCATATTTCGGGTTGTTATAAACGCGAATGCATTTAGCGACATCAACAACATGAGCGGTTACCCCAGGTGGAGCGACTTGTTTGAGTAATGTTGAACGGACTTGGTCTTTTGCTACCTCATCACTGACAACAATAATTCGCTTAACTTGCGTTTCTTTGGTCCAGCGAGTTGCCACTTGGCCATGAATTAGACGGTCATCAATACGGGCAAGGGCTATTACCATATGTTCACCCGGACCAGCTTTGATTGGCGCTGGAGCAGGAGTACTTGGTGCCGCTGCTGCGGGCGCTGTTTCAACTTCTTTGAACTTAAATGAACGAACGCCACCACGACCAGTTTCTAATGCTACAGTGATCAGTTCGCTCAAGGTGGGGTTATCATCACGACACATAAAGGTTTCAACTAGCATTGGAACATTTACGCCAGTGATGATGTCATAGTTTTCATGTTGATTAACGATACGACTTGCGGCATTAAATGGGCTACCTCCCCATGTATCAACTAAAAACAGTACGCCTTTTGAAGTATCTAAATCAGTTAGTTTTTGAGTGTATTTATCAAACAGGGTGTCTGCATTTTCCCCAGGGATAAAATCAATAAACGAAACATTGTCTTGTTCGCCTATTAACATCTCGGTTGTTCGAAGAAGCTGTTCTGCAGCGACTCCGTGTGTACCAATCATAATAGCTATACTCACTATTTTTCCCTCATAGATAGATAAAACGAAATATTATCTGTAGATAAAACGGATGCTAAAGTTAGACTCCTCTTTATCAATTTCCCCTGTATCATAATATTAGCTGAATAATTACAAATTACTCATGGTATCCATAAGCCAGCTACTTATCTTGTTAGTATCGAGTCCATATGTAGCATAACATTTTGTTTTAACCTAAAAACTTGTTTCGCGTCAGAAAAATAAGAATATACCTAAAATCACTTATTAATTTGCGATTATTATCTTTTTATTTGTTTTTTGTTGTGCTTTGTTTTTATCAATTTCTAATTAAGTAGATTATTATTGTGTTACAGGTAACGAAAAATTAAGCAAAAATAGGCTGCCATTGATTTTTTGGTTAAAAAATGGGCGGGTTGGCGGGGGGGGGTTGATTGTTGATAAATAATGTAAAGAAGCACTTTTAGCATAAAATAGCATAGCTTCCATTTTGATGCTGTTGATGAAATATATAATAAACAGTAAAAAACAAGGTTTTTTGTGGGGGAAATGATTAATTAAACTTGAAGGTTGTGGTAGGAAAAGACAGTGCTAACCGAATGAGCGCTTAATTGCAGATAAAAACGCCCTCAATGCTATCGACTTGATAATAGAATAAAGAGGGCGTTAACGTGTTTACCGTAGGTTAAAACTAATCACATTGCACCTTGATAGCTAAACCACCGCGGGAAGTTTCACGGTATTTGGCATTCATGTCCTTCCCTGTTTCGTACATAGTTTCAATCACTTTATCGAGAGAAACACGAGGTTCACTGGTTCTACGTAATGCCATTCTTGCTGCATTTATGGCTTTGACTGATGCGATTGCATTACGCTCAATGCAAGGCACTTGTACTTGCCCAGCAACAGGGTCACAGGTTAGTCCTAAGTTGTGTTCCATGCCAATTTCAGCGGCGATACAAACTTGCTCTGGGCTGCCTCCAAATAGCTCGGTAAGGCCTGCCGCAGCCATTGAACATGCGACACCGACCTCACCTTGACAGCCAACTTCAGCTCCTGAAATTGATGCGTTCATTTTATATAAAATGCCAATTGCGCCTGAAGCTAAGAAATAGCGCATATACAGCTCAGGGGTAACAGGCTCAATACAATGATTGTAATAAGCTAATACGGCGGGGACGATACCACATGCTCCATTGGTAGGGGCAGTGACAACGCGGCCTCCTGCGGCATTTTCCTCATTAACGGCTAAGGCATACATATTGATAAGGTCGATAACATTCATCGGGTCATTTGAAAGTTTACTTGATGATGTGACCAGTCGATTTAGTGCCGGTGCTCGACGAGGAACGCGTAGCGGGCCCGGTAAGACGCCTTCAGTATTTAAGCCACGCTCAATACAAGCTTGCATCGTGTGCCACACATCAGCGAAGTATTCTTCAATTTCTTGTTTAGTATGGAGATCTAGCTCATTTTTCATCATTAAACTAGAAATAGAAAGACCTGATTTTTTGCAATTCAATAATAATTCGTCAGCAGAATTGTATGGATACGACACAGGTTTGCTATCAAGGATGGATTGACCAAAATGTTCTTCATCGACGATAAAACCACCGCCGATAGAATAATAAGTTTTGGTATAAATTTCTTTATCACCATTAAATGCATGAATTGTCATGCCATTCTCATGTAAAGGCAGGTTATCTTGACGAAAATTCATGCCGCCTTCATTTGGAAAGTCAACAACCTGAGTTCCATTAGCTAGCGGGAGTTTCTCTGACTCTTCCACATTTTTGATAAAAGTTGGAATAGATTCAATGTCAACGGTGGCAGGCATATTACCTGCTAGCCCCATAATAATGGCGATATCAGTATGGTGCCCTTTTCCAGTAAGCGATAATGACCCGTAAACATCCACAGAAATACGAGTAACGTTAGGCAATATGCCTTTGCTTACCAAATCATCGACAAATTCTTTCCCAGCTTTCATCGGACCGACGGTATGAGAGCTTGAAGGGCCAATGCCCACTTTAAACATGTCGAAAACGCTTATCACGCAGGACTCCTTAAAAAAAAGATGAAAATATAGTGCTTTATTTTAAAAGGCGCTACTTTACTGTTATTTAGTAGTGTTAACCAGTAAGTTTAAAGTATTTTTTGAAATAAGGTAGTTGAGGAGTGTGAATTGAAGGTAAATAGCACAAAATGTCTGTGAATTGTCTAAAAAGTAGCCAGTATAAAGATGGATATTTTGTAAGATCTGACGCTATATAACGGCTATCTAAAAATATCACACTGTAATAACGGCGCTATATGGTGAATAGTTATGAAAGGCTCAATCTAGTTGTAAAGCTAATTGGTGGATTATTGAGGCAGTCAAACCCCAAACTAACCGCCCGTTATACCAGTAAAAAAAGATGCGACTGTGCCGCCCTGAACGCTTTATATCCACGAATTTATGGCGTTGAAGTGAAAGTGCATCAAACAATGGAACTTCAAAGATAGAAGCCACTTCGCTGGGGTTCGCTTGATATCGAATATTATTAGGTAAAAGCCCAACTATAGGGGTGACCTCGTAGCCACCATAACTTTGGAGTGGGGCGAGTTGGCCAAGTACTTTAACTTTTTCCGGAGGGATCGCCACTTCTTCGTAAGCTTCACGTAAGGCGGTGTTGATGGGTGAGCCATCCTCGGGGTCACTTGCCCCCCCAGGAAAAGCCACTTCTCCTGCATGAGAACGTAAGAAAGGGGAGCGTTGCGTAAGAAGTAACGTTGGGTGCGGTTTATTGATTATTGGCAAAAGAACCGCAGCCGATTTACCCGCCTTGAATACAGGCTGGCGGGTTGTCGGCAAAGTAAACTGAAAACGATTGATAAAGTTATTCAGTTCAGTCATCTTTATTTAGTGCTCCTAATACAGGTAAAATCAGGCTTAATTTATCAAATGTCTCTTGATATTCTCTGTCAGCTTGGCTATCAGCAACAATACCACCACCAGCCCAACAGTAAATTTGTTTTTTATAGGTCAATAAAGTACGAATAGTAATATTGCTATCCATATTTCCACAAAAGCTAATATAGCCTATTGCACCACAATATCCATGTCGACGATGCGGTTCTAATTCTTCAATGATTTCCATTGCTCGTATTTTAGGTGCTCCGGTGATTGACCCTCCAGGGAAGCACGCTCTTAATAAGTCAGCAGCACAATACTGAGCATCTAATTTTGCGCAGACCGTACTAACCAAATGGTGTACAGCAGGAAATGACTCCACTGCAAATAACTCAGGGACATTCACTGACCCTGGCTGGGCAACTCGGCCAATATCATTACGTAATAAATCGACAATCATGACGTTTTCTGCACGGTCTTTGGTTGAGTTTGCTAATTTTTCTACTTGAGCAAGGTCATCCTGTTCATTTTCTAGACGGGGAAGTGTTCCTTTAATTGGGCGAGTCTGAATATCGCCATCCTGTAAAAAAATAAACCGCTCAGGGGACATGCTAATGACTGCGTTTTCAGGTAAACGAATAAAGGAAGAGAAAGGGGCTTCATTACTTTCTAACAGAGCTAGAAATGCATTCCATTCGTCCCCTTTATACTTAGCTTTAAATCTTTGAGCTAAATTGATTTGATAGCAATCACCATTACGTAAATATTCATGAATATGCGCGATGTTTTGGTGATATGTCTCTTCTGACATGTTTGATTGCCAAGGGGACGTTAATTGGAATTTATTCTTACGTGGTTTTTTTTGTGCCTGTAACCAAGCTAACCTAGCTTCAATATCATCATAACTAATTAATGTAGTTGTTTTAGTGTGATGATCAATAATGAGTGCCCATAAATAGATCCCGATGGCCATATCAGGAAATTGTAATTCTGTTTTGGCGAGGTTAGGGAGTTTTTCAATGCGACGACCTAAATCGTAGCTCCAAAGGCCCAATGCACCACCATTAAAAGGTAAATCTATGCATTCATTATTGTTCGACCTGTATTTATTGAGCAATTGTTTTAGCAAATCAAAGGGGTCTGAACCCGAAGTCGTTGAAGGTTGACCTTGCTCTGTGATGGTTGTTTCGCTGTGGTAGGTAGTCAGTGTCGCAATAGGGTCAGCGACAATAATATCAAATCGATTATGTGAATGTTTTGCATTTCCTGAATGTAATAACATTGCCCATGGCAGATGTGCAATAGGCGCAAAATAGTCGATTGCCGCAGTTGGGCGATAAGGTAACTGTTTTTTATTGATAGTCATGTCGATAAATATAATATTCCGCAACAAGTGGATTTGAACAGGTTAACATATATTCTTATCTTAATAATCGAAGAGATGTTAAAATCTTAATTATTGATTTTAGTATTTTACTTATGAGGTTTAAACCATGCTTTCTGGAATACCAGCACTTAATCATGAAGAGCAACAAGAAGCGGTTGAAAGAATTCATCAGTTGATGGCGCAAGGGATGAGTAGTGGACAGGCCATTGCAATAGTAGCTCAAGAAATTAGGGAAAGCCACCAAGGTAAAGAGCAAATTCACGTATTATTCGATGATGAAAATTAATAATTAGTAAACATACTATTAACATTTATGCGCAGACCTGATAGATTAATATTAGTTAAGTCATTTTATTCATTGATACTAGTTAGAAAATGACCAGTAAGTAACTGGTAAATTTAACATATTCTAATAGGCTTAAATGGGCAGCTAAACTAATCAAAAATCTTTACCTTATATGGGTATCGGAGGGTGCTATGGAAGCAAATCATAAAATTGCTGTTGTTCTGGGGACATGTGCATTGGTTTTTAGTTCGTTTGCTTTAAGCGCAAACGATGAAGAAGGTAAAGCGGAACCCTTTGTCAGTTGTGGTACATTAACTGAACCACAGATTGCGGCTCAGGTTAAAAGTGATTTTATGCATAATAGGTTACCGCGTTGGGCAGAAGAGAAGGCCACGTTAGGTAAAAAGGCAGTTGCATGGGTCAATGATAGTGAAGTGACTAAAACTGAAACTGGCTATACTGTTCCATTGGTGGTGAGAGGGGCAAAATCTGACCTACGTTATTCTGTTTCGGTCGATTGCCAAAATAATACGGTTACCTATAACGCAACTAAATAGGCAGTTAATATTAGTTAACAAAGAAAAGACCCATTTTCTTTCGTATTAATGTAACTAAAGGGGAGCCGAAAAAGGCTCCCTTTTTTAGTGTATGGATAATAAATTTACTTCGTGACCAAATAAAAATATTGGGTAGTAAACCGAGTAATCAATTTAGCGATTTCTGGGTTCATAAGGCATACGCGCAAAATTTTGTGAAAGTTGGCGGTAATAAACCAACCTTTCTCTGAAATACTCCCTTAGGTGCTCGGGCTGTTCCCGTTCGACGGCTTCGGCGATGACGGCGACGTTATAGCGTTCTTTGAATGCAACACCGGAGGCTAAAAGGTCAACGTTGATCTTATCCATTTCATCTTTAGGTAATAAAGCAAGGTTGTAGTTCATTTTGGTTCTCAAAAGTTAATTCTCACTGATTTATTATAATGGGTTAATGAGAAAAAATCTCAATAGAATATTAAAAAATGATGTCGGAAAAATAAAGACGAATGATTGTTATCGTGATAATTAAAATATAAGCCAAGAAAAGATAATGAGATTGATTATTATTGTTTTTAACAAAAGTTATTAATAATCAGTAAATTGGATTTTTTTGTTTTAAGATTGTTTTAGGGTTTTAATTATTGTAATACTGTGCATAATATAAGAATGAACGATTAACTGATAAGGCATAAATATGTTAACTACAGACATGGTCAATAAACTAAATGAGCAATTAAATCTTGAATTTTATTCTGCTAATCTTTATTTGCAAATGAGTGCTTGGTGTAGCGATAAAGGCTACGAAGGTGCAGCTGCATTTCTAAAGTCGCACTCACAAGAAGAAATGGAGCACATGCAGCGTTTATTTGATTACCTTAGCGATACAGGTGCATTACCTTTATTAGGGCAAATTGCAGCGCCTCCTGTTGCTTTCAAATCGATTGCAGATGTTTTCACCCAAACATATGAGCACGAACAATTAATCACACGCGAAATTAACAAACTGGCTCATTTAGCCATGACAACCCAAGACTATTCAACATTTAACTTCTTACAATGGTATGTTGCTGAGCAACACGAAGAAGAAAAACTATTTAAATCAGTATTGGATAAACTTGATATGGTTGGTGAATCTGGCAAGGCGTTATTCTTGTTAGATAAAGACTTAAAAAGCTTATCTGCAGCAACACATATCTAATTTGAAGCACTATCGGTATTCATTAAGTTAATATATCTATTTGAAGTATAAAGACCTTATCAGGCTTGTGGCTATGAAAGTTTATTTCAATGACCACAAGCCTTTTTCTTTTCATTTTGTGTGAAAACTCACAGGATAGAGGGTCAAAACCTATTTTTAAGCGGTAAAACTGGTTTTTTTCCGTATAATGATTGGTAATAATTCTAAATTCACCTGCAAATTAAGGGGTTACTATGCCAATCCACCATATTAAATCTTCATGGCGTAAACTTAGCGCTATTGCCGTTTTGTTTTTAGGTATGTCTTTCCAACAAGCTTTTGCTCATGCTCATCTTAAAGACCAACTACCAGCTGAAGGTGCCGCGGTAGAGCAAGCACCTGAATCAATTACATTAAGCTTTTCTGAGGGGATTGAAGTTAATTTCACTAAAGTCAATATTGTTGGCCCTGAAAAAAATATTGTCAAAACAGGCAAGGCAGCATTAGACCCAAGTAATGACACTAAAGTTATTGTTCCTGTTGAGGATAAACTCGTTGCCGGTAAGTATGATGTTAATTGGAGTGTGGTCTCTGTGGATGGGCACAAAACAAAAGGGACTTATAGCTTTACAGTGAAATGATATGTCACTAGAAGCTTTTTATACGTTAATTCGTTTTATCCATTTTATCGCTGCAATATTGATGTGTGGTATGTCAATATTTGCAGTGCTTCTCAGTCGTGGGAAGTTTCGCTATTTATTAGTCCGTTACCTTAATAAAGGTATCTTCTTTTGCGCTATTATCACTTCATTAACAACCTTTGGTTGGTTGCTTGCTCAAGCTGGTTTGATGGGGGATGGTTGGGAAGATAGTATCGATTGGGCTATATGGCAGGGGGTGCTTGGCACGTCATTTGGTCAAATATGGCGCTGGCAACTGCTGTTTGCTGTTATCCTCTTGCTGGTTTTATGTATAAAATCCATAAAGCTACGTCTAAACCTAGTATTACTTCTTTCTATTGTCCTGCTTGGTCTCCATGCATTTATTGGGCATGCAGCCATGACCGATGGCGTTATTGGGGCTTTTCATCGTATTAATCAGTTCATTCATCTCATTAGTGCAGCCTATTGGTTTGGTGGTTTATGGCCATTCTTAATTTGTATTCAGTTTTTACGTCATAAACAAGAGCTGGTGCAGGGGATGGATAAACAAATAATCAGTACTATGCGGTTGTTTTCAAAAATTGGGCATGTTGCAGTTGTGCTTGTCATCTTAACCGGGGTTATTAGTGCAATAACGATTTTGCCAGAATGGCCTTTGGCATTTTCGGGCTCTGAGTACCAATCATTGCTTTGGTTTAAAATTATTTTAGTTCTAGGAATGGTAATGTTAGCTTTGATTAATCGCTACTATATCGTTCCAGGCCTAAAACACAGAGGGCGTTTGAACTATTTGATCATTAATAGTTGGGTTGAATTGTTATTGGGTACTATGGCAATTCTAGCCGTTGCTATTTTTGCTACTTATCAACCGATATAGCCAAATGTTCGTATTTATTTGATAATACAGTGAAGATATTTTTAATATTTACAAGGTCATTTTAATGAAATATAAACTCATTATTTGCTCATTATTACTTGTTGGAACAATGAGTGCAGCATACTCCGCACCATTGGCAACAGTCAGTAAAAAACAATTTGGTCAGGACTGGCCGTTTATTCGTGAGGAGGTGATGCTTGAGTGCCGTAACAATGGTGCATTGGTCGTCATTAACCCTGCAACATTGATGCAATATCCATTAAATGAGATAGCGACGGAATTAATGGAGAAAAAAGAGATTAAGGCTCAGCCGATTGATGTTTTATTAGCACCTATTGAAACAACTAAAAGTGTTAAAGAAAGAATACAGCCATTAAAAGAGGCCGCTGAAAAATTATGCCCCAGTAAGTAAGGTTACTGGAAATAGGGCTGGTTACGCAGAGGGAATGGTGTTTTCTATTATTTGTTTATATAAATCAGCACGATACAACATTGAAAGGTTTTGTTGATTACTGGTATAGGTATAACCTATTGAACAAATAGTTCAATATTAGAAAATCAAACAATAAATTGTGTTAATAATATGTGAAATAATTGATAATAAATGTGGTAAGAACGTGAGTTGAAAGCTAGTATTAGGGTGTACTTTGTTACGTCTCAATGGCAATTTTAGCGCACGGCTCTGCCAGAGCCATTTCCCAAGGCCCGGTAATCGGAATCTACCAGGCCTCTTTTTTTGCCTATCGGTTTGTTTGTTAACACACTAGTAATCACCTTTCTATTTGTTCTTACCCATTTATATACCCGAGCTAATAGGCTGTATAACATGATTAACCTACTATGCTAATTTCATGACCCAATGATGATTTTCTTTATCATAGTGATGACGATAGAGTAAAACAGGTTTTTCATCTAAGGTGGCAGGGATGCTGGTATGTTCGTCCCAACCATCTAATTGCATACAGAAATCGGTATCAGAATCACAAGGGATACTTACCGTATCACTTTTATGTGAAGCCATAACCGCATCATTAATTTCATAGGAAGATATTTTCAATTTCACAAAACACATAATAGCACCTCATTTATCGACGTTATCTATATATACTAAGCTCAACAGAATTAATCATAGTATAAATGGAATTGATTTCCAAAATAAATTTTCACCGATAAGCAAGAGAGGGTGCATTATGTTACTTATATGCACCCTTGTAGTGTTTATTTTTTAGGTATTGATGTACCCCAGTTTAAGTAATCACTAGGGGCTTCTAATTTTAGAATGAAATGCTGTTCCGGCTTGGCTTTCGGCGCTAAAGGCACTGTTGGCGGGGTGGCGAGAGTGATACCACCTCGGACAAACTGCTTGAATGTACCGCTTTTCATAACTCCACCAGCCAAACCAAAGGAGAAATTAAAGCCGGATGATTGCCAAAATTCAGTGTTATCACGTACTAAATATTGATACTCCTTGCCAATACGTGTGGCAACATAAACGCGGTCGGAAAGCTCTCCCAAATATAAGCCTGTCACCACACCGACTTCCAGCCCTCTAAATAAAATCGGCGTCCCCACCTGAACAGAACCAACATCAGTGGCATCAAGGTAAATGGTTAAACCATCTAAATAACGAGAGTCAGTTATATTGGCAGCTTGTAGTTCAAATTGATAACGGTTTTTATTACTACGTCCAGGCTCTGCACTAATATAAGGTTGTAATATACTGTCAAGGTTATTTAAGCCCGCGGGTGATAACTCAGGGGTTACAACAGCAAAGCGGCTCCCTAGTTTTGTGAATGTGCTGACATACTCTGGATAGAGAATAGCTCTCGCTTGTACCTCTCTTTTATCAGAGGACAGTTTTAACGACTCTATCTGACCAATGTTTATGCCTAAATAACGGATAGGCATGCCTTCAGAAAGTTTGGAGGCATCAAATGTTGTTAAGGTAACTACACTACCAATAGCCTTAGCTGATGTTTCATTAGGGTAAAGCATGTGTTGGCGTGCAGTATTCGCTGTGCCATTACCTATGTTGTCAAAGCTTATTGCTCCACTGATCGCACGGCTCAATGGGGCAGCTTGGACTGTTAAACCATTACTATTTAACTGAACTTTTGCTCCACCTTCAGCCCAAAAAACACTGTTATCAGTCAGTAAATGCCGATATTCACTTGAAATATATACATCAATGGAAAAACCGGATGTAGTGGGTTTAATGGTGGTAATTTTGCCTACTGCAAATTGACGATAAAGTACAACCGACCCGGCTTGTATATCTGGTAAAGTCGCTGTATTAAGAGTAATTGTAGTTGGTGGAGATGACCCTAAAATACCGGCTTTCGCATTGTCATCACTGCGGTATAAAGGGAATTTCTCTGGTAATTTCCCTTGGCTTTGCCCCGCAATTAAGTGTATGCCGCCATCTAACCATTCTTGCGGTGTCGCGCCTTGGAACTGTAGTCCACCAAGCCCCAATTGGACATCAACACGGCTATTGGCGACAAATTTACTGTCTTCACGAATGAGGTGCTTAAACTCATCATATATGGCTATTTTAAAATTGACATTATCGGCGGATAGGTGACGTTGTAACACTTCACCGATTTGAATACCTTTATAAACAACAGGTTGCCCTTTGCTTACGCCATAGGTGTCATTGGCCCATAAGGCAAGAGTTAAAGGGGATTTACCTTCTTGTTCAGCAGCTTTGACAACGGCACGGCTAGATTGTAACACAAAACGTTGGCCTTCTTCCGCTTGGGGGCTGCCTTGCGGTGAGTCAAAAGTAATAGCGCCATTTATGACAGCAGAAAGGCTTTCCATTTTGATATTAGCACCGGATTTAAGGTCAAAACTACCTTGTAAGCCAGATACATTCCAAAATTGGCTGTCTTTACGAACGAGTTTGGCATAGTGTTTTTTGACCACCGCAGATATAGATACCCCTTGGTTATCCGGTAAAATGGTATAATCCGAGATATAACCCACGGGGACTTTTCGGTAATAAATGGGTGAGTTTTCGTTTAATGAACCTAAATCAGGTGCGGTTAAGTGGATTAGAAGTTCACCTTCGTCAATATTTAGTTGTGGTGGCGTGTCTTGTGCCACAAACGAGAATTGCTCTGTCCCAGTGCTTGGCAGCATTCCAATATAGTTACCGCCAACCAATGCATCAAGGCCGGAAACGCCCGCCAATGAGGCTTTAGGTGTAACTAACCAAAATTTTGTGCCTGAAGTTAACGCAGAGCGCATGTCTTTGTTAACACTGGCAGTAACAATAATGGATTTCATATTTTTGCTAATAGCAATTGATTGAACTAATCCAACCTCAACGCCTTGGTAGCGAATAGGTGTTCGATTTGCGACGACACCTGGGGCAGAAGAGAACTCAATCGTAATATTAGTTCCACGCTCAACCCAATGTTGGAAAAGAAGCCAACCAGCTATAAAAATCGCTACCAGCGGTAATAACCAGAAAGGGGAGATACGCCCTCGTTTGCGTAGTGTGGCTTCTGTAGCTTCTTCAGAAGGCTCATTTTGCAGGTTTTGATTTTCCATATGAATCCCATATTAAGCGGCTATCTAACCATTCAACAGCCATGATTGTTAGAATAACTGCTGTACCAAAGTAAAATGCGGCAGGGCCCATAGTAAAAGACATTAATTGATCACGGTTAACTAATGTCATCATTAAGGCAATGACGAATAAATCTAACATTGACCAGCGGCCTATCCATGAAACAAATTTTAGTAGTTTCATACGAAGAACAGGGTCGGTATTGCTTTTTAACTGTATAGAAAATAGTAATAATATCATGATGATAATCTTGATGAAGGGCACTAATATGCTGGCAATGAAGACAATAATGGCAATAGGCCAGTTACCCGAGTCAATTAAGGCTACAACACCAGAATAAATTGTGTCCTCCAAACGCTGCCCATTCAGATAAAAAACTGAAATGGGTAGCAGGTTAGCGGGAAACAATAACACCATGGCGGCAATTAGCGCAGCCCATGTTTTTTGTAAACTATAGGGGTTGCGAGATTGTAATGGCCGATGACAGCGCTGACACTTCCCTTGGGCGTTAGAAGGCCCTGTAAAGTGGCAAGCGGTGCAGGCCAACGCATGTGGTTGTTCCCCTTGGTCATCAATAGGGTAAAACCGACGCCATAGTTCGTCTAAATTCATGTGGATGAGGATCAATAAACTTAAAATAGCCATCGTGATAAAAGCAACTAAACCATTACCGATAAACACGCTGGCGTAATCTTGCATTTTAATTGCCGCTATACCGAGAGCGATTAAGTAAACATCTAACATAACCCATTCTTTGATGTGTTTCAGAACCAGTAAAATAGGGCGAAGGTTTAAATTTATTCGCTGACCAATAAGTAACATTAATATTAATATTGGCAATAATAGTGGAGCAGCTATCGCACAAAAAGCCACAATACTTGCTGTGAGCGGGTCACCTTGATGATTAATTAAGCGAACACCTTCTATTACATTGGCATTAATTTGACTTCCCAGCAGATGAATAGAAATTAGTGGTTGTAAAAAAGCGATCGGTGCTAGCATCAATAATGTGATAGACAATATGGATAACCGCTTGATTGACCATGACCGGCCATCATTGAGTTGACTAGAACAACGAGGGCAAATAACGACTTGTCGTAAGCTAAATCGCGGAGCGAGGATTTTTTGGTTGCAATGGCTACAACGCTGTAAAATCAAGTCAGTGTGGTTAATGTTGTTCATATTTACTCATTTTAGGGTTTCACTTAGATGTAATCTAGTGTAAAAAAATTTACCTCAAAGTGACAAATTGGTAACCTTAGAGTTACTCTTACAGATGTTTCATTAATTACTTGATTATTACTAAAAATAATTATGGATAAAAAGAAGTATTATCTTGAACTTTCAGATAATCTCTCTGCATTATTAGCAGGAGAATATGATTTAATTGCCACCTTAGCAAATACTTGTGCATTACTGTATGAGCGCTTAGAGGGGGTTAATTGGGCTGGATTTTACCTGAGTAATGGGCAAGAATTAGTATTAGGTCCGTTTCAAGGTAAAGTTGCATGTGTTCGAATACCCTTTGGTAAAGGGGTCTGTGGTACGGCTTTTAGTCACAACCAAATTCAGCGTATAGAAGATGTTCATGCATTCCCAGGTCATATCGCTTGTGATGCGGCAAGTAACGCTGAAATTGTGTTTCCTTTGGTGGTAAATGGGCAAATTATTGGGGTTTTAGATATCGACAGCCCAAATATTAGCCAATTCGACCAAGAGGATGAAAAAGGCTTAAAGCACCTTGTAAACCAGTTGTGTCAACATCTGGCAATGTGTTCTATGCCAAAATATTACTAAATATTGGTCAGTTAAATTAATAGTAACGTGGCAATTGTCAGCAACACGATTATAATGTCGGCTTGTTCATGCCCGTGAGGTTGGCAAAATCGTTGTTATCAGGAAATTTCATGGAAAATCAACCTAAGTTGAATAGTAGTAAAGAAGTTATCGCATTTCTAGCAGAGCGTTTTCCTCGCTGTTTTATCGCTGAAGGCGAAGCACGTCCGTTAAAAGTCGGAATTTTTCAAGATATCGTAGGGTGTTTAACTGAAGAAGACGGTATTAGCAAAACGCAATTACGTTCTGCGTTGCGTATGTATACCTCTAGCTGGCGTTATCTCTACGGTGTTAAAGAAGGCGCAAAACGCGTTGACCTAAATGGCGAAGACTGTGGTGAATTAGACGCAGAGCATATTGCTCATGCGCGTCAACAATTAGCTGAAGCTAAAGCTCGTGTTCAAGCGCAACGTGCTGAACAAAAAGCGCAAAAGCGCCCAGCAGCGAAAAAGCCGAGTGAAAAAAACACCCGTAGTCAAGATACCACTAAAGAGAAAGCGCCTCGCCGTCGCCCATCAGACAATAAAGAACGCTCGCAAACTACATCAGCTAAACCCCCCCGTCGTAATAACCCAGCCCCAGAACAGAATCTGAAATCAGTCACTGATATCAACACACTTCAAATTGGTCAATCATTGAAAGTGAAAGTGGGTACTAGTGTGATGGACGCCTCTGTGCTGGAAATTGCAAAAGACGGTGTTAGGGTTCAATTGCCAACTGGACTGGCAATGATTGTACGCGCGGAACATTTAAAGTTCTGATACGGAGGTCAATCAGGTCATGAACAAACTTCTTAAAATTGCACTTGTTGTCAGTTTGGCTACTTTCGGTAGTGCAATTGCTAATACTCAAGCAGTGGCTCCGGTCACTGTGGCTCAGTTACCTGTCTTAAAACAGAGCGCTCAGCACGGCACTGTGAGTGAAAGGGTCACATCAAGGTTCACTCGTTCACATTATCGTCAATTTGATTTAGACAAAGCGTTTTCTGGGAAAATATTTGACCGCTATCTCAATATGTTAGATTTCGGTCACAATGTTTTACTTCAATCCGACGTTGATCAGTATACCAAAGATAAAGGTAAAGTAGGTCAATGGCTTGAGGACGGCAAATTAGATACGTTTTATGACCTGTATAACCTATCGCAGGAACGGCGTTTTGAGCGTTTTAAATATGCATTAGCTCGCTTAGAACAACCTATTGATTTGAACGCGACGGATTCTATTGAAGTTGACCGCTCTAAGTCCCCTTGGCCTAAAGATAAACAAGAACTTGATCGTCTCTGGGACCAAAAAGTACGTTATGACTGGTTGAATTTAAAGCTTTCAGGTAAAGACGATAAAGAAATCAAAGAAAAACTGACCAAGCGATATAACTTTGCTTTGAGACGTCTAACGCAAGCACAAAGTGAAGACGTTTTCCAACTGATTATTAATTCATTTGCACGCGAAATTGATCCACATACGAGTTATCTTTCACCTCGTAATACTGAACAATTCAATTCTGAAATGAGTTTGTCATTGGAAGGAATTGGCGCGGTTTTACAGCAAGATGATGAAAATACGGTGATTAACTCCCTCGTGGCGGGTGGGCCTGCGGCGAAGAGCAAAGAGTTAAAAGTCGGTGATAAAATCATTGGTGTAGGGCAAACGGGCAAACCGATTGTGGATGTAGTTGGTTGGCGCCTTGATGACGTGGTTGCGTTAATTAAAGGGCCAAAAGGAAGTAAAGTTCGGTTAGAAGTTATTTCTGATACCAAAGGGGCGAAGCCTCATATCATCACCATCGTTCGGGAGCAAATCCGCCTTGAAGACCGTGCTGTAAAACTGACTATCAAACAGCAAGGCAAAGATAAAGTTGCTGTGTTAGATATTCCTGGTTTCTATGTTGGTTTAACTAATGATGTAAAAACACAACTGCAAAATATCGCGAAAGATAATGTTTCTGCGTTGGTCATTGATTTACGCGGAAATGGTGGTGGGGCATTAACTGAAGCTGTTGCTTTATCTGGTTTATTTATTCCAAAAGGCCCAGTGGTTCAAATTCGTGATAACAATGGTCAAGTTCGTCAAGATGTCGATGATGACGACGTTATTTACTATAAAGGCCCACTGGTTGTTTTAGTTGATCGTTTTAGTGCATCTGCATCTGAAATTTTTGCAGCAGCGATGCAGGATTATGGGCGTGCGTTAATCGTGGGCGAACCAACTTTTGGTAAAGGCACGGTACAACAACATCGTAGTTTAAGTCGTGTGTACGACCAAATGTTAAAGCCAGAATGGCCTTCATTGGGTTCAGTACAATATACCATCCAGAAGTTTTACCGTGTTAATGGTGGGAGTACACAGCGTAAGGGTGTGACACCTGATGTCGTGATGCCAACAGGTCAAGACCCTGCTGAAACAGGTGAAAGTTTTGAAGACAATGCATTGCCATGGGATAGCATTCCTCCAGCAAACTATGCACGTGTCGGTGATATTTCATCAGACTTATCGCCAATCAAAACTCAGCATCTAGCACGGATTAGCCAAGACCCTGAATTCAATTATATCGATGAAGATATTGCGCGCTATAAAGCGCATAAAGAGAGTAAGAATCTAATTTCGCTTAATTATGCTGAGCGTCAAAAAGAAGATAATGAAATCGAAGCAACTAAACTTAAACGTATAAATGAACGAAATGTACGTGAAGGTAAGCCATTACTAAAATCAATTGATGACTTACCAAAGGATTATGAAGGCCCTGATCCGTACTTAGATGAAACGGTTAAAATGGCGATTGACTTGGCAAGTCAAAATACCAAGATGCTATCAGGTAATAATCAATAACTAAGTAAAGTTAAAGCTCATTTTAAATAACAGACCCCATACTTATCTATGATTTGTATGGGGTTTTCTTTTATTTAAAGTCATCGATGATGACTTAATGTCTGAGAAAAAGTTAAAACAGATATTAGATAGTTTTTATCGCCTAAAATAATCGTGTCATTCTAGATTTCTTTACCTTTAATTAATTTATTCTAAACTTTTGATAAGGGTTCTTAATCAAAGAGGCAATACCATGGGTAAATTAGTTATAGGTTTAATCGCGGTTAGTATCATGATGGCTTCATCAATAAACACAGCAACAGCAAGAAACTACCCTTGTTCAGGGAGCAAAGGTGGGGTCGATCGCTGTGAAAGCGGTAAGTTCATTTGTAATGATGGCTCCACTAGCCGCTCAGAACAAGTGTGCACCACATCATTGAAAAATGATATTAACAGTAAAGCGGGTATTGCAGGAGCAACCATTGGCTCTGGTGTTACCAAGCAATCAAGTAAGCCCTCTATTTCTGATCCAGTAAAGGCAACGGGAGATAGAGCAAATAAAACGGTAAATGAAAAGGTGGCTAAAAAGAGTGATAAGGCATCAGATCCAGCAAAAGCGATAAAAGAAAAAGCAACTAAAGTCACCGATAAAGATTCGGCAAAAGCGATAAAAGAAAAAGCAACTAAAGCCACCGATAAAGATTCGGCAAAAGCGATAAAAGAAAAAGCAACTAAAGCCACCGATAAAGATTCGGCAAAAGCGATAAAAGAAAAAGCAACCAAAGCCACCGATAAAGATTCGGCAAAAGCAGCAAAAGAAAAAGCAACCAAAGCAGCAGATAAACAATCAGCGAAAACAACGAAAGAAAAATTAAATTAAACTGAAAGTGTATGCAACTAACTGTATAATAATGGGTTAGTTAAAAAACAAAGCCATCTTAAGGTGGCTTTGTTTTTCTGAAATAGGCTAATAAAGACTGATATTTATCGATTTAGCGAATAAAGTTGCTGGAAATATAATTAAATGCACGAATAAATTTCCATACGTATAATAACCAGCATTATCATTTTAACATTGGAACAATTTAATGTGAGCTGGTTATAAATTGAGCCTTTAAAAACAATTGGTTAAATTTAATCATTCTTTATTGTGATTGAATAGAGAAAATAGTAACCCGTTTTAGTGGTTTCAATGTAAAGTTATGTTGTTTTTTAATATTTTGATGTTAATTGACTTGAAATAGTGTGAAAAAACCTTATTTATAAAGTAAATTCTACGTGATATTAGTTTTTACCAAGGAATACAAAAAAATGATGAGAATTGCTTTATTCTTACTCACAAACTTAGCCGTTATGTTTGTGTTTGGAATAATCTTAAGCTTAACCGGTATTAGAGGTAGTAGTGTCCAAGGCTTGATGATCATGGCGGGGTTATTTGGTTTTGGTGGTGCATTTATCTCACTGCTGATGTCTAAATGGATGGCTTTGAAATCAGTTGGTGGTGAGGTAATTGAAACTCCTCGCAACCAAACAGAGCAATGGTTAATGTCAACGGTAGAGCGCCAAGCACAACAAGTTGGTATCCAAATGCCACAGGTGGCTATTTACCATGCGCCGGATATCAATGCGTTCGCTACGGGAGCCCGTCGTGATGCTTCGTTAGTCGCAGTAAGTACTGGTTTATTAGAAAATATGAGCCGTGACGAAGCGGAAGCGGTTATTGCTCACGAAATTAGCCATATTGCGAACGGTGACATGGTAACAATGACCTTATTACAAGGGGTTGTGAATACTTTTGTTATCTTTATTTCACGTATTATCGCACAACTCGCGGCAGGCTTTATGTCAAACAGCGATAATGAAAGTGAAAGTAGTAACGGTAACCCTATGGTGTATTTCGCCGTTTCCATGGTGTTGGAAATTGTTTTTGGTATTTTAGCCAGCATTATCACTATGTGGTTCTCTCGTTATCGTGAATTCCATGCAGATGCCGGGTCGGCAAAACTAGTCGGGCGCGAAAAAATGATCGCCGCATTACAACGACTGAAAACGAGTTATGAGCCGCAAGAAGAAGGGCGCTTAATGGCATTTTGTATCAATGGCCGAGGAAAAGCATTTAGTGAATTGTTTTTATCTCACCCACCATTAGATAAACGAATCGAAGCGCTGCGTTCAGGTGAGTATTTAAAATAGTCTAACTTAACTGTTTAGTCGAAATCTAAAAACTAAGCCCAGTAATCATTTTATTACTGGGCTTTTTTTATGGACAAAAGTCCTCTCACTTGTACCAAGAAAGCTGTTAATCAGTAAGAAATTTTAAGCTTAAGATTTATTCACAATTTAACTGTATCGGTAATTAAAATATATTAATCACAAGTGAGCTTTCTCACAATCTTGCATCGTAAGTGGTAATTTTTTAAATTTTTGTTCGCTTTTATTTCATTTTTAATCTTTATTAAATTGATGGTGATTTGTTTAATAAATGTTAATTAAAAAATAAGAGTGATTAACTTGGGGGTAAGATGGAGCTAATAACTACGTGGTTAAGTGAACTCAACGGGATAGTATGGGGCGTACCTATGCTAGTTGGGATTTTAGGCGTTGGTATATACATGCAAATTAGGCTCGCGTTCTTGCCAATAAGGAAAATAGGAACAGGTTTTAGATTATTATTTCAAAAAAACGAGTCACGCGGTGAAGGGCAAATATCGCCATTTAATGCTTTGATGACAGCATTGTCTGCAACAATTGGGACTGGGAATATTGCAGGGGTGGCAACTGCTGTTGTGATGGGAGGGCCTGGAGCACTCTTTTGGATGTGGATGACAGCGTTGGTTGGAATGGCAACTAAATACTCTGAAGCTGTACTTGCAGTTCGTTTTCGTGAAGTGGATAAATATGGGCAATATATTGGTGGCCCAATGTATTACATCAAAAATGGATTGGGGCCTAAATGGATTTGGTTAGGTACTCTATTTGCTTTTTTTGGTGCATGTGCAAGTTTTGGCATCGGTAATACGGTACAAGCTAACTCAGTGGCGGATGTACTAGAAAGTAACTTTGGAGTGCATAAGTGGTTAACAGCAGGGGTATTGGTTTTACTTGTTGGTGCAGTGTTGATTGGTGGATTACGCCGTATCTCTGATGTCGCTGGTAAGTTAGTACCATTTATGACTGTCGCTTATTTTGGTGCAGGGTTAATTGTACTTGGTATTTATTTTACGCAAATCCCTGCTGCAATTTCCTTAGTAGTGACGTCTGCGTTTAACCCTGTGGCGGCACAAGGTGGCTTTGCCGGTGCTGCTGTTTGGGCTGCGATTCGCTTTGGGGTTGCGAGAGGGGTTTTTTCCAATGAAGCAGGCTTAGGAAGTGCTCCTATTGCCCATGCTGCGGCGAAAACACAGAACCCTATTCGCCAAGGGCTAATTGCAATGCTTGGTACGTTTATTGATACTATTATTGTGTGTTCAGTCACTGGTTTGACGATCATTATCACTGGAGGGTGGTTGACTAGCCAGACAGGCGCAACGCTGACCGCTTTTTCATTTCAATCAGCAATACCGGGTGGGAATTATATTGTCGCTATTGCGTTAGCTGTTTTTGCATTTACCACCATTTTGGGGTGGAGTTTTTATGGTGAAAAATGTGTGCAGTATCTATTTGGATTAAGGGCTATCAAACCGTTTAGAGTGCTTTGGTTAATCGCTTTACCAATCGGTGCAACCCAATCACTTGATTTTGTCTGGTTATTGGCTGATACGCTAAATGCGATGATGGCAATCCCTAACTTAATTGCATTGTTGTTATTGAGCCCTGTAGTGTATCGATTAACTCGAGACCATATAAAAGATGTTAATGCGGATAGTATTGATATGGCTAAACAGTTATACGATAACAAATCATAAATACCCCCCGTAAAAAGCTTCACTTCGGTGAAGCTTCTTCATTAAATTAGTGTGTATCCTTACCCCTTTTTGGTTAATCATCTCTAAGTGCTTTCAATGGGTTTTATGTAAACCAAACTACGCAATAGGTTTAAATGCGCTATGCTAAGAATAGTTAATCAATTTTCACTTATGAAATATTATCTATTAACTTTTGACTTATTCACAAGGAGACCGAATGGATATTCTGGAAAAAACGTTGGTGTTTGGTAATGATTTTATGACAACGACAAATCCCGCTCGATTAGTTGCATTTAAATTTGAAATCTACCGTTCTGAACAAGGTTTTTATCATAGGATCTATAAAGAGGTTGGGATGTCAGGAGCCAATCTTGGTCAATTGTTCAAAGTATGGGCCTTTGAAGAACAAAAATGTTGGGAAAAACAAACTTCAACTACAACACTCGATGAGTACGTGCAGTACTGCCAAGATATTTATAAGCGGAATAATGTTTAATTAATAAACTGTGTTGGTAGATAAAAAAAGCCCCCTTCATAGGGTCTGAAGGGGGAGCTAAATGAATAAAGAATGGTTTAATTCGAGAACTAAGATAGTTGATTTAAAAATTCAAAACTTAGTTATTTGTGCAGTTTAAACCATTCAATAGAATATATATCCTTAAAATAGCATTTATCGCTAAATAATCTATTGGCGATAGGCCGTTTTTATTTGTTCTAACGTGTTTTTATAGGTTTCTGCTTGTTTTTCATCTTCTATGAGTGCGATTTCACGTTGCATTTTGATTAAAATTTTACCTGCATCAGCTTGACCAATAGCTTTAAGCATATGAGTGAGTAAATTTTTTAAACAAGTTATCTCATCAGCTAAAGTATTCACGTCAGGATCAGTAGGGAAATGGTTTTTCATTAACAAGGTCCTTTAAAAATAAAAAATAATCGTGAGATTGTAGCATAAAAAGGAATGATATGTGCTTTCAGATAAATGAGCGTAATAGTTATTTGCTAAACAAGGGGAACCTATATACGTTAAGGGGGGGATATAACAGGGAAACCTTCCTGTTTTTGTGCTCGCTGGCGGAAGCCTGACCTTTAAGCCCCACTGAAAGTTGTGATATAATTCACAAAAATGGGTTTTAGCTTAAATAAGAGCTGAATGGTTAATCAAACCCATATCGAATACTAATATCCTTTCGCGGCAACCTTCACAAGCTGTTAATCAGTTAGTGCATTTTACTTGTGGGAAATGAAGGCTAAGATGAATATGACTCAGGTTTCTAGAAGAACAGCGTGGATCCGCGTAGTCGCTCTTGCGGTTGCAGCGTTTGTTTTTAATACAACAGAATTTGTCCCAGTTGCACTACTTAGTGATATTGCACAAAGTTTTGACATGTCAGTCGCTCATACAGGGTTAATGATTACGATTTATGCTTGGGTCGTAGCATTGATGTCGTTACCCTTAATGTTATTAACCAGTAAAATTGAGCGTCGTAAATTATTAGCTTTTTTATTTGTCATTTTTATTGTTAGCCATATTATTTCAGGGTTTGCATGGAGCTTTGAAATACTAATTGGTGGGCGAATTGGCGTTGCTTTATCGCATGCGGTATTTTGGTCGATAACGGCTTCTTTAGCTATTCGTGTTGCACCTGCAGGCAAGAAGGCGCAAGCGTTGGGCTTATTAGCAACAGGTACCGCATTAGCAACTGTTTTAGGGCTACCAATTGGGCGTGTAATAGGGCAATTTTTAGGGTGGAGGGTCACCTTTTTATGTATTGGTGTTATTGCCTTATTTACCATGATAGTGTTAATACGTTTCCTACCTCGTTTACCGAGTGAACACTCCGGTTCGTTAAAAAGTGTCCCCGTCTTATTTAAACGTCCCGCACTGGTGGGGATGTTTGCGTTAACTGTTCTAGCTGTGACTGCTCATTTTACTGCTTACAGTTACATTGAACCTTTTGTCCGTGAAATCGCATTGCAAAGCCAAAATTTTGCGACATTATTGTTACTGATTTTTGGTGGGGCTGGCATTATCGGGAGTGTTATATTTAGTCGTTATAGTAGCAAGTTTTCGTTGTTTTTCTTACCAACAGCAATTGCCCTAATGACGGTGTGTTTATTATTGCTAATGCCTTTAGGCTCAGATGTCTGGTCGTTGATTATGCTATCCGTTTTCTGGGGTATCGCCATGATGTGTATCGGCTTAGGTCTACAGGTTAAAGTGATTGATTTATCTCCTGATGCAACTGACTTGGCAATGTCAATTTTCTCAGGGATTTTTAATATAGGTATTGGTGGCGGTGCGCTACTGGGGAACCTAGTTATTGTTCATATGGGGATGACTAATATTGGTTATATTGGCGGGTGTATTGGTATAATTACATTGATTTTGTGTATTTACTTATTTAAACGCTATAGTCAATCGCTGGAAGATAAAACTGCAGTTGCAACAAGCCATTAGTCAGTTTTGTAAGAAAATTTATAAAAATAACGCTCTGTCTTTCGTAAAGAAAGATGGGGCTTTTTATTGTTCATTATTTGTATGAATAAAAGGTATAGGGTAAATTTTACCGTTAATAATTTTAATAATAAGGAAAATGTATGAAAGGGCTGAGCTTTTTATTTATTTCTATTATCGCTGAGGTTATTGCTACGACAACGCTTAAGGCTTCAGATGGTTTTAGTCGTTTTTGGCCTTCTTTAGTGGTGGTGATTGGTTATGCGGTGTCTTTTTGGGGACTTTCGCAAGTAGTCAAAGTAATGCCATTAGGGATAGCTTATGCGATCTGGTCAGGGTTAGGGATTGTGTTAGTTTCTATTGCTGCAATTTATATTTACAACCAAAAGCTCGATTTACCTGCAATTATTGGTATGCTGTTTATTATAGTTGGTGTTTTAATCATCAATCTACTCTCAAAGAGTGGTACGCATTAATAAGTGCTACAAAATCATTATGTAGAGCGAGTGTTAGCGGAGAAAGAAATGAGACTTAGAATCAATTTGCGGTTACAAACGATAATGTCAATGGTTGCTGCTGGGGCATTCGTTTTCACTTTATCCGCCTGTAGCAGTTCTGGTGGAAATAAAACCGACCAAGCAGATACCGTAGCTGCAAATTATGCTCAACAAATTGTTAATTTGGGCCCAGGTGTACAAGAAGCTTGTGTTTCGGCTGGCGGTTTACCTGCACTTACTCTAGAGTTAAATGGAACTCAAACTGCGGTTTGTCAATTCGCCAATGGTAAACGTTGCGCTGCTGATATTATTCAATCCGGTGCTTGCATATAACTCATCTTTTTATGAAATGTATTAACCTCTTATTAATCGTTAATATGAGGTTGATTACTTATTAAATATTAAACATTAAATTCATAAAATAATTTTAATAATTATTTATTAGGTTTTATTTTTATTTTAAAACATTCATTTGTCCATCGTCTAATTGCGAGCATCTATTTAAGTCCTTAATTTAATTATTGATATTTAATTTTTTAATTACTAGTATTAAATTGTAAAAGCAATTTAGATAATTATAAAAACACAGATAAATACATGTTCTATTTATTAAAGAGTAATGACAAATGAAAAAGAAAATTGAAGAATACACTGGACCTGCCGCCGGTTGGGGGGCAGTTAAAGCTGTTGCAGAAGCATTGCGTGAACAAATGAAAGTGGGTCATGATATTATTGCAATGTTTGATATGAATAAGGTTGACGGCTTTGACTGTCCGGGGTGTGCGTGGCCAGATCCAGTACATACCGCTTCTTTCGATATCTGCGAAAATGGAGCCAAAGCCATTGCTTGGGAGGCCACATCAAAACGTACTACCCCCCATTTTTTTGAAAAACATACAGTAACTGAATTACTTGATTGGGATGATTTTCATTTAGAGAATGAAGGACGTTTAACGCACCCAATGAAATATAATTCATTAACAGATAAATATGAATCGGTCGAATGGGATGATGCATTTCAACAAATAGGAGAGCGTCTGCGGAGTTATTCTGATCCAAATACTGTTGAATTTTATACGTCAGGTAGAACTTCGAATGAAGCGGCATTTTTATATCAATTACTGGCCAGAGAATACGGAACAAATAATTTTCCTGACTGTTCAAATATGTGTCATGAGCCCACAAGTGTTGGGCTAGCTGCTTCGATAGGGGTTGGTAAAGCAACGGTATTATTAGAGGATTTTGATAAAGCGGATTTAATTATTTGTATCGGCCATAACCCTGGGACTAACCATCCACGAATGCTTAGTTCGTTACGTGAAGTTTCTAAACGGGGAGCTAAAATTATAGCGATTAATCCGTTAAGAGAACGTGGTCTTGAACGTTTTACATATCCGCAAGACGTAATAGAAATGCTGACATTAGAATCAACCCCACTTGCTGGTCATTATTATAAAGTGCGGATTGGGGGAGATACAGCTTTAATCAAAGGGGTCATGAAGCGGCTGATTGAGCGACATCAGGCGGCCATTGACTCAGGCGAAAAAGCGCTCCTAGATACCGAGTTTATATCAGCCCATACCGATGGGTATGAAACATTAAAAAATGATTTATTGACGACCAGTTGGGACGATATTTTAAGGGTATCAGGCTTATCGCATGAGTCTATTGATGAAATCGCAGACCTTTATATTGAAGCGAAAAGCACCATAATTTGCTATGGCATGGGGATAACTCAGCATCAGCATGGAACTAAAAACGTACAGCAATTAGTCAACTTATTGTTGCTGAAAGGTAATATTGGGCGAGAAGGCGCAGGGATTTGCCCACTAAGGGGGCACTCTAACGTACAGGGCGACCGTACGGTCGGGATCACAGAAAAACCATCTAAAAGTTTTCTTAATAAAATTGAACAGCGTTTTGGTTTTCGTCCTCCGAGTGAGTTCGGTCATGCTGCAGTTGCCAGTATGCAAGCGATTTATAATGGGAGTGCAAACGCATTAATCTGTATGGGGGGCAACTTGGCGGTTGCCATGCCTGATAAAGATGCCTGCTTTGAAGGCATGAAAAAGCTTGATTTGGCTGTGCATACTGCGACTAAACTTAACCGTTCTCATTTATTAACAGCCAAAAATACATTCATACTACCAGTGCTGGGGCGAAGTGAAATCGACAGGCAAAGTAGTGGAGTGCAATGCGTGACAGTGGAAGACTCAATGTCAATGGTACATGCCTCAAAGGGATTATTAAAACCTTGTAGCCCTTATTTGAAATCTGAATGTGCCATTGTTGCAGGGATTGCCAAAGCGACAATACCGAATAGTAAAGTTGAATGGGATGCTTTCATTGGTAATTACGACCTGATCCGTGATGCAATGGAAGCAGTATTACCCGGTTTTGATAACTTTAACGCCCGCATCAAAATACCGGGAGGCTTTCACCTTACAAATGCGGCTTCTGAGCGGCGTTGGTTAACTAAATCAGGTAAAGCTAATTTCATTCCAACCGTTGGGGTGATTGAAGACCCTAATTCAGCGGTAAATAGTGAGCTAGTTCTTGCGACATTGCGCAGCCATGACCAGTATAATACGACCATATACGGGTTAAATGACCGCTATCGTGGGGTATTTGGGCAAAGGGATGTCGTTTTTATTAGCGGTGCTGAGGCGCAAAAACAGAAATTAAAAGCGGGGGATAAAGTTAACTTAATTGCGTTAGATAGCAACCAAAAACCGACTAAGCGCCGTTTAGATAATTTAACGGTAGTTATCTATGATATGGCTGACCGTTGCGTTGCGACTTATTTCCCTGAAGCCAATAATTTAATTTCATTGGATAGTTATGACCCTGAATGTGGGATACCTGCCTATAAAAATATCCCAATCAAATTAGAACACGTAATACAGTAATTATGTGTATTTATATTTATCAATCAGATTAAATGTAAGATATCCCCCCAGTTTGAAATTAAAGCTAGGGGGATACAATAAGAAGGTTTAAATCATTTTTTAGCAGGGAAGAATTGGCTAATGGCAACAATAATGGCGATAACAAAATAAACAGCAAAAATACCAATCAACCATTGAGGCATATCGAGCCCTAAAAATGCCCACTGCCTAACCGCGCAGTCACCCGTCGCTTCAAATACTGCTGGAACCCAAGTTTGCAATGGTAGCCAATCAGGGAAGTTCACAAAGAAATCACAAGATGCGAATGGAGAAGGATAGAGCTGGAGCATGGTATGTTCCCAAGAAAGCTCTAAGCCACGCCAAGCAGAATAAACCCAAATAATGATAGCAACCCAACGAATGATAATATTACGTGGTGCAATTGCGCCTATTAAGCCGGCAGCCATAACACCAAGTAATGCAACGCGTTCATAGATACACATTACACAGGGTTGTAGTTTCATCACATGTTGAAAATATAGAGCAGCACACTCGAGCATGAAGGCAGTAAAGGCCATCAATAGCCATGCACCTCTTCCTTGTGAGCAGTAGTTAAAAAATCTGAACATACTTAATATCCTAATTGAGTGATGCGCACATTTTGCCCTTATCAGACGGATAAAAAAAGCACTTAAAGTGAAATAATGCAATTTTAGATAGGGTTTTACGCAAAATTACAAATGAGCCGTATTTGCATACGGCTCATAGTTTATCAGTATAGTTATTGTGCAAATGTAATCAAACCAATACTTTCCATCCAATAGGTTATTGGTACTAGCCATAACTCAACGCCTAATAAGCCGACAATTGTCATGACAATGGTATAAGGCAAAGCCATCCATACCATCCGGCCATATGATAAACGGATCAAAGGTGATAGCGCTGAAGTCAGCAAAAATAAGAAAGCAGCTTGACCATTAGGGGTGGCAACAGAAGGTAAGTTTGTCCCTGTATTAATTGCAACCGCTAGAAATTGGTATTGTTCCATTGATACTAAGCCGTCATTTGCTGCTTTTAGGGCTTCGGTAATATACACAGTCCCAACAAATACATTGTCTGAAACGGCAGATAATAGGCCATTGAACAGATAGAACAATGACAACTGCGACGATTCAGATGACTGTAATACAAATTGAATAAACGGAGTAAATAGCTGTTGGTCAATGATAACCGCTACAATACTAAAAAACACCGTAAGTAATGCGGTAAATGGTAGCGCCTCCTCGAAAGCTTTACCTAGAGCGTGTTCTTCTGTGATGCCGCAAAAAGCGGTTGCCATCACAATGACCGATAACCCAATTAAGCCAACTTCTGCTAAATGGAAAGCAAGAGCCACAATTAACCAGATACCGATTAAACCTTGAACAATCAGTTGTGCCAGCTCTTTTTTGGTGCGTTTTTCAGTTAGTTTTTTATCGTGCTCGGTTAATATTTGGCGCACGGAAGCAGGGAGTTCAGCTCCATAACCAAATAACTTAAACTTCTCGACAAGAAAGCACACTAATAACCCACAAATAAAGACAGGAATAGTGACGGGCGCCATACGGATATAAAAAGTGATAAAGTCCCAGTTAACATGTTTAGCGATGATCAGATTTTGTGGTTCCCCCACCATTGTCATCACCCCACCAAGGGCAGTACCAATACCCGCATGCATCATTATGCTGCGCAAAAAAGAACGGAACTGTTCAAGTGTTTGTTTTTTTTCTGTGCTATCAATAAAACCATCATTTTGTAAGTCGGTATCGCTGTGTTGGTTAGAAGCATATTGATGGTAAATAGAATAAAAACCAATTGAGACGCTAATGACTACGGCTATAACCGTTAAGGCATCTAAAAATGCAGATAAAAATGCACTCGCCATACAAAATGCAAGGGAAAGGATGCGTTTAGAACGCACGTTTATCAACAGTTTGGTAAAAACGAACAAGAGCAATTGCTTCATGAAGTAGATACCGGCGACCATAAAGATCAACAGTAAAATAACCTCAAGGTTATTGCTTATTTCATGTGAAATTTGTTTTGGTGTCGTCATGCCGATGATCACGGCTTCGATTGCTAATAACCCCCCAGGTTGCAATGGATAACACTTAAGTGCCATTGCTAAGGTGAATATAAATTCAATTACCAATAACCAGCCTGCCACAAAAGGGCTGATAAAATAGAAAACAACAGGGTTTATTATTAGAAATATGATAATTGCTAATTTGTACCAATCTGGTGAATTTCCAAGAAAATTTTTCAAAAAAGCACTTTTTAAACTAAAATCCATTATGGTTCGTTATCCTCTTTATACGGATGTCGTGTAACGTTCTATTACATACTACTCTGATCTTTTATCGATTATAAGCCCATTTGCTAATTGATAATGTATGAATTATATGGGAATTCTATGATTCGTCTCACTCTTTATTTTGAGTCTAACTATATCAGGAGACGACAATCTGGTATGATTTCCCCAATATCCGTCTAAATGTTTGGAATAATAAAAATATGGTTATTAAAGCTCAAAGTCCGGCAGGTTTCGCGGAAGAGTACATTATTGAGAGCATATGGAACAACCGTTTTCCACCAGGTTCAATACTACCCGCTGAGCGTGAACTCTCCGAGTTAATCGGTGTAACACGCACAACTCTTCGCGAGGTGTTGCAACGTCTAGCGCGTGACGGTTGGTTAACTATTCAACATGGTAAACCAACAAAAGTGAATAATTATTGGGAAACATCAGGCCTCAATATTTTGGAAACACTGGCCAGATTGGATCACGATAGAGTGCCTCAGCTAATTGATAATTTATTAGCTGTGCGGACTAATATTGCTGCAATTTTTATTCGTACTGCATTTCGTAATAACCCTGAAAAGTCGTTAGAAGTGTTAGCTGGCCGAGAAAAAGTTGATGATAATTCAGATGCATTTAGTGATTTGGATTATAACGTCTTCCGTGGGCTTGCATTCGCATCAGGTAACCCTATCTACGGTTTGATTATTAATGGCTTAAGAGGGCTATATACGCGTGTTGGGCGTTATTATTTCTCTAATCCTGAAGCAAGACGCCTTGCATTAAGTTTTTACCAACAATTGAGTAATCTTTGCCGTGAGCAAGCATACGATCGCATTATGGATTGTGTCCGAAATTACGGGAAGGAAAGTGGCTTAATTTGGCAGAGTATGCAGGGTAATATGCCTTCAGATTTAGCACACACTCGCTAAATTAGGTAATCGATAAGGCATAAAAGCCAGCCCGCATCTTATGTCGGCTGGCTTTTTTACAAGTGAATGATTGACTAGATTAGTAAATACAATATGTATTAACTAGAGTTTGCTAGGACATGTACAGTAGCGAGGGATAGCAATATCTTCGGAATAATCTACATCTTTATTTTCTAACCGAGTAATTATTTTGTTTAATTGCTCACTTTCGCTTAAAACCAAATGTTCACCCTTAGTTACACAATTGAATTGAACTGTAGTTTTAACATAAGAAACTGCCGTTGCTGGGGGGGTACATATAGGAAGGGGTCTTATAGAAAAGCATATATTTTTCCCTTTATTTTTTATCAAATTTCTTTTCATGGTGGGTTCGCAATACTCTTCTGCAATACTTGGGGCTATAGATAGAAAAATTACATTCAGGGCACAAATAATAGGGATGATCTTTTTAGTCATATACTTTCCTTTAACATTTTTAATCGTTTTTTTCATAATGGATTATTATTTGGATAAATAAACTAGGAAAGAATATATTTTTAGTATAAAAATTTAAGTCACGTAATTTGTAAACCCACCCATAAAAGACAGTATTCATTAAATTAAAGTATAAAATATCGAACTTGGTTTTTTTGAGATTAATTATTTTTATTTAAAATCAATTTGATATGTTCTTTTTTGTTTTTTGGCTCTAATTTCACTAGAACAATTAACTTTTTTGTAAATAAAAATCATCAAGTGTTGGTTTTATTATCTATTTTGTTAAAAGTGTTAATTCACCACATTGGCAAATAATTTCTAGAATATTATCCTAAATAATAATTGAATACTTTGCATCTGGGGTGCTTATGAAAGTTCTAGTGTTAGGGGCAGGAGTGATTGGTGTTACAACAGCATGGTATTTAGCTCAAGAAGGCCATGAAGTACTGGTTGTTGATAGGCAGCATGATGTAGCAGAAGAAACCAGCGCAGCTAATGCAGGGCAAATATCCCCTGGTTACGCAACGCCATGGGGGGCACCAGGCATACCACTAAAAGCAGTGAAGTGGATGTTTGAAAAACATGCTCCATTAGCTATTCGGCCTGATGGTACGTTATTTCAGTTGCGCTGGATGTGGCAGATGCTGAAAAACTGTGATATTCAACATTATGCGATGAATAAAAGCCGCATGGTAAGGATTGCGGAGTATAGCCGCGACTGTATTCGGCAACTTAGGGCTGATACGGGGATTGGCTATGAAGCCCGTCAAGGGGGCACATTACAGCTGTTCCGTACAGCTAAACAGTTTGATAATGCTGCTAATGATATTGCAGTGTTACAACAGGAAGGCGTGCCTTATGAGCTTTTAACATCCGACCAACTCATTAAAGCTGAACCTGCATTAGAATTTGTTAAACATAAGCTAACTGGTGGGTTGAGGTTGCCGAATGATGAAACCGGTGATTGCCAGCAATTTACTAAAAAACTCGCTAAAATGGCACAACTAGCTGGGGTTAAATTCCAATTTGGTCAACAGGTTGAACAAATTTTAACGGATGGTAAACGTATTAGTGGTATCCGTATTGATGGCCAAATCGTGCAAGCGGATCAGTATGTTGTTGCTATGGGGTCTTATTCAACATCAATACTACAGGGTCTTGTGCAAATTCCGGTTTATCCATTAAAAGGGTATTCATTAACAATGCCGATTATTGATGAGCAGCGTTCACCCGCTTCTACCATACTTGATGAAACTTATAAAATTGCTGTAACGCGTTTTGATGATCGCATTCGTGTCGGTGGAATGGCCGAAGTTGTCGGTTTTAATCTTGATGTCCTTAAAAAACGCTGCGAAACCTTAAAAATGGTGGTACAAGATTTATATCAAGGTGGTGGTGATATCGAAAAGGCTCAGTTTTGGACTGGGCTTCGGCCTATGACGCCAGATGGCACACCAATAGTCGGGCCAACGGCATACAATAATCTATATCTAAACACGGGGCATGGCACTTTAGGTTGGACAATGGCATGTGGTTCTGGAAAACTGCTGGCGGATTTAATTTCAGGTAACACGCCTGATATTGCTTCGGATGATTTGTCTGTATTTAGGTATCTTGATGGTTTTAATACCAAGCTTGTAAGCAGCGGTCATTTGACGCCAGTGCGTTAAATGGGAGTACATGAAGTTGCAATTACAGTCTATCGCTGATTAAAAAATAATGTATTTAAGGAATTAAGATGCCACGCCCAATTAGTGCGGTTATTCATCTACAAAATTTGCAACATAACTTATCTATAGTACGGCAGCACACAGAAAAGTGTAAAATTTGGTCAGTCATGAAGGCGGACGGTTATGGTCATGGTATAAAGCATATTTGGCCAGCATTAAAAGAAACCGATGGTTTTGCTGTGTTAGATCTTCATGAGGCAATTTTATTGCGTGATGAGGGGTGGAAAGGGCCAATTTTGTTATTAGAGGGCTTTTTTCAACCACAAGACTTACAGCTGATTGACCAATACAATTTGACGACCAGTGTCCATAGTGACTGGCAATTAGCGGCTATTGAAAATGCACAGTTTTCTGCGCCAATTTCAGTATATATCAAGTTGAATAGTGGTATGAACCGGCTAGGTTTTTCTCATACTGACTATGAAACTGTAGTCGAACGGTTAGCAGCTATCCCCCATGTAAAAAGCTTAACCTTAATGAGTCATTTCGCAAATTCAGATACAAAAACAGGTGTAACAGTACCTTTTCAACTTATTCAACAGTTTCAACATTTATCATTAGAAACCTGCATTGCTAACTCAGGGGCTGCATTATGGCACCAATACACGCAGTATGATTGGATCCGAACGGGTATTTTATTGTATGGCGCTTCACCTAGTGGCAAATCGGCAGATATTATAGGGTTAGGCCTGAAAGCTGCGATGAGTTTACAATCAGAAGTGATTGCAATCCATGAAATTGAAGCCGGGCAGTCGATTGGTTATGGAAGCAGGTTTACCTCGACTAAACCAATGCGTATTGCAACCGTTGCATGTGGTTATGCCGATGGCTATCCCCGCCATGCGCCTAATGGAACGCCAGTATGGTGCCAAGGAATGCGTTGTGCACTGCTTGGGGCTGTTTCTATGGACATGCTAACAATTGACGTGAGTGATTGCCGCAATTTGCAATTAGGGGATAAGGTTGAACTGTGGGGGCAAAATTTACCTGTTGATGATGTTGCTCATGCAGCGGGGACTATTGGGTATGAATTATTGTGTGCATTAGCAAAAAGAGTTCCTGTATCTTACCAAAACAGCGTAGAATGAATGTTAACCAATTTTGCTGTTTAATTCACATATTTAGCTTTAAATGTGATTTAGGTTATGAGTATTGGGAATAGTTTCGGATTGATATAATATATCAGTGATCCATTTCTCATTTTTTTAGGTTTTTATATGTCTAAAACGATTAAGTTAACCACACTTGCAGTTGCATTGAGTGTGTTATCAAGTACTGCACTTGCCGGTACATGGTCAGTAGGTGCTTCAGTATTGGCGCAATCGACACCTTATAAAGGGATTAAATCCCGTGATTATCTAACTCCAGTTCCTATCGTGAATTATGATAGTGAAAATTTTTACTTTCATACATTAGCTGCAGGTTACTATTTGTGGAATGATCAGCAAGACCAATTATCATTGGATGCATATTATTACCCACAATTTTTCAAGCCTAAAGAAAATGATAACGATGCCATGCGTGAGCTAAACCGCCGTCGTGATACTGTCATGGCGGGTTTAACCTATCGACATAAAGCGGATTGGGGGACATTAAGGTTTAATGGCTCCGGTGATATCTTAGGGATCAGTAATGGCTTACGCGCTGAAGCAGCTTATTTATATGGCTTTGAAGGTGACAAATGGTCTCTGACTCCAGGTGTAGGTATTAAGTGGGATAGTAAAAATCAAACACGTTATGAGTATGGGGTTTCTTCCAAAGAGTCTCGTAATAGTGGGTTAAAACGTTATAAACCAAGTGACAGCTGGTCACCGTACTTAGAGTTGTCAGGTAATTACCGTTTTGATGAAAATTGGACGGCTTTCGCTATGGGACGTGTAGACTTCATGTCGAGTGAAGTTAAAGACAGCCCAATGGTAAATAAAGATGTTTCTGCGATCTTATGGACAGGGGTAACTTATACTTTCTAATTTTACCTTATAAGATTGCTATGAATAAAAAATACCCTCTGAAAGGTAATTTCTATCAGGGGGTATTTTTTTGAAATTAGATTATTAATCTTGTGGTTTATTCTCACGAGTAATCATCACAAGGGATAAACGGGCAGGGTGTTGTGCATCACTTTTCATTGGCACATTGATACAGGCAGTTTCAACGCATACCATTTGTTTATACCCATTATTTGGCATGTCTTGCATGCTACATGATAATTCAGCCCAAGGATTCCAGCAGACAACATCACTGTTATGATAATGGTGAATCTCAATAGTACGAGCCCAGCCGTCATCACGTAATAAACTGTACTCTTCGGGTTCAGAGTAAATGCGGTCAATATGCTTATTGAATTTAAGCGCTTCATTTTCATATACTTCTTTATCCGCGACTTTATCAAAATAGTGACCACCTAACCCATAGACGGTAGCCTTTTGAATATCGCTAATATTGAAGTAGGTGTGAAGTGCCGCTGTAGTTTCGAAGTCCCCATAACTTTCTAATTCGAGCTCACAGGTTTCACCAAGCTTCATTCTCAGGATTAAGGTAAATTCATGAGGCCATAATTTACGGGTATAATCGGTATCTGTGAGTGTAAAGGTTAAAATTACACCATCTTCATGTTCATTATGTGCGGTGAACTGCCAAGGTAAGAGACGAGCAAAGCCGTGGCTAGGTGGGGAAACCGGACCAAACCATGGCCAACAAATGGGGATACCACCACGGATCGCGACACCTTCTTTGAAGGCACTTTCGGAACTTAACCAAAGGCATGGTTTTTGCCCAGCAGGTTGCCAATCAATGAGCTGAGCACCTTGTAAACTGACAGCGCCACAAACTTTAGGATGTGAAACGACAATTAGGGGGAGATCGCCAAGTTGGCGTTGTGTGATATAAGCAGACAGCTGCTTAATAACAGGTAGAGCAAAAATTTTGTCGTGCATGGTATTAGACCTGTGTTAGTGGAACAGAGTTAATACTCGCCATACTTCAAACTGCGGTATTGTTGACTACGCTCATTCACATCTAGTCATAAACGTGTGTATGCGCTTAGCGACTTATTTGTTGCTTTGCTGCAATTTAGATTATTTAGAGTATCTATTCGCATACTTCAAGCGTAGTGAATAACATTCATTTTAAAACAAGTCATATTGATAGCGTATCGAATAATGGTATTAACGATAAGCGAAGAAGGCAAAATTATGAAGCGTTAATTTTATATTCAATACAGATACAAAAGAGCCGCCATATTGGCGGCTCAATCAGACTTGTTGCTTAACAGTGCTTATTTAGAGATATGAGCAATTAAGTCTAATACTTTGTTAGAGTAACCAGTTTCGTTGTCATACCAAGAAACTAACTTAACAAAGTTATCATTCAGAGCGATACCTGCTTTAGCATCGAATACTGAAGTCAGTTTTTCACCGTTGAAGTCAGTTGATACAACATCGTCTTCTGTATAACCCAGAACGCCTTTTAACTCACCTGCTGCTGCTTCTTTGATAGCATCACAGATTTGAGTATAAGTTGCTGGTTTTTCTAAGCGTACAGTTAAATCAACAACAGATACGTTAGGAGTAGGGACACGGAAAGACATACCAGTCAGTTTGCCATTCAGTTCAGGGATAACTTTACCTACTGCTTTAGCAGCACCAGTTGAAGATGGGATGATGTTTTGAGCAGCACCACGACCACCACGCCAGTCTTTATGTGAAGGGCCATCAACGGTTTTTTGAGTTGCAGTTGTTGCGTGAACAGTTGTCATTAGACCTTCAACGATACCAAATTTATCGTTGATAACTTTAGCCAGTGGAGCCAAGCAGTTAGTTGTACAAGAAGCGTTAGAAACGATTTCTTGACCTGCGTATGCTTTGTGGTTAACGCCCATAACAAACATTGGGGTGTCATCTTTAGAAGGACCAGTTAGAACAACTTTTTTAGCGCCTGCTTGGATGTGTTTACGCGCTGTTTCGTCAGTCAGGAAGATACCTGTTGCTTCAGCGACTACATCAACACCGACTTCGTTCCATTTCAGATTTGCAGGATCTTTTTCTGCAGTCACACGGATTTTTTTGCCGTTTACAACTAGGTGACCATCTTTAACTTCAACAGTACCGTTGAAACGACCATGAGTTGAGTCGTATTTCAGCATGTAAGCCATGTATTCTGCATCAAGCAAGTCGTTGATAGCAACGATTTCAATGTCAGAACGCTCTTGTGCAGCACGGAAAACGATACGGCCAATACGACCAAAACCATTAATACCTACTTTGATAGTCATAGTATTTCCACCAGCTATTTATTCGTGAATTAAGTTGTAGTTAAAGTTACCAAAACCTTGCCAGCCGTCAAGCGGAATCGTGTCAATTATTGAAAAAAATCAATTCTGATACCACTAACTGCTTATTTGTCAGCCACTTTAGTGACAAATACAGCCGCACGTATTATCGGGATTGTGCAGCATAATGAAACCATCTATCAGTGATATATGTGATAGGGTTCACAAATCAAAACGGAAAGTAAGATGCTTCTTAGTTTAGAATAGTTTTACAGAAAATGTTGTTAATTTTTTGTTGATTGAAATTGATGTATGATAGTAATTAAACTCTCTATTTATTTAAATACATGGGTAAATTATGTCAAGTAAAGAAAGACAAGGCATTGATATTTCAGAGCTAAATGAAATGCAGCGTTATGTCACGCAACAGGCGGGCACCGAGCCCCCATTTAGTGGGCAATTATTGCATAACCGTAAAGATGGTGTGTATGAATGTCTGTGCTGTGGTTCACCTTTATTTATGTCTGAGACTAAATTTGACGCGGGCTGCGGGTGGCCAAGTTTCTACCAACCCATCAATGATGACGCCATTAAATACATTGAGGATTTTTCTCACGGGATGCACCGTATTGAGGTACGTTGTCAGAACTGTAATGCGCATTTGGGGCATGTATTTCCTGATGGTCCAGAGCCGACGGGTCAACGCTATTGTATTAATTCAGCATCATTAAGCTTTTTGGATGATGAGGGAGGCGAAAAGGTACGTGGTTAGTGAGCTGAAGCAAGCTGAAGTTGAAAAAAATACCATAGCAATAACGATTCAGCTATATGGGCAAAAATAATAATAACCAAATACGAATACATTATCTTTTTAAGGAGCATTACGGTGAGTGTTGAAGTAAACCCAGAACAACTTGAGCAACTACTAGCGGCGATGACCCCAGAGATTTATGAGCGTCTAGTGACAGCGGTTGAATTAGGTAAATGGCCTGATGGCGTTGCATTGACTCGCGAGCAAAAAGAGCACAGCTTGCAAATGGTATTATTGTGGCAATCACGGAATAACCATAACCCAGAGCATATGACTGTTGGGACTGATGGTGAAATTACGATGAAAAGCAAACAAGAACTGAAAGCCTTATTCCAAGGTGAAATGTTAGCAACATTGAAGCCACAAAATAATGATGAATAGGGTAGGTAAGAATTAGTCATCGAAAGAATAATAAAAATACCATTGCGCGAGTGACAGGGTCACAACAAGTTTTCTCAGCATTATCATTGTGATAAGTATTTGAGAAAACTTGTATATACACAAATATTGTCTTAATTTAGGTCGGCAAGGGTGATTAACTTCGCACCTTCCTTTTCCATACTTTGCAGTGCTTTTAAGCTATCATCAGCAGCTAAATTAACGCCTCGGCACCCATCGGTGAGGACATCAACCGTATAGCCTAATTTTAATGCATCTAATACTGTGAACTTCACACAATAGTCAGTGGCAATCCCCATGACTATTAGATGGGAAATATTCTGAGCCTGTAGCCACCCATGTAACTGGGTTTGGCTGACTCTATCGTTATCAAAAAAAGCACTGTAACTATCGACTTGCGGGTTTTCACCTTTGGTAAACACCTGTTCAATGGCTTGCTGGTTCAATCGTGGGTGAAAATTAGCGCCAAGCTCACCTTGCACACAATGTACTGGCCACCAAACTTGGTCAAGGCCATTGAGTTTGCCTATCTCACCGACTTTTGTTCCTGAATTAACAGCAAAGCTCAAGTGTGTGGCGGGGTGCCAATCTTGGCTGGCAATAATGGTGATGCGTTGTTGTGTACAGTGTGCAATGGCTTTATTAGCGACCTCAATGACATGTTCGCTTTCATTAACGGCTAATGCCCCGCCAGTACAAAAATCATTTTGTAAATCGACTAACAATAAAGCTGTTTTCATTGTGCCCCCAGTATTTAGTCATCAGCGTAACTCAGTTCACCGCGTAAGTTATTTTGCATTAATTCACGAATTAATGCAGGTGTGTAATTTTGGCTGAGTAAGTAATGCAATTTACTTAATGCTGCCTCAAATGTCATATCATAACCACTGATCACCCCGGCGTCTGCTAGTGCGTGACCTGTCGCATACCCTTCCATATTGACTCGGCCAGAAATACATTGTGTCAGGTTGACCACAATAATCCCTCTATTAGTTGCTTCGCGTAGTATTCGCAAGAGTTCGGGCTGTTGAGGGGCATTACCCACGCCATAAGAACGTAAAATAAGTGCTTTGACGGGTTGTTGAAGAATATTACGCACAATCTCAATGGATAAGCCAGGATAGAGAGTAACAACACCAATAGGTTGAGGGGTAATCCGGTGAGCTTTAAATTCGCCTATGCCAATGGGAGCTGGACATGTATTAAATGAGCGAATATTTATCCCTGCCTCCATTAAAGGGGAACAGTTTGGGGAACTAAAGGCATCAAAACCATCCGCATGTGCTTTGACGGTACGGTTACCACGATACAACTTATTATTAAAAAATAACCCAACTTCATTTATTGGATAATTTGCGGCGAGATATAGGGCGTTTAATAAGTTAGTTTGCCCATCTGAACGCAGTGCCTCTAAGGGTATTTGTGACCCTGTCACTATCACCGGTTTTTTCAAGTTTTCAAACATAAATGATAATGCAGAAGCCGTAAATGCCATGGTATCCGTACCATGCAAAATCACAAAGCCATCATATAGGGGGTAATTCTCGGAAATATCATCGGCGATAAGTTGCCAGTCCTCTGGTGTAATATCCGAGGAGTCTATCAGAGGTTGATGTTCGCGAATGGTAAATTCAGGCATCTCAAGGCGGTGAAACTCGGGCATTTGTGCCAATTGCGCTTGTAGGTGACCAGAAACAGGAATATAGCCTTGTGGCGAATGGCGCATGCCAATGGTTCCACCTGTGTAGACGACATAAATTGATTTTTTTTGCATCTTATTACCTAAATTATCACTGCGCAGTGAAGAAAAATGATTATTAGGATTTTGACGTATTTATTGGTGTATTACTATCGTTAAGTTGCTAATTGCTAGGTTTAAATTAGGTAGTTAACTAGATTGTGAGATAAATCCCCTTCAAACAAGTTGAAGGGGAAAAGGGGCGATTAGTTGATTTCAGCACAGTTAAGGCAAAATGCATAGCGATTTTGCGGGTCATTCATTTTTAGGAAAAATTGTGCTTGCTGGCGAATATCCGTCGCGACTGCGGGAGGTAGGAATACTTGTAGTACATCCGGCATTGCGGCTTGAACATTGGTGGTTAATTCAAGTAGCAGTTGATCCATAAAAGTCAGCTCAGGTTTCATCCAATCTAGCTTAACATCAGTGAGTTTAGCTAGTTCTGCGGCTTTATCAACGGCATTATCAAAATCACCGAGTTGGTCAACTAGGCCATTTTTGAGCGCATCCTGACCTATCCATACACGGCCTTGAGCAATCTTGTCTATTTCAGCAGGGGTTTTGTGACGTGATTTAGCGACCAAACCGATAAATGTATCATAACCATTTTCAATAGTAATTTGCATCATATCGGCAAATTGTGGGCTAATCCCTTTGGTTAGTGAAATATCTGCAAGGGGAGATGTGGATACCCCATCGGTATAGACGCCAATAGAATCTAATGATTTTTCAAACGTATTGATAACACCGAAAATACCAATTGAACCCGTTAAAGTACTAGGGCTAGCAATAATATAATCAGCAGGCGTCGATACCCAATAGCCCCCAGATGCGGCCATGCCCCCCATTGAGACTACAACAGGTTTCCCTGCCGCATGAGCAGAAGCGAGTTCGCTACGGATCAGGTCAGATGCACTAACACTACCACCAGGACTATTAACGCGTAATACAATGGCTTTAATATTATCATCTAGACGAGCATCACGAATTTGAGCTGCAATGGTGTCTCCACCTGCAATACCCGCAGTTTGAGGGCCGTCCATAATCGCACCTTGAACAACGATTACAGCAATATTCCCCCCTTGGCTTGCAGTTGTATCGGCTATTTTCGCTGAGTAATCGTAAATACTGATATTATTAAACTGCTTATCTTCTTTATTCCAACCGAAATGCTTAGAGAGCAAATCTTCAACTTGTTCATTTGTATATAGTTTATCCACTAACCGTTGTTTTAACGCATACTGAGCGTTATCGCCCTTAACAGCACGTAATTGCGATAATATCGCATCTGCACCCGGGAAAATTTGAGCACTGGTCATTTTGCGATTTGTGGCAAGTTCAGATAAATAGTTGTTCCATAAGGCATCTAACCACTGTTGATTGGCTAAGCGTGCCTCTGGTGACATATCGTCACGCATGAGTGGCTCAACAGCAGATTTGTAAGTCCCCACACGGAATATATGACTACTAACCTTAAGCCTTTCTAACAGCGACTTATAGTACATGCTGTTAGTCGCAAAGCCATAAAGCCCTACAGTGCCTTGTGGTGTTAAATAAATATCATCAGCAAAACTTGCGAGATAGTATTGTGACTGGTTATAACTGTTACCAACAGCATAGACAGATTTCCCAGCAGCTTTGAATTCGTTAATGGCTTTACCGATGTAAGCCAAAGAAGGCTGGTCAGCCCCCGTTAAGTTATCTAAACGTAATACCATCCCTGTAATGCGGTCATCGCTAGCTGCGGTACGAATGGTATCGACAATATCAAACAAGGAGTTTTCTTGCATACGGCTATTTGAGGTGCCTAATAACTCACGACTCATACGGCCGAATGGATCAGGAGCGGAGACTTGGTCAACAATCACACCCTGTAAATCGACATACAATGCCCCGAAATAGTTTTTCTCGGGTTGAGAATCTGATTGATAAAGGGCAATTGAGCCAATCACAACAAAAAACAACACTAGGAAAATAGCATTGAAAACAAATTCTCGGATAAAATTTAACGCTCGCCAGCTAATTTTAAAAATGGTAGCGATGATGTCCCATAATTGACGCATTTTCTCTCCTATCCTGCCTATTTTGCTCCCCAAGGTGACATTAATTCACTGACTGCCAGTTTGGAGGACAAACTATTTGGATACTATTAAAAATTGTATTTAGTATAAATAAGGTGTAAGCCCTTTGTTAGATGAACGAAAAGCTATGGCCTTAAAGCCAATCCGAAACCCGATCATCATTTCTCACTTTCAGTCGGTTAGTATTAATCAATACAATTACTTGGCACTGAAAGCGGTTTTTATGCATAACAAAATTGTGTTACACAAGGTACAATATCTCAATTATATTTTTCACCAGTGACAAATGATACAATTCAATGAATTTATAACGTAATTTACTCAATAATTAATGGTTATATAGTGTAGGCGATTTTCTCTTAGGCTTAAACTAAATATAGTATTGGTATAATTATCTAATTGAATGATTATCATATCAGTTTACTCTTAATCGGAGACAACCATGGATGCTTTAACCCTTTTGTTGAACCGCCGTTCAGCTTCTAGACTCAAAACGCCAGCCCCACAAGGTGAACAGCTTGATAATATACTTGCAGCAGGGATGAGAGCACCTGATCACGGCGCATTGAAACCATGGCATTTTGTGATCATGAAAGATGATGGCATTAAACGCTTCAGTGAACTGCTTGAGAAAGCGGCAATTGAAGGGCAGTTAGGCGAGGATGTTGAAGAAAAAGCTCGCAATGCACCTTTTAGAGCGCCATTAATTATTACTGTGATTGCAAAGCTAAAACAACATCCTAAAATTCCTGAGTGGGAACAATTAGTTGCAGCAAGTTGCACAGTACAAGCTATGCAAATGGCTGCAGTTGCACAGGGTTTTGGTGGAATTTGGCGTTCTGGTTCATGGACTGAAGATGCGGTCGTTCGTGCAGGTTTAGGTTGTGGCGAAAACGACCGAATTGTTGGTTTTCTTTATTTGGGGACACCTGAACTTAAAGCACCTGCAAAAGTACAAGCCCCTGATATGACAGGATTTGTAACTTATTTTTAAAGAGAACAATAATGACTGAGAAAATTAGACTAACACAATATAGCCATGGTGCAGGTTGCGGCTGCAAAATCGCACCAAAGGTTTTAGAACAAATTTTACATACAGAACAAGCTAAATTTCACGACCCCCATTTGTTAGTTGGTAATGAAACTAAAGATGACGCTGCTGTTTATGATTTAGGCAATGGCATTGGCATCATTAGTACCACTGACTTTTTTATGCCAATTGTTGATTCCCCGTTTGAATTTGGCCGTATTGCGGCGACTAATGCGATAAGTGATATTTTCGCTATGGGTGGTAAACCGATTATGGCGATTGCAATCTTAGGTTGGCCAATCGCTAAATTACCACCGGAAGTTGCACGTGAAGTTATCGAGGGGGGACGTGCCGCTTGTGCGGATGCTGGGATATCCCTGGCTGGAGGGCATTCAATTGATGCACCTGAACCTATCTTTGGTCTAGCAGTTACTGGCGTCGTTAATACCGAGTACGTGAAGAAAAATAGCGCAGCAATAGCAGGCTGTGAGCTATTTTTAACGAAACCTTTGGGGATTGGCGTATTAACTACTGCGGAGAAAAAAGGGGTTCTTGCTGAGGAGCACAAACATTTGGCAGCTGAAACTATGTGCCAGATGAATAAGCTGGGTGCTGAGATTGCTCCTCTTGATGGAGTAACCGCGATGACTGATGTGACGGGTTTTGGCTTGTTGGGGCATTTAAGTGAAATCTGTGAAGGTTCTGGTGTCCGCGCTGAGATTGCTTTTAACAAAGTACCTAAATTAACGGATGTTGAGAAATATATCGAGGCAGGTTGTGTTCCTGGTGGGACATCACGGAATTTTGATAGTTATGGGCATCTTATTGGCCCAATGAGTGATATGCAACGTAACTTACTGTGTGATCCTCAAACATCTGGCGGTTTACTTATTGCCGTCAAACCTTCAGAAGTCTCTAAAATTAAAGAGATTGCACAGCAACAAGGTGTTTTGTTACAGTCTATCGGGAAATTATTACCCCATCAGGACAATGTTCCTTTAGTTGAAGTGATAGATTAATTCATGCGTTTGTTTATTGCGGAAAAACCGAGCCTTGCAAGGGCTATTGCTGATGTACTGCCGAAACCACATAAGCGTGGTGATGGTTTTATTCAATGTGGTGATGGTCAAACTGTTACTTGGTGCATAGGGCACCTTTTGGAGCAGGCAGAACCCGATGCCTATGAACCTAGGTATGCGCGTTGGAATTTGCAAGATTTGCCGATTATCCCCGATAAGTGGCAATTAAAGCCGCGCTCCGCGGTAACCAAACAATTAAAAACGATTGAAGCGCTGCTTAAACAAGCAACTGTCGTTGTCCATGCAGGAGACCCCGATAGAGAAGGACAGTTGCTGGTTGATGAGGTACTCGACTTTTTAAAGCTTGATTCAGAAAAACGCAAAAGCGTAAAACGTTGCTTGATTAATGACCTTAATCCACAGGCTGTTGAGCGGGCCATTGACCGCTTAAGAGAAAATCGTGAGTTTATCCCTCTGTGTGTGTCAGCATTGGCACGAGCACGAGCTGATTGGCTCTACGGCATCAATATGACTCGAGCGTATACCTTATTGGGGCAACGGGGGGGCTATCAAGGTGTTCTCTCTGTTGGTCGGGTGCAAACACCAGTTTTAGGGCTGGTGGTCAGGCGCGATGAAGAAATAGAAAACTTTGTTCCGAAAGACTACTTTGAAGTTAAAGCACACATTGTGACTCCGCAAGATGAGCGTTTTGTTGCTGTATGGCAACCTAGTGAGTCGTGTGTCGATTTTCAGGATGAAGAAGGGCGCTTATTTCATCGGCCTTTAGCGGAGCATGTCGTTTCGCGTATTGAAGGTAAGCCGGCGATAGTCACACAGTACCAAGATAAACGTGAAACTGAGATTGCTCCTTTACCTTTCTCTTTGTCAGCTCTGCAAATTGAAGCAGCCAAAAAATATGCACTCAGTGCACAGGAAGTCTTGGATATTTGCCAACGTTTATATGAAACGCATAAATTAATTACCTACCCGCGTTCAGATAGTCGTTATCTACCTGATGAACATTTCGCTGGTCGCCATAGTGTATTAAATGCAATAGCAGTGCATCAGCCGTTACTCACTGAATTTGAACTCCCAGAGTTAGATAAAAAAAACCGTTGTTGGGATGATAAAAAAGTCGATGCTCACCATGCGATTATTCCTACAGCAAAAGCCACTGCGGTAAAACTTACAGAGAATGAAAGTAATATTTATCAACTGATTGCGCGGCAGTATATTATTCAATTTATGGCTGATGCAGTTTATCGTAAATGTACAATTGATTTAGAAATTGAAAAGGGTAAGTTTATCGCTAAAGCGCGTTTTTTAGCTGAAGCAGGCTGGCGAGTTGTCTTAGGAAATAAAGAGCGGGACGCTGAAAATGATGGTATGCCTTTACCCATCGTGAGTAAAAATGACGAACTTCTGTGTGAAAAAGGGGAGGTTGTCGAAAGGCAAACACAACCACCAAGGCCTTTTACTGATGCTACTTTATTGTCTGCTATGACAGGAATTGCTCGTTTTGTACAAGATAAAGCATTAAAAAAAGTATTGCGAGAAACTGATGGCCTTGGTACTGAAGCGACGCGTGCTGGAATTATTGACCTATTATTTAAACGGCAATTTTTATATAAAAAAGGGCGTTATATTCATTCATCGCCTGCTGGGAGAGCATTAATTCATGTGTTGCCAGATATGGCGACTTTACCGGATATGACCGCACATTGGGAGTCTGTTCTGACTCAAATCAGTGAAAAACAATCACGTTATGATGATTTCATGCAGCCACTAAGCCAAACGCTGGTGCAATTAATTCATCATGCTCGCCAATTTACGAATTTGCGTACATTTAGAGAGTTACCTCCACCGCCTTCAAAAAGCGGGAAGAAAGCAACGAAAACAAGCAAGAAAACTAAAAAGAAAGTCGAGTAACTAATACAGTAAAAGGTGCTATATAGCACCTTTTACTTGCCGTGTACGGTGTTAAAGAATTATTTGGTTAAGTTAAACTCAGACCATACAGGGGCGTGATCTGACGGTTTTTCCATTCCACGAATGTCATAATCAATCCCTGTTGCAATACAACGCTCAGCTAACTTGTTAGAGGCGAGTAATAAGTCTATCCGCAAGCCACGGTTATCATCGAAACCTTTTGAGCGGTAATCAAACCAGGAGTAGCAGTCATTGACATCCGGGTTCTTCGCGCGGTAAGTATCGACTAACCCCCAGCCCAGTAGGTTATCTAGCCATTCACGTTCTTCTGGTAAAAATGAACACTTACCTGTTTTTAACCAGCGCTTGCGATTAACATCTCCAATACCAATATCTAAATCGGTTGGACTGATGTTCATATCCCCCATAATTAATAATTGGGAGTCAGCTGTTTGTGTCGACGTTACATAGTGCTGTAAGTCTTGATAGAATTTTTCTTTGGCTGGGAATTTCGTTGGGTGGTCACGGCTCTCCCCTTGAGGGAAATAACCGTTAATTACCGTTAATGGCCCTCGCTCTGTGTGAATATCAGCCATAATAATACGGCGTTGGGCATCTTCATCATCAGTTGGAAAACCTTTTCGTACATCGATAGGTTCATTTTTAGTGAGTAGCGCAACACCGTAATGTGCTTTTTGACCGTGATAAAAAACATGATAGCCCAGTTGGCTCACTTCCTCATAAGGGAACATATCATCATGGACCTTGGTTTCTTGTAAACCAATGACTTCTGGTTGATGTTTTTCTATAATAGCGGCAAGTTGGTGAGGGCGAGCTCGTAGGCCATTAATGTTGAATGATATGAATTTCATGGTTTTTTTATCACCTATGCTTTAATGATTATTGCCTCAGATTCTAACAGATGATGACCACACTGTATAACCCTACATAGCGTACTTTAATTCAAAAATAAATTATGTAGACTACTGTAATAATAGCAGTAGGTAATACATTTGACTGATACTGTATATTATATAAATTAATATCAACAATTTTAATTATCTATTATTGTTAATTGGGTGAATTATGACTAATTTATTTTTTATTGAAAATTAAGGTATGTTAAATAATATCTTAATTAAGTATATTTAATTTCATTTAAAGTCAGTTGGTTATTTGTATTTTAATGTGATTTAATAGTCTAGCCATAAAAAATAATTAAGCTAAACAGTATAATATATTGCTTTGCTATGTTGGAAATTATAAAAATACCTTTATGAAATATTGTTACTCATTCAATAAAAAAATTAAGATTGTCTTTTTATTTGGTGAGTTGAATTATGGGCTAATCAACATTTTTTTACTTATATAATTACTCTTGTTGATTAACATTTTAATAATAGAATGGGGTCATAGATATGTTCTTTTCAAGAAAATTAGAGGCGTTTATGGCGGTTGTGGAAAATGGCTCGTTAAGCAAGGCTGCTAGGGTGATGAACCGTACGACACCTCCCATAGCGAAGTCAATCAAGGATTTCGAAACCAGTTTAGGTAAACGGCTTTTTAAGAGAGAAAAATTTGGAATGACATTAACTAAGGATGGCCAGGAACTTTATAATGATCTTAGGGATCTTTATTTACAGGAGAAAGAAATTACTAAAAAACATTTTTCAGGCTACATTGTTAATGAGGCTAATATTTATTATGACTGGGGAAAAGAAGGGCACTTAATCAATTTATATCAAGCAGCTCACCTCAATAATGTACAAGTTAATATATTGAGGTTTAATTATGATGAAGTGGATGAGATTGTTGATTATGATGGTAATACACTTATTCTTAGTTCTGAGGAAGTTGTTAGTGAGCGTTTCTCATTACAAAAAAAAATAGAGAACTCACCATTGGGTATATATTGTCGTAAAGAACTATATGAAAAATACCATTATAACCTTATTGAGCTATTACAAAAAAACACTTGGTTATGTGACCCTGCATTTTATAAAAGTTCGCTAATGAGTGGGTTATTAAAAAAAATTGAGACCACCGATAACAAGATTAGCGTAAGACAAATGGACAATATCGGTTGTTGTCAAAGTTTTATTCAAGATGGTGACTTTATTGGCATTACTGACCATTATCCTGAAGAAGAGTTAATTGATAAGTCATTGATATACGTATCAATAAATAATTTTCTAGGGCAAAGTGAATGTTATGTCTATAAGTCAAAATCACATTCTAGTGTGTTAAATCGCTTTATGGGCGTTGTTGATAAACTGGGAGGTGAGTATAACTGAATGGTGGTGGGAGAAGGATTCGAACCTTCGAAGTCTGTGACGGCAGATTTACAGTCTGCTCCCTTTGGCCGCTTGGGTATCCCACCTAATTTTGTATTGCTGTAATCGTTCACAGCGGGCGGCATCATATCAAATGACGCGCCGCTGTAAAGCATTAATTTACAATAAAATACTCGTTTGCTGTTTTTTTGTTCTTAACGCTTGTAATATCAACAATTTATTGTTGTTTAAGCCAGTTTTTGACTTATAAAATAATCGTTCGGTTACCATATACAAATACACGCTGAGCTAATACCCAATATAATGCATGGCTAAGTACATTTTTTTCAACATCTCGGCCAGCACGCATCATGTCATCAGCAGTGAATGTATGGTCTATATTAATCACGTTTTGTGTAATGATTGGTCCCTCATCAAGGTTATCATTTACAAAATGCGCTGTTGCCCCAATAATTTTTACCCCGCGCTCATAGGCTTGGTGGTAAGGTCTAGCACCAATAAACGCAGGTAAGAATGAGTGGTGAATATTGATAATTTGGTTTGGATAATGCTGAACAAATTCTGGTGTTAAAACACGCATATATTTGGCCAGAACCACATAATCAGGCTGATACTGGTCAATTTGAGCTGTCATTTTTTCATCATGTTGTTCACGGGTTAAACCTTCGTGACTAATATGGTGGAATGGAATGCCAAATTGCTCGACCAAGTTCTTCAAGGTGTCATGGTTACCTATAACAGCGGCAATCTCAACATCTAAGCCATCATAAGCACTCTTCATGAGTAAATCACCAAGGCAATGAGCTTCTTTGGTGACCATGATAACAATGCGACGACGCCCAGCTGCGTTTAATTCGCGTTTAGAACCCACAGGCAATGCATCGTCAAGGTCTGCTAATAGAGTTTCATCGTTAAAAATCCCTTCCAGTTCGGTCCTCATAAAGAAACGGCCTGTGCGGTGATCGACAAACTCATTATTCTGTACAATGTTGAGCTGGTGTTTATAGCAAATATTGGTGATTTTCGCGATAAGTCCTTTCGCGTCAGGGCAAATTGTCCTGAGAATTTTCTTTTGTACATTTTTGTGTTGCATGAAACTGTCTAATCCTTAACTAGCAAAGCTTATATAATAAAGCTAATGACAAACTGAGTGTTAAATTTGCGTTGATACAAGTAAATAAACGAGCGATAGCTAACTTGGATTACAGCACTTTTTATATTTTTTGCTAGAACCACAAGGGCATAAGTCATTACGACCCACTTTTGGTGTTATGCCATCTATATAATACCAACGCGAATTTATCCGAATAAAACGGGAACGTTCATGAATAAGTTGTTTATGATCAGCTTTTTCATCAATAAAGCAAGCCGAAAATTCGACATAGCCTTCATCAGGATTTTTAGCATAAGAAGAACTAATAACACAAAGTCCTAGCCATTGTGTCTGTATAAAACTATTGATTAGCTCTTCACGATATTCCTCGGCATGGCAATCGGGGTGCCATGTCTCAATAAGGTAATCAACATTGTGATGTACATAGGCGCTGTAACGTGAGCGCATGAGTTGCTCAGGTGTCTGAGGAATTGACAAGCCTCGCAAAAAAGGTGAGCAACAATGTTCAAATTGTGCTTCATTACCGCAGCAACATCTATCTTTTGCTTGTGATGGCATAACACTCTCGATAAAAATAAGTATAAGATTGAAAAATCACTATACTTAAATTGTGGGTGAAAAATAATTTTATAGTATGAATAATAGTATTGTTAATTAAACCAGGTCATTGCAGTAGGTATCTTATGAAAAATAGAAAAATACTGATAGTAGAAGACGAAATCACCTTCTGTACAATCTTAAAAAACTACCTTGAGACATTAGGGATAGAGATCTATACCGCAAAAAATGGTCAATTAGCAATAGAAATGATCACAATAAGCCATATAGAACCTGATATCATTCTTTGTGATTTAAATATGCCAGTTATGGATGGCGAAGCATTTATGCGGGAGTTAGTTGCTAGAAATATTAACATTCCGGTGATAGTCATTACAGCAACCACTGATTTTACGCAATTAGACAGAATGTTCCGTTTAGGGGCGACAGATGCGTTATTAAAACCGATAAAAAATTTAGATGAAGTTAAAGTTACCATCCTTTCAGCGTTGTATCCTGAGCAAGACGACTTATCCGAACAAATCGGCGATAATATTTCTGCATTGATGGAAAACAATCCGCAAGACATGCTTACCGTCTTGAAGCAATTGCAGCCGCCAGTACACCAAATAATTAATGGTTATAGAATTAATTATCGCCAACTTAATGAAGCTAATCGGTTTGGTCTGTTGTTAGACTTAGCGGCTATTTCAGATAGCCAAATTGGTTTTTACTGTATAGATACGGAGCGGTCTCATCAAGAAGGCGTCATGGCTGCTTTTTTAATCCGGGTTGTATTTAATGATTTATTGAAAAGCGCCGTTAGCTATCCAGATAAAAAACTACCAAATATTGATAGGATTATTAATCAGATAAATCATTTATTGGAAGATTCCGGTTTTAATGGGCAATTTCCTTTACTGTTGGGGTATTTTAACACGCAAAATAATTCGATCATTATGGCTAGTGCTGGGTTAGAAGCCGATATAACGACAGAAAACTCTCATTTTAAATTGGCAAGAAACCTGCCACTTGGGACACTCAAGTTTTATCAATCGAATCATTTGGAGATAAAAGGGGCTGTCTGGCAGTGTTTAATACGCAATAATAGCCAAAAAATAAAACTAATGTTTAATCCTGAAAATTAATTTACTCTTAAAAAGTGTTGATAACGCGTTTTAAATAGCCGCATTCGGACTCGTCACTATTTATTTGGGATAATTTCCTGATATACTTCCGCGCACTTGAAATGCATCGCTAACATATTTGAACTATGGGGCTAAGATGCGTAGATATTATCTGGAGTTATGACAAATGACACAACGCAAGGTGCGTAAAGCTGTAATACCTGTTGCGGGCTTAGGGACGCGGATGCTACCGGCAACAAAAGCTATTCCAAAAGAGATGCTACCGATTGTTGATAAGCCGCTCATTCAATATGTAGTCAATGAGTGTATTGCTGCTGGGATCAATGAGATAGTTTTGGTTACCCATTCATCAAAAAACTCAATTGAGAACCACTTTGATACTAGCTTCGAGTTAGAGGCCATATTGGAAGCGCGTGTTAAGCGCCAGTTATTGGATGAGGTGCAATCTATTTGCCCAAGTCATGTTACTATCATGCAAACACGTCAAGGGATTGCGAAAGGGTTAGGGCATGCTATTTTATGTGCAAAACCATTAGTGGGTGAAGAGCCATTTGCTGTCATTTTACCTGATGTGATTTTAGACCGTTATAGCACGGATTTAACAAAATTTAATCTACGTGAAATGCTAGAACAGTACGAATCTACGGGGGCGAGCCAGATTCTGGTTGAACCTGTGCCCGAGCAAGAAGTTTCCAATTACGGTATTGTTGATTGCAATGGCGCAGTTCTGCAACCGGGGGACAGCAAAAAAATTATTCGCATGGTAGAAAAACCAAGTCGTGAAGAAGCCCCCTCCAATTTGTCTATTGTTGGTCGTTACGTTTTATCTGAAAAAATATGGGACGCATTAGCAAAAACAGTCCCAGGTGCTGGTGATGAAATACAGCTAACTGATGCAATCGCATTAATGATGGAAAATAATGAACCTGTAGAGGCTTACCACTTATGTGGTAAAAGTCATGACTGTGGAAATAAACTAGGTTACATGAAAGCATTTGTTGAATATGGAATGCAACATGACACTTTAGGAGATGACTTTACCCAGTGGTTGACAGAATTGTCGGCTTCATTGAACGCGCCGAAATAGAAAACTTATTTCAGTAAATTAATTCAAGGCTAACTAGACAAGTTAGCCTTTTTTATAGATAGAGATGAACTATTAACTATAAAGACTAAGTATTAAGGAGTAGAAGCGGCTTTTCGACTCGTTGTTAATTTTACCTCCATGCAGTGCGATAAAAATAGCACTCAGTCACATTAAACAATTGCTTTTGAATTTAATAATGTCTAATTAAAATTACAAATCTTTACCTTGGCGTTTTTATTTAATTGTAAATATTTGATGATTAGTGCAATACCTATTAGAGGCTATAAATTAAGCAAGAATTGCAGGGGGAGCTAGTGGTTATAATGGTTAAGAGACTTTGTAGCTAGAGACTAATATAAAATAATATATAAAGGTACAAACAAAAACACCCTTTTAAAAAGGGTGTTTGGAATAAAAGATTAGGCGATTAGATCAAGAAATCATCTAATGATTTGCCTTGTTCTTCAATGGCAACTTTGATTACAGCTGGAGTACGGCCTTGGCCTGTCCACGTTTTAGTTTCACCATTTTCATCAACATATTTATATTTAGCTGGACGAGCTGCACGTTTAGCACGAGTGCTTGTGCCTTTACCTGAATCCATTGTTTGCAGAAGGTCATTTAAATCTACGCCTTGCTCAAGAATCATTTCACGAACTTTTTCCAGTTTACGGTTACGTTCTTCTAATTCTGCACGAGCTTGGTTTTCTTCATCACGACGTTCTTCAACAACGACGGTTAATTTTTCCAGCATTTCTTCTAACGATTCTAAAGTTACTTCGCGAGCTTGAGCACGAAGAGTACGGATGTTATTTAACGCTTTTAATGATTCGCTCATTTTCCTGGTCTCAAATTATTTGTTGGCATGTGTACAGTAATAATAGAATGCTATTTTAAATTCTGCAATAGCTAAATTACTTCTCTAGTTTAAAAGTTATCTTTTACGAATGCAATTTTTTTACAAAAGAAAAATAAAACTTTCGTAGATATATATACCGCTATTATCAATAACTGAACTAATGAAAAAAATAGCAATAAGAAAAAAACTTTGTGATTTAATATTTCGCAGTGCTTGTCGAAAGTCGCATTCTACTTTTACTCAGAATGAATTGAAGGGGGATACTAACTTAAATTTTCTTTTTTTGATGATGAATTTTAGCTTAACATGCTTTAGCTGATACGGTTTATAGTTAATATCAAATTGGTTTTTATTGTATATAAGGTAAGCTTTATTAGCGATAAGAAGCAAAATAATTGTAAAAAGGGTTAAATTTTCAATAAGTAAAGTGAGATAGTGTCATTTTGTTAATCTAACGATATGTTTTATGGTAAAATTATTGCGTATATTAATTGTGAGGAAACAGCCAGATGGCTCAGCTTTATTTTTATTATTCAGCAATGAATGCAGGCAAATCAACGTCGTTATTGCAATCATCGTATAACTATAATGAAAGAGGGATGCGTACTGTTATTTTCACAGCAGAGATAGATAATCGCTTTGCTCAGGGGAAAGTATCCTCGCGTATTGGTTTATCTGCTGAAGCGTTGGTTTATTCAACAACGACGGATATGGCAGAGGTTATTAAGCGCGAAAATCAGTTACAGAAAGTGCATTGTGTCCTTATTGATGAATGTCAGTTTTTAACAAAAAAACAAGTTGAAGAATTATGTGACATCGTTGATAACGAGGATATCCCTGTTTTGTGCTATGGACTTCGCACTGATTTTGCTGGGCAACTATTTGCAGGCAGTCAATATTTACTCGCATGGGCAGATAAATTGGTTGAGCTAAAAACCGTATGCTACTGTGGGCGTAAGGCTAATAAGGTATTACGTATAGGAAGTGATGGTATTGCTGTATATGAGGGTGCTCAGGTCGATATAGGCGGTAATGAAAAGTATATATCTGTTTGTCGTAAACACTATTCAGAAGCAATAAAACAAGCGCAAATGATGAATGAAGGGATAATTCCTAAAAAACCAATTCATTTTAGGTAGTTTTATATAGTTACGTGTATGGAAATAAAATAATTATTATAATCTCGTTATGCGAGTAGAAGGTGATATAAAACTAGCTATTAGGAAAAATCATATATATCAACGTTAATATTTAGTACGTCGCAACTCATTTTAAGTCCTCAAAAAAGGCACTGTTTCTATAACAGTGCCTTTGCTAATTTAATAATCTATAAATAAATTATTTTTTAGTGGTTTTCTTTTCAGCTGTTTTTTTCTGAGGAACTTTCTTTTCTATATGTTCGGTAACAGGTGCTGTTGAATGCTCAACAAAATCACGACCATAATAGGAATCCAATAATAATTGTTTAATTTCAGAGATTAATGGATACCTTGGGTTAGCACCAGTACATTGGTCATCAAATGCATCTTCAGACAGTTTATCTACGCGAGCTAAGAAGTCTGCTTCAGGTACCCCTGTCTCACGAATAGATTTTGGAATGCCTAAATCTGCTTTTATTTCATCAAGCCATGCTAATAATTTTTCAATTTTAGCGCCTGTACGATCCCCTGAATCAGTTAAACCGAGATGATCAGCAATTTCAGCATACTGTCGACGTGCGTGAGGACGGTCATATTGGCTAAAGGCTGTTTGCTTAGTTGGATTGTCATTCGCATTGAAACGGATGACATTACAAATCAATAGGGCATTGGCGAGGCCATGTGGAATATGGAACTCTGAACCTAGTTTATGTGCCATTGAGTGACATACCCCTAAGAACGCATTCGCAAATGCAATACCTGCAAGGGTAGCCCCATTATGTACACGCTCCCTAGCGACAGGGTTTTTAGCACCTTCGTGATAGCTGGCAGGTAAATAATCTTTTAATAAACTTAATGCTTTAAGCGCTTGGCCATCGGTAAATTCGTTAGCTAGCACTGAAACATAAGCTTCTAATGCATGGGTCACTGCATCTAGACCGCCAAAGGCAGTTAAAGATTTAGGCATATTCATGACTAAGTTTGCATCAACGATAGCCATGTTCGGGGTGAGTGCGTAATCCGCTAATGGATATTTTTGACCTGTTTTATCATCAGTCACAACCGCAAACGGCGTAACTTCAGAGCCAGTACCTGAAGTAGTTGTAATCGCAACTAGTTTCGCTTTAACGCCCATTTTAGGGAAGCGGTGAATACGTTTGCGAATATCCATAAAGCGTAGCGCGAGCTCTTCAAAGTGTGTTTCAGGATGTTCGTACATGACCCACATAATTTTCGCTGCATCCATCGGTGAACCACCACCTAATGCAATAATAACATCAGGGTTGAATGCTTGCATTTGGGCAGCGCCTTTACGTACAACTGTTAATGTTGGGTCTGCTTCAACTTCAAAGAATACGTCTGTTTCAATGTGGTGTTTTTTGAGTACATTGACTACTTCATCAACATAACCATTATTGAATAAATAACCATCAGTGACGATAAAGGCACGTTTCGCACCGTCAGTTGCAATCTCTTCAAGGGCGATAGGTAGGCAACCACGACGGAAGTAGATTGAATTTGGTAGTTTATGCCATAACATGTTTTCAGCTCTCTTCGCCACAGTTTTAGTGTTGATCAAGTGTTTTGGCCCGACGTTTTCGGAAATAGAGTTACCCCCCCAAGAGCCACAACCCAATGTGAGAGAAGGAGCTAGTTTGAAGTTGTATAAGTCACCAATACCACCTTGCGAGGCCGGCGTATTAATTAAAATACGTGCTGTTTTCATTTTTTGGCCGAAGTAGTTCACTCGTTCATGTTGATTGTCTTGGTCGGTGTATAAGCAAGAAGTATGGCCAATCCCTCCCATTTCGACTAATTGTTCAGCTTTGGAGACGGCATCTTCAAAGTTTTTACCACGATACATGGCTAAGAGCGGGGACAGTTTTTCATGGGCAAAGGGTTCTGAATCATCAATAACTTTAACTTCACCTATCAAGATTTTAGTCGTGATAGGGACAGTGATGCCTGCCATTTCGGCAATTTTAACAGCAGGTTGGCCCACAATGGCAGCATTTAAGTTACCATTTTTCAAAATGATTTCTTGAACCGCTTTAAGTTCTTTACCTTGCAGTAAATAGCCGCCATGGCTGGAAAAACGCTCACGAACTTGGTTGTAGATCTCATCCACAACAACAACGGATTGTTCTGAGGCGCAAATAACGCCGTTATCGAAGGTTTTTGACATGAGAATCGATGCAACAGCACGTTTGATATCTGCTGTTTCATCAATCACAACAGGGGTATTACCCGCGCCGACACCAATCGCTGGCTTACCAGAGCTATAGGCTGCTTTAACCATACCTGGTCCACCTGTCGCTAAAATCAGGTTAATATCAGCGTGGTGCATCAATGCATTGGATAATTCAACGGAAGGGGAATCAATCCAGCCAATAATATCTTTTGGTGCACCTGCAGCAATAGCGGCATTAAGTACTATTTCAGCTGCACGATTGGTTGCATTTTTCGCACGTGGATGTGGAGAGAAGATAATGGCATTACGTGTTTTTAGACTAATTAATGATTTAAAAATTGCAGTTGAGGTTGGGTTAGTGGTTGGCACAATGCCACAAATAATACCGATAGGCTCTGCAATCGTTATTGTCCCAAATGTTGGGTCTTCAGATAAAGTCCCACAGGTCTTTTCGTCTTTATAGGCATTATAGATATACTCAGAAGCAAAATGATTTTTTATCACTTTATCTTCAATAATACCCATTCCAGATTCTTCAACAGCGAGTTTTGCTAGGGGGATACGTGCATCAGCGGCAGCGAGAGCAGCAGCACGAAATATTTCGTCAACTTTTTCTTGTGAGAAAGTCGCGAATTCGCGTTGAGCTTTTTTGACACGAGCAACGAGTTCATTGAGTTCGGTAACGTTAGTTACAGACATATAGATTACTCCTGATAAATGTTAAACTTTTTAAGCCAATGAGCAATGTATCGACAAACTGGGCGAAAAAGACTGCCTAAAAGTGAAAGTATAGATAATTCTAATAATAACGCTGCTCATCATCGCCTATTGGCTTAAAAATCTTATTAATCCTGTCTATCAGTTAAGAATAGATTAACAAAATAGGAATTAAATAAAGTGATCTAAATCACGAAAATGCCAAGCTGACACCTTTCAGCAGGCTTATATTCATATACGTTATGTAAGTGTTATTGTTCTATGACTTAATTTAATATGACTAATACATTTGTGGGGAAAAATTCATTCATTACTCACTAAAATAACAAGGAAATTTAGTTTGTTATAGAAAAAATTATTTCGCGCAAGGAAATTAGCACCAGAGGTGATAAAATTAGAAAAGGTATCAATGCATCTCTTAAGAGAACTGTTTAAGGAAATGGCTGAGTGAGCATCGCATTACTCGATTTATCTGGTTACATTAAATTTTTTATTGGTCTTTTTGCACTTGTAAACCCAGTAGGCATTCTACCTGTGTTTATTAGTATGACTAACTATCAAAGTAATGCAGGGAGAAATAAAACTAATACTGTAGCGAATACTTCAGTCGCTATTATTTTATGTACTTCACTACTCATAGGTGACTCAATACTTCAGTTGTTTGGTATCTCCATCGATTCATTTCGCATCGCAGGGGGGATATTAATTGTGACAATCGCAATGTCGATGATTAGTGGAAAAATTGGTGAAGATAAACAGAATAAGCAAGAAAAAACAGAAACTGCAGTAAGAGATAGTATTGGTGTTGTCCCGTTAGCACTACCACTAATGGCCGGTCCGGGGGCAATTAGTTATTGTATTGTATGGTCATCTCGTTGGCACGGTTGGCAAAACTTTTTGGGTTTAGCGCTGACCAGCATTCTCTTTGCATTTTGTTGTTGGTTGCTATTTCGTTCAGCATCTTTACTTGTTCGTTACCTTGGCCAAACTGGGATTAACGTTGTAACTCGTATTATGGGGCTGTTGCTTATGTCGTTAGGGATTGAGTTTATCGTGACAGGGGTTAAGGCGTTATTTCCTGGGTTGTTATAATTTTTATTCTTTTGCCTATCTAGCTATCTTTGTTGGTTGCAGTGGTTTGTTGCAGCCAACATTCCCTCGAATTGTATTTTCTACTTCTGAATACTAACCATTCATATACAGACTACTTTTATTACCCTCAGATGTCCTCAAAATTAGAGTAATTAACAATTACGGATAACAAATATGTTAACTGTAATTATATGTCGCATTTTTTGCTAAAGCAGGGATAAAAAGTAAGAAATTGTGAGCTACGTAAATTTATTCACTATTCTAATTAGTGTTTGTTAATGATATGTTTGGAACCACAAAAAAGGCGATACTGCTTTTTGGGTGCGGTAATTTTTTTATCATAATGTTATTAAAGTATATTTTTTACTTTTGCATGATTATTTGAATATTCATATAAAGTTTTTATGCGCAAAAATGTTAAAAACTTGTTATTGATATTTGTTGGGGAGAGCGCTATTTACTTTAATAAACAGCAAACTTGATAGTTATAACAATCAACTAATTTTGTAGAGAAGGCTGCTAATGCAGTGATAGCGCCATCAATTAATCATGAGGGATATGATGATCAAATCAAAAATGGGTTTTGGTGCACTCTCGATATTATTTATTACGCTTCAGGCTAATGCGACAGATACGGCAATTAAGTCACCGCAGGTGATCACGATAAACAATGGCTCAGAAGTCACATCACTTGACCCTCATAAAGTGGAAGGGGTACCAGAAAGCAATATTATTTTAAACTTACTTGAAGGGTTAGTTTACAGCGATATCGACGGAAAAGTAGCGCCTGGGGTCGCGGAAAGTTGGACAAATGACAATTATATAACGTGGGTTTTCACTTTACGGCAAGGGGCTAAATGGAGTGATGGTACGCCAGTTACTGCTGAAGATTTCGTTTATAGCTGGCAGCGGTTATCGGACCCAAGTACAGGGTCTCCTTATTCGAGTTATTTACAAAATGCGTATATTTTAAATGCCGATGCTATTTTAGCCGGTAAATTACCTCCGACGGCGTTGGGTGTTAAAGCGCTTGATCCTCAGCATTTACAAGTGACACTTAGCCATCCAGTTCCCTATTTTGTCGATATGCTTTCTCATACATCATTGAAACCTGTTAATAAGAAGGCAATAGAGCAGCACGGTGAAAAATGGACTCAACCACAAAATTTTGTAGGCAATGGGGCTTATTTACTTGATAAGTGGGTCGTTAATGAACGTATTGTAGTAAAACGTAACCCATATTATTGGAACAATGACAGTAGCCGTATAGACCAAGCTACATTTTTAGCGATTACCTCAGAGGTCAGTGATATTAACCGTTACCGTAGTGGTGAGATAGATATCAGCAATTCTGCAATCCCGCCTGTTCTGTATAAAAAAATGCAGCAAGAAAAGCCGGATGAACTGTATGTTCGCCCTTATTTATGTACATTTTATTATGAAATAAATAACCAGAAACCGCCATTCAATGACCCACGAGTACGTGAGGCAATTAAGCTAGGGTTAGATAGAGAGACAATAACCAATAAAGTTATGGCGCAAGGGCAAGTCGCAGCTTATGGGTTTACACCAACTTTTATCAATAATGGGAATTTTACGTTACCTGAATGGGCCGATTTAACCCAAGAACAGCGTTATAAGAAGGCCAAAGAGTTACTTTTAGAAGCCGGTTATAATAAAGCAAACCCGTTAAAATTTTCATTACTCTATAACACTTCAGATCAGAATAAACAGCAAGCTATCGTCGCAGCCTCTATGTGGAAAAAAAATATAGGGGCGCAGGTGACTTTACAAAACCAAGAATGGAAGACGTCATTACAAAGCCGTCATGAAGGCCATTATGATGTCGCTAGAGCGACTTGGTGTGCAGATTATAATGAGCCTACTGCTTTTCTAAACATGATGTTGTCACAAAATAGTAATAATACTGCATTTTATAGTAATTCTGCTTTTGATGCGTTACTTGCACAGGCTTTAACTGCTCCTGATGACCAATCTCGTCATGATATATATCAGCAAGCTGAAGCCTTGTTGGACAAGGACTCGGCCATAGTTCCTGTTTATTATCGCGTTAGTGCGCGCATGATAAAACCTACGATTAATGGATTTAAAGGCAAAGACCCTCTTGATTATACGGATATTAAACGGTTATATATAAATGAACCTAATTAATAATATCTAAATAATTATAAAAAGTGTTCACTATTCTAGGTTTTAGTGAATATGAACAACACACAATCATAATAAATATGAACGGGAGTAACCGATAAGATGAGTAAATTAATCAATAAATCGATTATTGCACTTAGCGTGACCGCAGGGCTGGCTGTGGGGTCAATAGCGACGAGTTTTGCGGCAGTTGTTCCTGCGGGTGTGGAACTTGCAGAGAAGCAGGTGATGGTGCGTAATAATGGGTCGGAACCTCAATCGTTAGACCCGCATAAAATTGAAGGGGTACCTGAGTCAGCATTAGCGCGGGACCTTTTTGAGGGGATCACAATTGTCGGCCCTGACGGTGAGATTTTACCTGGCTCAGCAGTTAGCTGGGAAAATAAAGATTTTAAAGAGTGGACGTTTAAAATACGTGATGATGCAAAATGGTCCAATGGTGACCCTGTCACAGCAGAGGATTTTGTCTATAGTTGGCAACGTTTAGCAGACCCTGATACGGCATCACCTTACGCAAGTTACTTACAGTATGCACATATTCAAAATGTTGACGATATTATTGCAGGTAAGAAAAAGCCTCAAGAGCTTGGTGTTAAGGCTCTTGATGATAAAACATTAGTTATTTCACTTAGCGAAGCCGTACCTTATATTCCTAAGCTATTAGCTCACTCATCTATGTCGCCAGTGAATAAAAAAACCATCGAACAGCATGGCGCAAAATGGACTCAGCCACAAAATTTCGTGGGTAATGGCGCGTATAAATTAAAAGGTTGGACGGTGAATGAACGTATTGTGTTAGAGCGTAGCCCTAGTTATTGGGATAATGCGAATACTGTAATTGACCAAGTGACTTTCTTACCGATTTCTTCCGAAGTGACTGATGTTAACCGCTATCGTAGTGGTGAAATCGATATGACTTATAGTAATTTACCGATTGAGCAGTTTAAAAGCTTACAACAAAATATGCCAAATGAGTTAAAAGTGAGCCCATATCTGTGTACTTACTATTATGAAATCAATAATGAGAAACCACCGTTTAATGATCCGAAAGTCCGTGAAGCTCTAAAATTATCCATGGATAGAGATATCATTACTTATAAAGTGAAGGCGCAAGGAGATATCCCAGCGTATGGCTTTACTCCTCCATTTACCAGCGGAATGAAAGCTGAAAAGCCTGACTGGTATGCGAATATGACCCAAGAGCAACGCAATGAAAAAGCCAAACAGTTACTTGAAGAGGCCGGCTACAATAAAGGGAACCCATTAAAATTCAATTTACTGTACAACACTTCAGATTTACATAAACGTATCGCAATAGCCGCTTCTTCTATGTGGAAAAAGAATATAGGCGCGGAAGTTAAATTAGAAAACCAAGAATGGAAAACTTTTTTAGATAGCCGACATCAAGGTAATTATGATGTTGCTCGTGCTGGTTGGTGTGCTGATTATAATGAACCGTCATCTTTCCTCAATATGTTACTTTCCTACAGCAGTAATAATACCGTTCACTATAAAAATACAGATTTTGATGCCGTAATGAAAAAAACATTGCAAGTCAAAACAGTTGAAGAGCGGGCGGCGCTCTATCAGCAGGCTGAAGAATTACTCGATAAAGACTCAGGTGTTGTTCCTCTTTACTACTACGTTAATACGCGTTTGGTAAAACCTTATGTTGGTGGTTACAGTGGCAAAGACCCGTTAGATAACCTGCATACTAAAGACTTATATATTATCAAACACTAATAAACTTGTTCTGGCTCCATTTAGTGTGGAGCCAGATATTAGCCTAATAGGCAATAGATGTAGGAAAGAGCAATGTTTAAATTCATTTTGCGTCGGTTGCTAGAAGCGATCCCGACGTTACTGATCCTTATTACAATCTCATTTTTTATGATGCGCTTGGCGCCAGGAAGCCCTTTTACAGGGGAACGTAAACTCCCGCCTGAAGTTATGGCCAACATTGAAGCGAAATATCATCTCAATGACCCAATGTATAAACAGTATTTCAATTATTTGATTCAGTTATCCAAAGGGGATTTTGGCCCATCATTTAAATACAAAGATTATAGTGTTAATGACCTCGTTGCTAAGGCTTTCCCAGTGTCAGCAAAGTTAGGTGCAACGGCATTTATTATTGCGGTTCTTTTTGGTGTTTCAGCCGGGGTTATTGCGGCGCTAAACCAAAATACTAAATGGGATTTTACAGTCATGGGGTTTGCCATGACGGGGGTTGTCATCCCCAGCTTTGTTGTAGCACCACTATTGGTGCTGATTTTTGCCATTCATTTGAAATGGCTCCCTGGTGGTGGCTGGGATGGCGGTAACCTTAAACACATGGTTTTACCCATGGTTGCATTGTCATTAGCTTATATTGCTAGTATTTCCCGTATAACTCGCGGGTCGATGATCGAGATTATGCACTCAAATTTTATTCGTACTGCACGCGCGAAAGGGTTACCCCTAAGAACTATTATTCTACGTCACGCATTGAAACCGGCTTTGCTTCCTGTGCTTTCTTATATGGGGCCAGCATTCGTTGGGATCATTACGGGGTCAATGGTCATTGAGACAATTTTTGGCTTACCGGGCATTGGCCAGCTTTTTGTTAATGGAGCACTTAACCGTGACTATTCATTAGTACTAAGTTTAACAATTTTAGTGGGTGTATTAACCATTGCATTTAATGCAATTGTTGATGTGTTGTATGCCGTTATTGACCCTAAAATTCGTTACTAAGCCGGAGAAACGCTATGATATCGAATCAGCAAAATAGTGAAGCTCTGGAGCATTTTTCGGAGCAGTTAGATATTGAAGGGCGCAGTTTATGGCAGGATGCAAGGCGTCGCTTTATCCATAATCGAGCCGCAATCGTCAGTTTGTTTGTGTTATTTTTAATCACAATGTTTGTGATTTTTGCCCCTATGCTATCCCCATTTTTATATGATGATACCGATTGGGAAATGATGTCCATGCCACCAGATATGGCGACGGGGCACTATTTTGGCACTGATGCATCAGGTCGAGATTTACTCGTCAGAGTTGCGATTGGTGGGCGAATTTCCTTAATGGTTGGGGTTGCAGCTGCGTTAGTTGCAGTTATTGTTGGTACTTTGTATGGTTCATTGGCAGGTTATATTGGCGGGAAGGTTGATTCCCTGATGATGCGCTTGCTAGAAATTTTAAACTCATTTCCGTTTATGTTTTTCGTCATTTTATTAGTGACCTTATTTGGTGCAAATATTTTATTGATATTTGTGGCGATTGGTATGGTCTCATGGCTCGATATGGCACGTATTGTGCGTGGGCAAACACTGGGATTAAAACGTAAAGAGTTTATCGAGGCAGCCCTTGTTTGTGGTGTCAGTACGCGGCAGATTATTTTACGCCATATTGTCCCTAATGTTTTGGGGGTTGTTGTGGTATATGCCTCATTATTAGTACCAAGTATGATTTTATTTGAATCTTTCTTAAGCTTTTTGGGGTTAGGAACGCAAGAACCACTAAGTAGTTGGGGGGCTTTGCTCAGTGATGGGGCTAATTCTATGGAGGTTACTCCATGGTTATTGCTGATCCCAGCGGGTTTCTTGGTCATTACACTATTTTGTTTTAACTTTATCGGGGATGGGCTGCGCGATGCTCTTGACCCGAAAGATCGCTAGAGGGAAACACATGTCAAATAATGTAATAAAAACCCCTCTGTTATCAGTAAAAGATCTCAGCGTTAATTTTGCCACTCAAGATGGCAGTGTAACGGCGGTTAATAAATTAAATTTTGAGTTAAGTGCAGGGGAAACACTCGGCATTGTCGGTGAATCGGGTTCTGGTAAATCACAAACTGCTTTTGCATTAATGGGTCTATTAGCTAAAAATGGCCGGATCAATGGGTCAGCGGTATTTAATGGACGTGAAATACTGAATTTAAGGGAGAAAGAATTAAACCGGATGCGGGCCGAAGAAATTTCAATGATATTTCAAGACCCAATGACATCGCTCAATCCTTATTTAAAAATTGGCACTCAATTATCTGAAGTTTTAATGCTTCACAAGGGTATGAGTAAAAATGAGGCTTTTGAAGAGTCTATTAGGATGCTTGATGCAGTTAAAATGCCTGAAGCGCGTAAACGGATGAATATGTATCCTCATGAATTTTCAGGGGGAATGCGCCAGCGAGTGATGATTGCTATGGCATTATTATGTCAGCCTAAGTTGTTAATAGCAGATGAGCCTACAACGGCGCTTGATGTTACTGTGCAAGCACAAATCATGACGTTGCTTAATGAATTAAAACAAGAATTTGATACTGCGATTATTCTGATCACGCATGACCTTGGGGTAGTAGCTGGCGTTTGCGATAAAGTTCTTGTGATGTATGCTGGGCGAACGATGGAATATGGTACCGCTCGAGATATATTTTATCATCCTTCTCATCCGTATTCTCTTGGTTTATTAGCTGCGGTTCCCCGTCTTGACGGTGATGATGAGAGCCTAGCAACAATACCGGGTAATCCACCAAACTTATTAAGGTTACCCAAGGGTTGCCCATTTTCACCGCGTTGCCAATATGCCACACAGCAGTGTGTGGATAATGAACCCGTATTAACAACCTTTGAACAAACACGTTTACGCGCCTGCTTTAAGCCTATGGAGGAACTTGTATGAGCACTCATGAGAATAGGCCGGTCTTATTAGAGGTGAACGACTTAAAAGTCCATTTTGAGATTAGGGATAAAAAACAATGGTTTTGGCAACCTAATAAAAGTTTAAAGGCCGTTGATGGGGTAACATTGCGGCTGTATGAAGGCGAAACCTTAGGTGTTGTGGGTGAGTCGGGATGTGGTAAATCGACATTTGCTCGGGCATTGATTGGCTTAGTCAAAGCCACAGATGGCACGGTGAGTTGGCTAGGGCAAAACTTATTAGGTAAAAGCGATAAAGAATGGCGGCGTGTACGCAGTGATATCCAAATGATTTTTCAAGATCCATTAGCGTCGTTAAACCCGCGTATGACGATTGGGGATATTATTGCTGAGCCGTTGAAAACGTATCATCCTAAAATGTCACAGCTTGAAGTCACCGAAAAAGTGAAAAAAATGATGATGCGTGTAGGGCTGTTGCCAAATTTGATTAACCGCTATCCTCATGAATTTTCAGGTGGGCAATGTCAACGAATAGGTATTGCTAGGGCACTGATCTTAGAGCCTAAATTAGTGATTTGTGATGAACCCGTATCTGCATTGGATGTTTCCATTCAAGCACAAGTGGTTAATTTGTTGCAAGAATTACAACGGGAAATGAAGTTATCATTAATATTCATTGCTCACGATTTAGCTGTCGTTAAGCATATTTCTGACCGTGTATTGGTTATGTATCTGGGGCACGCGGTAGAGCTTGGTACATATGATGAGGTGTATAATAACCCCTTGCATCCTTATACTCGGGCTCTCATGTCTGCGGTGCCAGTTCCTGACCCCGATAAAGAAAAAAACAAAGAAATTGAGCTACTTGAAGGGGAGTTGCCATCCCCCATAAACCCACCTTCCGGGTGTGTGTTTAGAACCCGTTGCCCATTAGCAGATGAAGAGTGCGCAAAAACACGACCCTTGCTAGAAGGGAGCTTTAAACATGCGGTATCTTGTTTGAAAATTGACCCGCTTTAAGGGATAACATTAATTTTGTTGTAAATAAAACAGAGCGTTTTGCTCTGTTTTATTTGTTAGCCATAGCGGTTATTGCGCTATTTTTTCCATAAAATGTGATGAAATGGTTTAGAAGGGTGACGGCTAATTAAAATACGGGCAAAAATATCATTCAGTTCTGCATCAGGGGTTTCAGCCAGCCCAATAACCACTTCACTTAATGCATTTAAATCAACTTGTTCCGTGATGATATTTTGCCAATTATCACTCAAAGGGGCTATTTCTGCCGCCCCTAATTCTTCAAACTGTAACGCAAAAATGAGTTGATCTGCGGGTTCTAAATGGGTCATTGCACCTTCAAGAAACAGGTCATAAGCAATTTCAATGATGTCATCCTCATCGATTAACTGGGTAAATTGTTTTTCTGTCATGACCTTTCCTAATTAATTCAATTTATAACAATGGACTAAAGAAGTAACAAATACGTTCAACGACACGATTCCAGAAAGGGCGCTGTTCCCATTCTTCAATTTCTAACCGTGTTGAACGAGCGATGTAATCATACTGTACTAGTGTCAGATCGCTACCAAAACTTTTATCATCAATGACCACGGTAATTTCGAAGTTTAACCATAAACTACGCATATCTAAGTTAACCGAACCAACTAGACTGAGCTCCCCATCCACAAGGACGCTTTTAGTGTGCAGCAAACCATCTTCAAACTGGTAAATTTTAACACCTGCTTCTAATAATTCACTATAAAATGAACGGCTTGCCCAGCGTACAAGAAAAGAATCATTTTGACGCGGCATAATGATACTAACATCTACACCGCGCATTGCTGCAGTGCAAATCGCGTGGAGTAAATCATCACTTGGCACAAAATAAGGGGTCGTCATGATCAGTTGTTTCCGAGCGGAAAACATTGCTGTCATTAAGGACTGTTGGATCAGTTCATCGGGGAAACCAGGGCCTGATGCGATAATTTGGGTAGTATGACCGTTTGCTTGCTCAAATGGCATTATATTGCTGTCTGGTGGCGGTGGGAGAACACGTTGGCCTGTTTCCATTTCCCAGTCAAAGGCATAGACAATGCCGAGGGTTGTACTGACAGGACCTTCCATGCGAACGAGAATATCAACCCACTCACCGACGCCCGAATCTTGTTTAAAATAACGAGGATCAACCATATTCATACTTCCAGTATATGAAATATAGTTATCAATAACGATTATTTTACGATGCTGACGTAAGTCCATGCGGCGTAAGAAAAAACGCATTAAATTGACTTTAAGAGATTCAACAAACTCAATGCCAGCAGCTCGCATTTTTGCTGGGTAGTCGCTCCGGAAAAAATGCCAACTTCCTGCTGAGTCGACCATAATACGGCATTTAACGCCACGCTTTGCCGCATTCAATAAAGCTTCGGTAACACCATCGACTAAGCCACCCGGCTGCCAAATATAAAACACCATTTCGATAGAGTGCTGGGCGTTGTTGATATCATTGACAATCGCTTTCAGTGAATCTTCGCATGTAGTTAATAACTGGATTCGGTTGCCTTTAACACCAGCAACTCCTTGACGTTTTTCCACTAATTGAAAAAGTGGCTCAGCGACACGGCTATTTTCGGTTGCAAAGATGTGTTTTGAACTGCGTAAATTTTCCAGCCATGTAGCAACAGAAGGCCACATATGATGCGCTTTATCAACACGGCGTTTTCCGAGGTGGAGTTCACCAAAAGCCACATAAGCAATGATACCGACTAAAGGGAGAATATAGATAATCAGAAGCCATGTCATGGCAGAGGTGACAGGCCTTCTTTTGACTAAAATGCGGACAGTGACTGCTGCAATGATTAGCCAATAAAGGAAAAATAAAAGCCAACTCATAAGTGTATAGACGGTTGCCATAGTGGATCACATGCCTCACTGATAAGGGAATCGGGTTAAAGAAAGACGACCTAGTTAAAAAAACCGTTAGTAAAATATCAACTTAATAGAATTTAGCAAAATTTTGCAGTAAAAGCTTTGTGAAATAGGCAAAATCATTAGGAAATAATGATTGCATATATTGATAATATCAATGAGATATTAAATTGTAAGAGAAACTGTCTCAAAAAGTTCCCCTTGGTTCTTTTTTACAAAAGAATATAATATTTTTTTGACGTTATTTTTTGATGATAAAAGGACAAAATAAAATGAGACGTAGTAGGCATGAAGTGGGGCGCTGGCGGATGTTAAGGCAGACCCTTCGTCGCCGTAGACGCTGGCTGGAAGGGCATTCTAGACGGAATATGCACATTTATACAATGCGCAAAATCGATGTGTACCGTCGTCGCCATTCGCTACTTTTTACTCAATGGATTGAATAAGGTTATTAAAGCGCACATTCACATTTTTCACTTTGTATGACAAAGCTTATTGAATATGATTGCTATTTGCATTTAAACTATTGGGCATATTATTATAGTTAGACTGGTGTAGGTAGAAATTGCATATGCGTTGGATCCGTTGGACTTTAATTATCGTCATTTCATTATCTATTCATGCAGGCCTTGCGATGGCATGGATTTTTAATCAACCTAATTTGGCCAGAGATCCTGAACCAATGACGATAGCAATGATTAGTTTTGCTGCCCCTGAACCTGCATCTGAGCCTGCTCAACCTGTTGAGACGCCAGTAGAGCCAGAGCCGGTTGTTGAACCAGAACCTGTTGTTGAGCCCGAACCGGAGCCTGTTGTTGAGCCAGTCATTGCATTACCAAAGAAAAAACCTGAGGTGAAAAAGAAACCTAAACCTAAACAGGAAGAAAAGAAAAAAATTAAAGAAGAGGTCAAGCCAGTAGAAAAACAACTGGCGATGAGCAACTTAAAGTCTGATGCAGATGCGCCTAAAACTAATAATAATGCGGTTACTACAGCAAAAAATGCAGGAACAAGCAGCAAAACCTCGAATAAAAGTGGGCCAAAAGCATTACATAAACAGCCACCAATGTATCCGGACCGCGCCCGTCGTTTAGGTAAAGAAGGGTATGTTAAAGTACGTTATGATATCGACGACTCAGGCCGGGTTACCAATATTGAGTTTGTTGAAGTTTCACCGAAAGGTTTATTTGAACGCGAAGTTAAACGTGCCATGAACCGCTGGGCTTATGAAAAACAACCTGCTAAAGGGTATGTAACGGAGATTTACTTCAAATTGGATGGAACTGTGAGCCAAGTTTAGGCACTCGTTTTTCATAAAAAAAGCACCTTATGCCATTACTGCACAAGGTGCTTTTTTATAAATAATATCAATTAATCAAACTGTTGTTCTGAACTTGCTAACTGAAAATGTTGTTTTTCTATGGGGAGTGCCCTAGTTGTATTGTCGTCATTGACAGCAACATAGGTGAATACCGCATCAGTGGCTTGATATCGTTGACCAACAGGTGCTGTAGCCACTTTTTTTACCCACACTTCGATATTAATAGTGATTGAGCTTTTGCCTGTTTTTAAGCAACGGGCGTAACAGCAAACGACATCCCCTACCGCAACAGGCTTTTGGAATTTAATACCATTTACAGCGACGGTGACCACACGGCCAAGTGCAATTTCTTTAGCTAAAATAGCACCACCAATATCCATTTGCGACATTAACCAGCCACCAAAAATATCACCATTTGCGTTAGTGTCTGCGGGCATGGCTAACGTTCGTAAAACCAATTCACCGTTTGGTAATTGCATATTTGACTCTTATTAAAAAGGATAAACATATTGATTTGGCATTTATAGCAAATTACATATGTGGTCGTAAACAATAACCATTAAGTTATCCATTGTTTACGCACCTATAATTGATTTAATGTAAAAATAAGGGGGGAAACCCGCCATGTTGCTTCTAAATTCACCAAAAAGATATAGTTATGCAAAGAATAAACAAGAAGTGTGTTTTACGTTTAGTCAACTGATTAGATTGTTTATACTATAATAAATTAATATTGGTAACTCACTGTGGGAGATAACATGAGACTGTTATTAGCAATATTATTACCTTGGTTACAGTTTTTCACGATAGGCCGTCCTTTTGCTGGCATTATTTGCTTGGTTCTTCAAATAACACTTATTGGCTGGCTACCGGCTGCAATTTGGTCAGTATATGCGTTATCGCAATACAATACAGATAAAAAAATTGAAAAAGCATTTGGTGAGAAGCGATATTAATATTTAACGAGTAAAAAAAAACCTGCGAAATAATATTTGCAGGTTTTTTTTGTGTTTTATCACCAGTATTACTCTTCGTGTTTTTCTATCGGCTCTTTAGTCATATTTTTAAAAATATAGACAACGCTCAGTACAGTAAATATCAACGTACCAGCAGTAAGACCAAACACTTTAAAGTTTACCCAAATATCTTGTGCCATCCAAAATGCAACATAGATATTGAGAAGAGCACAGAAAATAAAGAAAATAGCCCAAGCGCTATTTAGTTTAGTCCAATAGCTGTCAGCAAGTTTAATTTCTTGATTACTACCTAACATTCTTTGAATTAATGGTTTTTCAGTAAACCATTGGCTAAACAATAATGCCCCTGCAAAGGCTGCATAAATGATGGTGACTTTCCACTTAATAAAGGCATCACTATGAAATATAAGGGTTAAAGCTGCAAACCCCATTACGATTGCACAGGTGATTTTCGCCACCTTTTCAACTTTTTTATAAATAAGGTATGTCGCTAACAAAGCAAGAGGTGTTGCTACCATTAGTGCGCCACTTGCGTAGAAAATGTCATATCTTTTATAGACGATGAAAAATATGATTAAAGGGATAAAATCAATAAGTTGTTTCATAACAGTGAATAAAGCGCCTCAACGTAAAGATAATGGAGTAGTTTAACTGATTTTGACCATAATTGTTAAAAGTTTGCACCTTTTTACCAATAAATACGCTTTGTTACCAAAGATATTTGCACTATTTTACTATTATTTGACTTACTTCTAGATAAACTTTATTAGTTCAGCTATATATAGTGTTAAAGCTAATTTAACTTACTAATTTATAGGTATTTTTCATCAATGATAAAGGCGAAGCTGTTTGCTTGGATGCCAGGGTTAGAAACGCTGTTTAATTACCAACTTTCAGATCTTGGCCCTGATGTAAAAGCAGGCTTGTCTGTTGCTGCTGTTGCTTTGCCTGTCGCAATTGCTTATGCCGAATTAATGGGGATGAATGCAATCGTTGGGCTTTACTCCTGTATTTTACCCATGTTTTTTTATGCATTATTTGGGACATCCAAACAATTGATTATCGGCCCCGATGCAGCAACCTGTGCGGTGATTGCAGCAGCAGTTGCACCACTTGCGATGGGGGATGATGATGTCCGTTGGCAATTGGTCATGGTAATGAGCTTCATGACAGGGATTTGGTGTTTGATTGCAGCTAAATTTCGCTTGGGAACATTCGCTGACTTTTTGTCTCGCCCCATATTGCAAGGGTTATTAAATGGGGTTGCATTAACTATTATCGTTAGTCAAATTAGCAAGGTTTTTGGTATCAGTACATTACCAGCCGGTTTTATTGAACGTTTAGTCGCTTTACCTTTAGCATTAAAAGAGACACATATTCCGACATTATTAGTTGCGGTGACGACGTTAGCGATTACGCTTGCGATTAAGCGTGTTCGCAGTAAATGGCCTTCTTTACTCATTGCAATGATTTTAGCCACCGCGGCTAGTGTTGCATTTAATCTTGAGCAATATGGCGTGAGTACTGTTGGTGATTTAGGTGATGGGCTTCCGTATGTTCCGCTGCCTGATTTCCCTCCGGGGCTAATTCGTGATTTGGTTATCCCATCTTTAAACTTAGCGGTGATTAGCTTTGTGAGTTTTATGATGACTGCCCGCAGTTTTGCCAGTAAAAATGGCTACACGGTTGATGCAGACCAAGAACTTAGGGCATTAGGCGTAGCGAATATTGCATCCGCTTTGGCCCAAGGCTTTGCGGTAAGCGCAGCAAGCAGCCGTACTGCAGTGAATGATATGATGGGGGGGAAAACTCAGTTAGTCTCTATTGTCGCGGCTTTAACTATTTTAGCTGTCTTACTTTTTTCAATAAACTTATTAGAATATATTCCGATGCCTGCATTGGGTATGGTACTGATTATTTCGACATTTTCCTTATTGAGCTTCCGTAGTATTTTTTCGATGCGTAAACGCAATCGACAGGCATTTTTCTTATGCGTGTTTACGCTGTGCGCTGTACTTGTTGTCGGGTTAATTAGTGGTGTGGGGTTGGCGGTATTATTGGGGTTGTTGCAGTTTATTCGGATAATATTTAGGCCTACAGACCAGTTATTAGGTGTCGATGAACAGGGAATGCTGCATTCTATGGCGCCTGAGAATGGTATTCAACAAATTGATGGGGTTTTAATTTATCGGTTTAATTCACCATTAACTTATTTTAACGTGAATTATTTTAAAGAACGATTAAACAAGCATATAGATAATCAATTAAAAAGGCCTGCTTGGGTAATTGTGGATGCGGCAGTTAGCTTCACGCATAATGATGTGAGCGTATTTTCAGCGCTAAATGATATTGTTACCTCATTGAAAGCAAAAGGGGTAACTCTTGTACTTGCAGGTCGTAGGACTTCGGTAAAACGGTGGTTGGAACAAAATAAAATCAGTCGCTCTGATGATGATTTATTGGTTGTGCCTGATATTTATTTTGCTATTCGACTTATTCAGAGTAAACAGCAAGTACAAATAAAAACAGTTGAAGATAGAAAGTCTGAAGCAGACAGAAAATCGTTAGAGACATTCGATGGTGAAAAAACTGAACCACTGAATTCAAAAATTGACCTAGAGCCAGAACAGCCCAAAGAAGTATGATTAATGTGTTGGTAGGGTGTTTTTAGGAATAAAATACTTGATGGGCCTTATTCGGTGTTTAATAACGCGAAGATAAATGGGGGATTAGATCCCCCATTTACCCTTTAGATCAATTCTTAGCGACTAACATGTATAGGCGATAAAAATAAATTAAAGCAAAGGCTGCAACGAAATTATTAAGTAAGAAGGAAACCCCGTTAACAGCAATATGATTCATATTTAAGCTACCCAAGAGAACGCTAACCAGCATTTGTGCAGCCATCCAAATTAATACCATTGGCAATGCAATGCGCCAGTTTGCATAAGCCATTTTCCAACTTTTACCCATAGCACTAAACGGGTTTGTACGCTCACTCATTAAGATAGCAGGGGCTAAAGAGAAGCCAATAGCTAATACAATTCCAGGTAGCACCATGATGGTGATACCTAATTGGATAAGTAAAGAGCAAACAACTAATAGAAGAAACATTGATGGTGCTTTGTTTAAAGATGCGGTGAGCGCCTGAATACCCGATAGGTGTTCACCACGAGACAGACCAGCAATATAAGATAGAGTGCCGCAAATAAGGACTAAACTGCCCAGAGTAACCGAGAGAATTAACCCAAAAGAAACGCGTAAGATACTACTTTTATCTTCTTCTGAAAGGCCTAGTATCCAGTTTTGTAAGCCGGAGTTACCAGACTCAATCATTTTAGTCTGTGCTTGCGCTAGCACGCCTATCATTTGCTCGCTAGGGATCATCATTGCGTAAATCGCAAGGCTTACTACGGTTGCTGACAACACAATAGTAAACAGGCCACTCAATTGGTTTTTAAAAAAATTGACGCTATCACTGATGAGTGAGTTGGCCGAAATGGACATTTAACTGCTCCTATCTACAAACGGGTCAAGAGTTTCAGCCAATTGTAACCGAGTATCAGGGCTAGAGGTAGAGAAAGATAAGAAAATTCGGAATGTTAACAACTCTAATCAGTAAGATATTTGGAGCAATATAAGTAAGTTAATGCGCGAAATCTAAAGATAATTACTTATGTTGTATATTTAATGCATGTTTAAAATGCAGGATTAATATAAATAAATTATAATCAATTTTATATTTTATTGGTTATTTCCTAAAAATTGATTTAAATCAAAATTAAAAAAAATATAAATGAAATAATAAACTCATATTTATCGGGTTGCCTATAAATAAGCAAAAGATGTGATCTTGATTTGAACATCAATTTAAATAATACGGTATATTTTCCTAAAATAAAAACACAGGAATGGGATTGATAATGAAAAAACTCACTGCGCTTGTATTAGCAGCTGCAACTTTAGCTCCAGCAGTTTCTATTGCACATGAAGCTGGCGATTTTCTTTTCCGCGCTGGTACTGCAACAGTCAGACCAAATGTTGGAGGAGATGATGTAAAAATTAATGGTCTAGGTAACCTAGGTACATTTGGTGCTAATAATAATACTCAATTAGGTTTAACTTTTGGGTATATGATCACCGATAATATTGGTGTGGAATTATTAGCTGCAACTCCATTTGAACATAAAGTAGGAACCGGCCCAACGGGTAATATTGCAACAGTAAAACATTTACCACCAACTTTAATGGCTCAATATTATTTTGGTAGTAAAGAAGATAAATTACGTCCTTATTTAGGTGCAGGTGTTAACTATACCTTTTTCTTTGATGAGAAATTCAATTCTACCGGAAAAAATGCAGGTTTATCTGATCTAGACATGTCAAGCTCTTGGGGCTTTGCAGCACAAGCTGGTATGGATTATATGCTGACTGACAACTGGATGTTAAACGCATCACTGTGGTGGATGAATATTGAATCAGACGTGAAATTTAAAGCGGGTGGTGAGAAGTATAAAGTTGACACTCGTTTAGACCCATTTGTATTTATGTTCGGAGCAGGTTATCGCTTCTAAGTTTTTGATAGGATGCAATGCAGGGTAGTACCTGAATTCTAATGGATTAGATTGCAGTAGGAAATCCGAGAATATTTATATTCTCGGATTTTTTGTTTTTAATGACGTCTTATATTTAATAAAATTACATGAAAGCAAAAATAAAAAATAATTAACACGTAGATGAAGGAGGCTAAGTTATAATCAGTATAATATTTTTAGTGATAGCAAAGGGGGACTTTTTCGATATGTGATTATTTTGGTGCTGTTGAATTTTTTAAAATACAAGATGAAAACGAATAAATTAAATAGTAGGGCATAAAATAAAAAAGGCTGAAAGTAGTGATTTACAGTCAACCTTAAATATTAAATTAATTTTACCAGAACCATTGAACATTTAAACCAGCATTGACACTATTGGTTTCATATTCATCAGGTTTATACAGTGGGACGCCTAAAAATAGGTCATAACTGAATATCTTGATATTTCCTCTAACCCCTAAAGCCGTCCCTAATAGTTGGTCATCAGAGTATAAGCCTAAAGGATAAACACCGCCCAATATACGGCCATAATCAATCGCATAATAAGGGTAGAAAGAAAAACCAGGTACGTAGAAATTAAACTCATTACGCAAATAGAAGCCTTTATCACCAATTAATGAGAATTCTTCATCAAACCCACGTACAGTCCAGCGGTTACCTAATGAAAACTGGTCTTGAATAGTTAGGCGATCCGGTGAATATTGTACAAATAATTGCGGGTTATAGCTCATAATGAAATCATCAAAAACAATAGGGATCATACCTGAAATATCAGCGGATAAGACACGTCCCATTGTACTTACATCACCATAACGCATATCCCAGCTTTCTTCCGCACCAAACCAAGGAACATTGCGTTGATAATATATTGAAGCATCAACAGTCGCATTATCAATATTTTGTCTATGGTTAACACCGAGTTTAATACTAGTTAGATCCCGTTGTTGTGAGAGTAGGCTAACATCTTCTAATTTATATTTAGACTTACGCTTTATAAGCTGAAGTGATGCGGTATCTTTAAAAGTTTGCCCCCTAAGAAATACATTACTTGCTGTAGCATTAAAGTATTTGCTATCACCATAATATTTATAGCTGGCCATAGTATCATTAATTGTCTGTTTATACTCACTTTTACTTGCATAAAGTGAGTATAGCCAATAATTGTAAGGGATAGCATAATAGATAGCCGCGTTACTTGTGCTATTGCGAGCTTGGTTTTTTAGGTTTTTACCCGCGCTGACATAGAGGGTATCGTTTAAACTGGTTAAGTTATTGCCATATACCGTTACACCAACCTGATCTTTACCAGTTTGGCGGCTTCCTGAGTTATTATAATAACCACCGACATTGATGTGGGGTGATTTTTCTCGTTGGATAACAATATCCGTTGTGGAAAACTCTTTGCCTGGTCTTAGTTCAATATTAGCTTTGGCGCCAGGGATCCGCTCAAGGTTTTCTAGTCCTTGTTCTATATCGCGAATATTGAGAAGGTCACCTTCTTTTGCGGGCATAATAGCACCTAAGGTAATATAGCTATCACTGTCTTTCGCCAGTTGTACGTTTGAGACTTTACCCGGAATTATTTGTAAGGTTAAAGTCCCATTACTAATATTTTGTTCAGGAATAGTCACACGGGTAGTGACATAACCTGATCTTATAATCTTATCTTGTAAGCCTTTAGCTAAGGTTTCGACACCATTGATACCTAGACAAATTCCTACCACTTGATTAGCATAAGTTTCTAAAGGTCGCATGGAAGGGAGTTTAGGTTCAGAAAGCAAAATGACCTGCTTCATGTCAAAGCAATCTTTTTCATCGTCAAAAACTAGAATATTATTATCTCGTTCTCTTGTTTTGCTTAATGCGTCTTTTGTTTCTAGTTGAACTTGTTGTTGCCGAGACCTATCTTGGCTATTTTGATTATTGATTTGTTGGTCTAACACCTGAGAGGCATTTCCTGATGCGTATAAAGGAAAAGACAACAAGGTTGCCGATAAAAAAAGAAATCGAAAATTCATGAGCACCACATTTTTTAAATTGAAACAATAAAATTGTTCTTATGATTAAATATTGTTAATTAGAAAGGTATGAAAAGTATTTCATTATTTCATATCGGAGTAATCTTGTATTTTTTTATTTTTAATATTATTTCCATATATATATCCCTATAATAAATTTATTGTTGAGTATTAATCGAATTTACGTATGGTTTCATTTGCTATAAATTATGCGATAAAATTTTAATAATTAATAATTAATTATACTAACTGAGAACGGAGGAAATAAAAAAGTAGTTAGTTCCGATATTTCACTCAATATGCAATAAATCTATTGTGAAACTCATTAATTTTAAATGAATCAATCGGTTGCATTTACACTAAATCAGCTTAAATAAGTTTTTTTACTTAATGTAAGAGAGGGGGGTATTTAGTTGGAATAATATTAATTATCAGATTGCCTTAAGATTATTGTGTTGGTATAAGAAATAATGACTAGATGGTCAACTAGGTATTTTTAATTTAAACTACACTCTAATTTGGAGTTAATATTAGGGGGGCTTATGCCCCCCTTGTTAATTTAATTAATAATAGTTATAAGTGTTTAAAACAACCATTGAACCTAAGATTGTTCCATTAGAGCTATTACTAATAACTGGACTAGTGATAGTCGTTGTACCCAATGAAGTTAAACGACCACCGGAGTAATTATCAACACGAGAAAATGCATCAATAGTAAGGTCTTTACCCGCTTGAACTAGACCTGAATTAGAATTGTCTAATTTATTCACGTCTAATTTAATAGTATTTGCACCTTGAATTGTACCATAACGGTTATCAAGATCGTTTCTTAAGGTAATATTAACATCACCACCATTTGATAGAGCATCTTTATTGTGAGCTACGATAATACCGCTATAGTTATTTGCGCTATTAGCTTTGATAGTGACAGAGCCATCTTTAGCATAGATTCCGCCAGAATGTCCTGCTACTCCAAACTTGCTTGCATAACTATTAAATCCGGTAGATCTAGAGTTATTTAAGCTAGTAGTATTAATAACAACATTAGAGTCCGCAGCAATTAATCCTTCATTATTTGATAAGTTTGTAGTTTTAATATCTAAATTATTTCCTTTAATATATCCATTTTGGTTATTTAGGGGATAAGCATTAAATTTAGATTTTCCAGCACTAGCAGATAGAGAACCTTTGTTATTAATGATATTAGCATCAATATTTAAAGCTCTACCACTCGAAATTGCAGCATAGCTATCATTTGTCAAAGTGTCAGAAAGGTTAATATTAGTTAGACCATTCGTTGATTTGATCAGAGAATTGTAATTTTGCAGCGAAGCTGCATCAAGGGTAACTTTTCTTTTAGCAATGATCTGGCTATCACTAGAATTATAGATAGAATCGCGAGCATTAATGGTGACATCGCGACCAGATACAGTAGAGTTATTATTATAGAGTTTCGAGGTGTTTATTGTTAAATCATTACCTGCTCTAATTCCACGCTCATCAACATTTATGACGTTGTTGCGTAGATTATAGATATTATCTATTGTACCAGAAGCCTTAATATTAAGATCGCCGCTATTCGTTCTAATTGAACCATTACTATTGTTGATATTACCTGATGTTACAATACTCATTGCTTGTCGTGCGTTGATAATACCACTTCTATTATCTACTCTTGAAGCAGTTAATTTAATATTTCCTGCATTTGATTTGATTTGGCCATTAACATTATTCAGATCTGAATTATTAGTAATAATGTCAATATCCCCATTAGCAAGGATAGTCGATGAGTTAGACAAACCATTTGCTTTAATATTAATACCACCAGATGAATTCATTCTAGAACTTTGGTTGTATACTAAACCAGTAGAATCAATATTAACTCCGCCAGCGCCTGCAACTAAACTACCTTTATTAGAAACACCTGTACCACTTTCAGTTGAAACTAAGGTAATTTTATTTGCGTACATACCACCCATAGCGGCAATATCAACACCTACGCTAGTTGGGTAACCAACACCTTGTACTTTAGTGACTTGTTTGCCACTCGCATCTACAAAGTTATTACCAGCAACAACATTAACTTCTTCAGCGTGGATATCTCCACGGATTACTGCTGAACGGGCAATAATGTCAGTTGGTGAATCAGATTGTAGACGGCTATTAATAATGATTTGGCCTTTTTCTACGTTATAACCGAGGAGATCACCACCTGCAACGATTGGCTTACCTGTTGTTAAAGTCACACGGTCAGTATTAATAAAGCCGCAATTATCACATGTGATACCTGATGCATTAGCAACGATGACTTGTGCTTTATTAGTTCCAGCCACTTCAATTACACCGCCAAGTACACTGGCTTTATTTGAATTGACTTCATTTAAGATAACTTTAGCAGGTCCATTACCATTATTTAAGTTTAGGTTACCATTGATTTGACCACCTAGAGTGGTATTTGTATTGGCAGCACTGTTATTTAGAATTACACCTTTTTGGTCAACATCGAATTGACTATAAATGTTATGGGAAACGCCTTTATCACTTGCTCCTTTAATATGAACAATTGTTGGGCCGTTAACTTGGTTTAATACACCTGCGCCATTAGTATTTACAACAGCAGCTTGAGCAACGGAAATAGAGCCTAAAATAACAGATACACTTAAAAAGAGTGGTTTGATTTTTAGTATCGGATGTCCGATTGATTTATCAGAATGTTTTTTCATAAAATATTCCTAAATATAGACTATAGATAAAATAAAATAGCTAAAATTATTGCTATTAAAGCGTGAAAATTATGCGTTATATTGGTTTTTATTAAAATTTAATTGTGCTTAAGTCTAATTGTTCAGGAGGTGGGAGATTTAAATGCCATAATGAAAGAAAGTGTAGTCTTTTATAACAAATAAAACATAATAACAAATAAAAACAACAAATAACGTTTACTCTGCTACAGATTATTAAGTGAATATACTAAAGTGGTAATACCTAGCTTTAAATTTCCGTAACTAATTGATTGGTGAAAGTTATTTATGCGTATTAAAACGAGGTTAATATTTAATCTAATCATTCCTAATTTTAAAGAAATATATTTTTAATTGGGGTGGGGGGATTTATAAATAGTAGATATGTATTATAAGTATCATTAAAGTTAATTTTCATTTTTAAATAAGAGACCGTTATTTTTAATAACGGTCTCTTAAAAGATAGTTAAAGTTATTTCTGTGTTGCCGATTTCATTTTAAATACAAATTCTGTTAATGTTTTTAGAAGAACATCAGGTTTATTTAGGTTATTTTCAATGATTTTTACTATAGCTGAGCCAGAAATAGCGCCGGCCGCACCATTTTTAATCGCTTCTCTAACTTGTTCCGGTTCTGAAATACCGAAGCCTTGTAATGCAGGCGCTGCTTGATACTGATTTAACTTATCAATCAAGTGAGTTAACGGCATTTCCGCACGTTTCTCTGTACCTGTTACACCTGCACGAGATAATAAATAAGTGTATCCACGGCTATATTGCCCAATTTGTTGTAACAATGCATCATCACCATTTGGCGGGCAAATAAAAATTGGGGCGATATTGTGCGCTAAAGCTGCTTCACGGAAAGCCTTTGACTCATTCATTGGAACATCTGCAACTAATACGGAATCAACACCTGCTTTCTCACAACGGATATAAAAGTTTTCAATCCCATTAGTAAACACCAAATTCGCATATACCAATAAGCCGATTGGTATAGTAGGGTGCTTTTCCCTTATACGGCCCAATAACTCAAAACAGATAGTCGGAGTAATTTCGCTTTTAAATGCGCGTAAATTTGCATTTTGGATCGTAGGGCCATCAGCGAGAGGATCAGAAAAAGGAATACCTATTTCTAAAGCATCTGCGCCACCTGAAATTAATGCATCGATAATTTTTAACGATAACTCAGCATCAGGGTCGCCTAATGTAACAAATGGAACAAATGCACCTTGATTGTTATGGCTTAAACGCTCAAAAAGTTGGGTATAACGTTCCATTAAATTTCTCCTTTGCTGGCCAGAATATCATGCACTGTAAAAATGTCCTTATCTCCACGGCCTGATAAATTTACGATGAGTAATTGTTCTTTATTTGGTTGTTGCTCTGCCATTTTTAATGCATAAGCGAGTGCATGTGATGATTCTAATGCAGGAATAATACCTTCTTTACGAGATAATAACTTGAAGGCATTAAGTGCTTCATCATCGGTAATGGAAACATACTCTGCTCGACCAATACTATTTAAGTGTGCGTGTTGAGGGCCAACAGAAGGAAAGTCTAACCCCGCCGAAATGGAGTAGGACTCTTCAATCTGCCCTTCGTTGGTTTGCATCATTGGGGACTTCATACCAAAATATATACCTACACGACCGTGTTTTAATGGTGCCCCGTGTTGGCCTGATTCAATTCCCAACCCTGCGGGTTCCACACCAATTAATTTGACGTTTTCTTCTGGTATAAATGAGGCAAATAAACCAATCGCATTGGAGCCACCACCAATACAGGCAATAACGGCATCAGGTAAACGACCTTCTTTTTCAAGAACTTGTTGTTTTGCTTCGTCGCCTATCATGCGTTGAAATTCACGTACAATGGTTGGGTAAGGGTGAGGCCCTGCGGCTGTCCCTAATAGATAATGGGCATTATCATAGCTACCAGACCAGTCCCTCAATGCTTCATTACATGCATCTTTGAGTGTGGCGGAACCACTGTACACAGGGATAACTTCAGCTCCCATTAATTTCATACGAAATACGTTAGGCGATTGGCGTTCAACGTCTTTAGCCCCCATATAAATACGGCATTTCATATTTAATAATGCGCAAGCTAAAGCAGTTGCCACGCCGTGCTGTCCTGCGCCTGTTTCCGCAATAATTTCAGTTTTGCCCATTCGTTTGGCGAGTAAAGCTTGGCCTAATACTTGGTTGGTTTTGTGGGCACCACCATGTAATAAGTCCTCACGCTTTAAGTATAATTTGGTCTTTGTACCAGCGGTTAAGTTTTGACAAAGTGTCAGGGCCGTAGGGCGACCTGCGTAGTTTTTAAGAAGGTCGTGAAACTCTTGCAAAAAACTAGCATCATTTTGCGCTTCAATAAAAGCATCTTCTAATTGGTTTAAAGCGGGAATAAGAATTTCTGGGACATATTGTCCACCAAACTCGCCGAAATACGGATCTAATTTGCTCATTGTTTGTTATCCATCTCGTCAATTAAATTGGGTCTAAATATTGTTTATTACTAATAAGGCTATCGTTATCTAGTGGTTAGCTATGTGTTGATTCCGCGAATAAAGTTGATAGCACTAAGTTTATTTTTTGTTCACTTTTAATTCCGGGCTCAATTTCCACCCCTGAATTAAAATCAAGTCCATTACAAAGTAATTTCGACGCTTCAAGGCAATTTTGGGCATTTAGCCCGCCTGCGATCATAAAACGTTGATTAACAGATTGCGGGATGGTGCTCCAGTCGAAAGTTTTCCCTGTACCGCCATGGCCATTATCTAGCAACAAAACATCGACACCTTGGGTGTCATAGTGAGACAAATCCACTTGTGACATATCGACTGCTTTCCAGATTTCACAATAACTGGGGAGCAGGTTTCTCAGCGTTGCTATATACTCTTGATTTTCTTGTCCATGTAATTGAACCGCGGATAACGCAAGGCGCTGAGCAATATGAGCAACAAAATCAGCTGACTGATTGCGAAAAACCCCAACGTATTTTAAGGGGGCAGCATGAATAATGTTTTGTGCTTGTGACAGTGTCACTTTACGTGGGGAACCTTCAGCAAAAATTAATCCCCCAAAGCAAGCTCCCGCATCTAATACTGCTTTTGCGTCTTGTTCACGAGTTAAACCACAAACTTTATGTTCACCAACTAATAAACGTTGTAGCGCTTTATCAAGATCAGTTTGTTCCATCAACGCACTGCCAATTAAAAAACCATTAGCAAATTGGTTAAGCGATTGAATATGTTGGTGTTGATGAATGCCTGATTCGCTGATAACAATTGTGCCTTGCGCTAATCGAGGGGCAAGCTCACGTGTCCGGTTTAAATCAATGGAAAGGTCACGTAAATCACGGTTATTGATACCCACGACTTTAGATTTTAAAGCAATCGCTCTTTCTAATTCTTCTTCATTACTGACTTCTGTTAACACGCCCATATTGAGTTGATGAGCAACTTGAGCTAAAGCGATATATTCATCATCACTTAGGACTGATAACATCAATAAGATAGCGTCTGCTTGGTAATATCTAGCTAGATAAATTTGATATGAATCAATGATAAAGTCTTTACATAATACAGGTTGCTTTACTGCCTGACTAACAATAGTCAGGTAATCCATATTACCTTGAAAATATTTTTCATCAGTAAGTACGGAAATCGCAGATGCATAAGGTGCATAGGTTTTGGCGATCACTTCTGGGTCAAAATCTTCTCTGATTAGGCCTTTAGATGGAGACGCTTTTTTGCACTCCAAGATAAAAACAGGGCGTTTTGCACTGAGCGCATTATAGAAGCTACGTTGACTAGGCTGAACTTCATCGATAAAGGCACTTAAAGGTTGTTTCGCTTTACGTTCAATGAGGTAGCTGGCTTTATCATCAACAATTTTTTGTAATACGGTTGCTTTCATGTTATTGGTTCCTTGCCGCTAGTGCAGTGACGCGGTCAAATGCTTTACCGCTACGGATAATTGCGAGTGCATGTTCACTATTTTGTTTTAGATTTTCATGGCCATTAATGCGCATTAACATCGCGACATTAGCCGCAACAGCGGCTTCATGAGCAGCTTTACCGTGCCCCTGAAGCAAGTTGCTTAGCAATACGCGGTTCTCATCTGGGGTTCCCCCTTCTAAATCAGTTAACGCATAGGGCGTTAAGCCAAAATCCTCAGCGGTTAACTGATAATAGTGTAAAGCACCATCTTTTAATTCAGCCACTTGTGTGGGCGCGTGTAGTGATACTTCATCCATCCCTCCACTGTGTACCACAGCTGCGCGTGTAAAACCAAGCATCTGTAATGTTTCAGCAACAGGTTTGACTAGTGTTTCTTGATAGACGCCAATAAGTGCGATTGGTGGGCGAGCTGGGTTAATCAACGGACCGAGTACATTAAATAAAGTGCGTGTTTTAAGTTGTGTACGTACCGGGGCCGCATGGCGAAAACCGCTGTGATATTGTGGTGCAAATAAAAAACAGACGCCAAGCTCATCTAGTGCATCGCGCGCACTTTGAGCACTTAGATCAAGAGCAATACCAAATGCGGCGAGTAGGTCAGAAGAACCGGAGCGGCTTGATACGCTACGATTACCATGCTTAGCGACTTTAATACCACATTCTGCGGCGACAAAGGCACTGGCCGTCGAAATATTGATACTATTAGCCCCATCACCACCAGTACCAACAATATCACTGAATGTATAATTAGGGCGAGGGAATGGCTGTGCATTTTCTAAGCAAGCCAGTGCAGCACCTGCAATTTCTTGGGGCTGCTCACCACGCATTTTCATACTGATCAACACCGCAGCTAATTGGGGCTCAGTTAACTCACCTTGGATAATAGCGTTAAATAAAAACTGGCTTTCTTGTTGAGTCAGTGGTTGTGCTTTAAATAATTTGTCATAAATATTTTGCATAATTGGCTCTTTAGTATCCCGTTAGTGCGAATGAGTGGTGGTATTTTCATTGGGTGTAGAAAGAGCCCATGCCACGGTATTTTCTAACAACTGTTTGCCTGTAGTTGTTAAAATAGATTCAGGGTGGAATTGGAACCCACAGACTCGGTCACTATCATTGCGGACTGCCATAACCATGCCATTTGATTGCGCACAAATTGTCAGGCTGCTAGGGATTTGGCTACCAACTAATGAATGGTAACGGGCTACAGAAATTGGGTTTTCAAGATTAGCAAACATGGCGAGTTCATCGTGAGTTGCGATAGAGGATTTACCATGTAATATTTCACCAGCAGCAGAAACAGTCCCACCATAAGCTTCAACAATAGCTTGGTGTCCTAAACAAATACCAATAACTGGAATTTTGCCTTTTACCTGCTGTAAGACTTCTGGCATTGAGCCCGCCGCGCTTGGTTTCCCAGGCCCAGGAGACAGAACTAAAATAGGGGAATCCATATTGTTTAATACTGACAGAATATGCGATGCGCTGACGGTATTACGGTAAATAACCACTTGATGTCCGCCAGAGCGTAGCTGGTCTACCAAGTTATAAGTAAAGGAATCTACATTATCGAGCAGTAAAATATTCGCCATTAAAATAACTCCTTTACTTGGTGTGCTTGGGCAATTGCGCGGATCACCGCTCGTGCTTTATTACGGGTTTCATCTGCTTCAGCTTGTGGTGAAGAATCCAATACGACGCCTCCGCCAGCTTGTACCGTTGCAATTCCATTTTCGACATAGGCGGAGCGAATAACAATGCAAGTATCAAAATCCCCATTTCCTTGGAAATAACCAACGGCACCGCCGTATGAGCCGCGTCGTTCCTGTTCATTTTGGGCAATTAACTGCATGGCTTTTACTTTTGGTGCCCCAGTAAGGGTGCCCATATTCATACAAGCTTGATAAGCATGAAAAATATCTAAGTCTTGGCGTAATGTTCCTACAACGTGAGAAACCAAATGCATAACAAAGGAATAGCGGTCAACTTTAGTTAAATTAGCTACATAACGGCTGCCAGCTTCACAAATACGCGCTAAATCGTTACGAGCAAGGTCTACTAGCATGATGTGCTCTGCTAATTCTTTTTCATCTGAGCGCATTGAGAGTTCAATACGGCTATCTAAATCGAGGTCTAAATCTCCCTGCGCATTACGCCCACGAGGACGCGTTCCAGCGATTGGGTAAATTTCCACTTTGCGGGTTTGGGTGGCATATTTCAGTGCGCTTTCTGGTGAAGCACCAAATAGGGTGAAATCTTGATCTTGCATGTAAAACATATATGGGCTTGGGTTTTGCAACTTCAGTTTTTGATATGAAATCAATGGGTGTGCACAAGGCATGGTAAATTTACGTGAGGGGACAACCTGGAAAATATCACCACGGTAAATAGCTTCTTTTAAAGACGTAACGATTGCACCATACTCTTGGTCGCTTTTATTTACTGTCACGGTAAAATTGGGCGCCGACTCAAGGGGAAGCTCAGGTAAAAAAGGGCGGCATGAAACGATAATTTGTTCATGTCTTTGTTTTACGGTTTCTATATTCTGTTGATTATCAGAAAAAATACAGCTTTTGATCCGTGCAGCCTGATTTTGATGGTCGATCACTAAATAATGTTCGGCGACAAAAAAACAATAGTCGGGGCATTGATTAACGCTCTTAACCTCAGGTAAATCTTCAAATCCTGCAACTAAATCGTATGCGAACAGACCACCAACAAATAGTGTTTCAGGTTTAGTCGAATAAGTTTGAGCAATTGTCGGTAGCGCTCTTAAAACATCCAAGCTAGAAGGGGCTTTAAGGCGATTATCTTCATCCAGATCTTGTTTCGGTTGGTTAAATGATACCGTTAATAGATTGTCACTAAGGTCGTGATGAGCTATTCGTCCATTAAGCTCAGTTAATAGCTTTGGTAATAGGGATTGACCATTAGGAGTTAAAGCTTCTATTTCAACACGCTGAGCAAATGCGCGTATACGTAGCGCACTATTAACAATCAGCAAACTTTGTAAATTCGCTTTGTTATTAACCTCGGCAGATTCCAATAACATCGTGGATGGAACCTGCTGACACAGGTGATTAAATAATAATGTTGGGTCTGGCTGATAGTTAATTGGGCTATCCAGATACTTAAAATGTGCTAATGTGGTGTTTTGTTTGTTCATTTTGTTGCCTTACGCTAATTTTAGACATTAAAAAACCCGCCGTAGAAAGGCGGGTTCGGCACTGAGACATACAATAACTATGCGCGTGCGGCTTCCGCCCAATTTGGGAAGTCACGCCACCAACGATTTGTTAGGTTAAATAAAGTCATGATATGCCTCACTGGATAAACTGATTAATTATTGGCGCCAAGCCATCTTGCGTACTAGTTAACTGGATCGTGTCTTTAGTGTCAAGCACTTTGTTAATTTATTAGGAAAATAGTTGTTAATGGAAATTGGAGAAGATACCACCATGCCGCAAGCAGCAACGTCATTATTGACTCGTTATGATTTACATAGTCATACGATTGCTTCGGATGGGGAGCTGACCCCTGAAGCGTTAATTGAACGTGCGATAACCATGGGCGTAAATATTTTGGCTATCACAGACCATGATACTTGCGATGGTGTATTGCAAGCGAGACGTTATTTGGCTGAAAATGATCGGCCAATTGAACTTATCAACGGCGTAGAAATATCCACTCTTTGGGAAAATATAGAAATACATATTGTGGGGCTAAACTTTTCTACGGAGCATCCCGCAATGATTAAATTGCTGGAAGAACAATCAGCTCGTCGATTAGAACGTGGAATAGAGATGGGGCGTCGTTTGCAAAAAGCTGGCATTGACGATGCATGGGAAAATGCACGAAATATTTCTGCCGGTGGGCAAGTGACTCGTGCGCATTTTGCACAATATATTGTTAAAATTGGTAAAGAAAAAACGATTAACAATGTATTTAAACGTTATTTATCAAAAGGCAAAACAGGGTATGTTCCTGCAAAGTGGTGCTCTATTCACGAATCTATCGAAGCCATTCACGCCGCAGGTGGGGTCGCTGTTTTAGCGCACCCATCTAAATATCAACTATCAAATAAGTGGTTGAAACGCCTTATTGCTTATTTTAAGCAATGTAATGGTGATGCTATGGAAGTTTCCCATTGCCAACAACCTCCAAATGAAAAGCAGTATTTAGCTGAGCTTGCAAAAGTTGCTGAGCTACGAACCTCAGTTGGTTCCGATTTTCATCGACCATGTTCTTGGATAGAACTGGGGCGCAATTTATGGTTACCTGATGATGAACAGGCCGTTTGGGCGCAGTGGGCTGAAGTAAAAAACACCTAATACTTTGATGTATTAACAATGCGGTGTAAAATAACCAGTATGGATAATGATTTATTTCACATAAATCATTTAATTGAATAAATAGATAGTACCATTTATAGGTATTTTGCCGGGTGATGCTGTCGATACTACGAAAAGTAGAGGTATGTATGAGCCAGTTTTTTTATATCCATCCGGACAACCCTCAGACGCGGTTAATTAGCCAAAGCGTTGAAATCCTAAATAAAGGTGGTGTTGTTGTTTATCCGACAGACTCAGGTTATGCAATAGGTTGTCGTTTAGAAGAAAAAGATGCATTGCAACGCATTTGCCGTATCCGCCAACTCGATACCAATCATAATTTCACACTAATGTGCCGTGACCTTTCTGAATTATCCAATTATGCCCATGTTGATAATACGGTATTTCGTTTAATTAAAAATAATACACCCGGTAATTATACGTTTATTTTACGTGCAACCAAAGAAGTCCCGCGCCGTTTAATGAATGAAAAACGTAAAACAATTGGTTTACGAGTGCCTTCTAATCCTATTGCAAGGGATCTACTTGAAGCGGTGGGAGAGCCGTTAATGTCGACCAGTTTAATCATGCCTGGTGATGATTTTACTCAATCTGATCCTGAGGAAATTAGGGATTTATTGGATAAACAGGTCGATTTAGTGATCCACGGTGGTTACATCGGGCAAAAACCAACAACAGTCATTGATTTTACGGATGACACGCCAGTAGTTGCTCGGGTCGGTACTGGAGACCCATCGCCTTTTGAGTAATGTTTAGCTAATAAAACACTGTGTTTATATAGCTAATTATATGAAAATGTATTGAAAGTGCGATATTCTGATAAGTAATAGGGCTTCAAGATAAACCTGTGTATAATACGCGGGTTTACAAATTCAATACTTTTTGGAGAGGGTAAACATATCACTCCCAAAAGTCATTTGACGCCTGTGAAGGCGACAGTAGAGGGTTACATGAGCGCTAAACCGCAAAAAACTGAAAAATTACAAAAAATCCTTGCCCGTTCTGGGCATGGTTCCCGTCGTGAAATCGAAACATTCCTGCAGGCAGGTCGTATTAGTGTTGATGGTAAAATTGCAACATTAGGTGACCGAGTAGAAGTTACAGCAGCAACAAAAATCCGTTTAGATGGCCGTTTATTAGCGATTAAAGAGCCTGAGAAAGAGATTTGCCGTGTTATGGCGTATTATAAGCCAGAAGGTGAATTATGTACTCGCCATGATCCTGAAGGCCGTCCTACTGTTTTTAATCGTTTACCGAAGTTAACAGGGGCTAGGTGGATTGCCGTTGGCCGTTTGGACGTCAATACGAGTGGGTTATTATTGTTTACGACAGATGGTGAATTAGCGAATCGGTTAATGCACCCAAGCCGTGAAGTCGAACGTGAGTACGCGGTACGTGTTTTTGGTGAAATTAACGATGCTAAAATTCGCCAATTAACCACTGGCGTGCAATTAGAAGATGGTCCTGCTTCTTTTAAAACGGTTTCATATCGCGGTGGTGAAGGGATGAACCAATGGTATAACGTGACGTTAACAGAAGGGCGTAACCGTGAAGTTCGACGTCTTTGGGAATCAGTCGGTGTTCAAGTTAGCCGATTGATCCGTGTTCGTTATGGCGACATTGATTTACCAAAAGGGCTTCCTCGTGGCGGGTGGACAGAGCTTGGTTTACAACAAACCAATTATCTTCGCGAATTGGTTGAACTAGCACCTGAAACAGAAAGTAAGGTTGCTGTTGAACGAGACCAACGCCGAATTAAAGCGAACCAAATTCGTCGTGCGGTGAAACGCCATACACAAGTTACAGCACGCCCTGCAGCTAAGCGTCAATCATCAAGGCCGACAGCGAAGCGTCGTACACGTATCTAATTTCGTAATAATCATTATTTCATTATTAAAGGAAAGCGCTAAGGGATACCGATGCGCTTTTTTATTCGCAAAAATAATTATGTTAAGTGTGTAGAAGGTTACAGTTAGCACTACTTTAAAGAAATATTAAGTTTTATCACTTATTGAACTAACTTCGTCATAAGACCATCAATTATTAAATTAATGGTCTAGCTCACATTATTATTAAACCCATCAAGAATAGATAACATTTATGAGATATGTGTCTCATTTTAATGTAACTAAAAAACTTAGTATTACCTCCCATGTGAGATGTCCCTCACATAATTTCTGCATTATTTATTGATAGTAATAGAAAAATAAGCAGTTAAACATTTTACTTACACGTTAGCTAGACAGTTTATCCAGATGAATAAAGAATGGTTTTTAAGCGGATAAACCTTGAATAAGGATAAGAAATGAAAAAAATAACACTAACTCTGAGCGCGGTTGCTTTGGCATTAAGTTTTACTGCAACTTCTCAGGCAAAAATACCAATGCCAGAAACAGTCAGCCCTGGTGTGACAGTCGTTGAATTAGCGCAACAGCAGCCTATTCATTGGGTTTCCATTGAGCAAATCAAACAAAGCTTAGAAGGCAAAGCCCCAATGGCGGTTGGTTTTGATATTGATGATACAGTGTTATTTTCGAGCCCTGGTTTTTATCGTGGTAAATTAGAGTTTTCACCAAATGATTTTAGCTATCTAAAAAACCAACAGTTTTGGGAAAAAATGAACAATGAATGGGATAAGTTTAGTATGCCAAAACAGGTGGGTATTGACTTAGTCAAAATGCACTTAGACCGTGGAGATACTGTTTATTTCATTACTGGCCGTACTAAAACAAAAACTGAAACCGTCACTCAATATGTTCAAGAAGGTTTAGCTATTCCTGAAGATAAAATGCAGAAAGTTATTTTTGCAGGTGATGAACCTGGTCAAAATAATAAAGTAAGCTGGATGCATGACCATAAGCTGACTATTTATTATGGTGATGCAGATGCAGATATTGCAGCAGCTCATGAATTAGGTATTCGTGGTATCCGTATTTTAAGAGCGGCAAATTCCTCTTATCAGCCATTGCCGAAAGCAGGGCGTTTTGGTGAGGAAGTGGTGATTAACTCAGAATATTAATTCTGAACGACAATTAATGAAAAAGGAGACGTTTATCGTCTCCTTTCTTATAACTTAAGTAAATTAGTTGGTTACAATAGAATCGATAATGACTCGATTGCCTGTGATGGTACCTGTTGTGCTATTAGTAACGATAGGGCTTGTGACCTTAGTTGTATTTGAAGAACGCAAAGTACCATATTGATTGTTGACCCGATTTTTTGAATCAATTGTCAGGTTTCTACCTGCATCAATGCTTCCTGAGTAATTTTCTAATAAACCCACATCAAGTTTTTGGTTATTAGCGCCTAAGATCTTCCCATAATTATTGTTAAGTGTTGATTTAAGCTTAACATCAACATCATTACGTGAAGCTGAAATATTATTCACGTTTGCAGCAATAGAACCATTAATATTGTAGAGAGTATCCCCTTGAATTTTTACAGTACCATTATTGGTTTGCAGACCACCGTTCTGATCCACCAAGCCAAACTTAGCATTAGCCTGTTTAAAGTCAGCACTATTGTTATTATTCAGATGACTGGTTTCGATGTTTAAATTGTTTTCTGAATGAATTAATCCAGCTTGGTTATCAATATTAAATGCCTTAATGGCTAGATTATTTCCTTTAATATAACCTGAGCGATTATTTAATATATTCGAATTGATAGCCATTTGACCATTATTTGAAATAATAGTGCCAGAGTTATTGATTTGGTTAGCATTGATATTCATTAACCGACCACTGTCTATTTTTGATGATGCATCATTGTTTAATGATACCGATGCATCAATATCCATACGACCATTAGCTGTCTTTATCACAGAGTTAGTTTGAGTCAAAGACATGGTACTGATCTCCGCACGGCGTTGGGCGATGATTTTGCTATCTGCTAAGTTTTCAATTGATGATTGTGAACTGATAACGGCATCTCTACCTGCAGTGATATTGGAGTTTTGATTTACAACATGCACTGCACTGATATTGATATCACGAGCAGAATTGAACCCTTTAGATGGGTCATTAGGGTTACCTTGATTATCTCGATTATAGATAATATTCATGGAATGGATATTCATATCGCCTTTTGAGGTATTGAATGAGCCATTATCGTTAATCAAAGTATCAGACGTTGAATTTATATTTTGTAATGCGGTGATTGTTCCTCCATTATTGTTTAATTGCCCCAATGTCGTTAAATTAATATCATTGTTGTAAGATGTGATTTCACCCTGATCATTATTGATGGTACCCGTACCTGCAACGGTGATATTGACGTTTTTATTACCAACCAGATGGCCGTTATTCGTTACAGCTGTTGCTTTAATGTTTAAATCTTTAGCGGCATTGACCCTTGCGTTAGTATTATTGACGCTACCTGCGCTATCAATCGTGATGGCACCATTATGAGTAATGATATCCCCCGCATTAGCAACACCCACTCCGCTTTCAGTGGCAATTAATGAGATTTTATTTGCATACATGCCACCCATAGCAGAAATATCGATGCCGACACTAGGTTTAGTGCCAATAGCTGTCGTTGAACCAATAACTTCACCAGAGGCATTGACTTGATTATTACCAGCAACAACGTTGAGACGCTGGGCATCAACAATACCATTAATCGCTACGGAACGAGCAATGATATCAGTTGGAGAATTAGCGTTAAAACTGCCGTTAATTGCGATTTTTCCTTGCTGTACATTATAGTTAGCAATAGAACCATCATTGGCTAGGTTGACTTTGCCTGTCGTCAGAGTCGCGTGATTGGTATTGATAAAGCCACAGTTATTGCAGGTGATACCTGAAGCGTTAGCAACGATAACTTGTGCTTTCCCTCCGGCTACTTCAATCATTCCGTTTAGGGTGGTTGCTGTATTAGAATTTACTTCATTTAAAATCACTTTAGCTCTATTACCACCAGCAACATTACCATTACTACCGATTTTGCCACCAAGAATGGTATTAGAGTTTCCTCCATTGTTATTTAAAATAACGCCTTTTTGGTCAACATCAAATTTACTATACACATTATGAGAGACCCCGCCTTGACTTGGTTTATTAATATAAACAACGGTAGGGCCATTACCTTGATTTAATATACCTGCACCATTCGTTGAGACAATCTCAGCTTGGGCTACTGTTGTTGAACCGACGATCATGGAAACGCATAAAAAGAGTGGCTTAAATTTCAATGTGGGAATATTGAAATTATGGTTTAAAATATTCTGCATATATATCCCTTAAAATAGGTAAGTTTTAATTAAACTAATAATCCTTTCTGGCTGTTTAATTATGCAGGTATATTGATTTTAATAAAATTAATAATATTAACGTGAATATATTGTTTATTGTTTTTCAATAAATAACTAAAACCGCATAAATATAGATGATGATCTATTAACTTCAACCAAAAATCTTAATTTTCAATTTGTTATAATTACTCTATTTCTGTAATGCATGGTATTTTTACTCAGGCAATTATACTTAATGAATTGGAATTGATAGGTTAAATTAAGTCGGCTGCATTAATAATTTTTATATTCTTAGCTTATGCTATAAAATATCATTATTTAATGATAAGTCTGAAATGTAATTATTTGAGGGAAAACAACAATACAAGTTAACAATAAATGAAAAACTTTATAAGTTTATTATTATTTTGCACTCTTATTTTGAGTGTTAATAAGGGGGGCTAGATTGCAGAGGGCATAGCCCAAAAAATGATTGGACTATGACCATTTAAATATTACAAATTACCAGTCAATTCCTTTTTGTGCTTTAATCCCTGCATCAAACGCATGTTTGATAGGCCGCATTTCAGTTACTGTATCAGCCAATTCTAACAAAAAGCGATGACAAGCCCTGCCAGTGATAATAACTGACTGGTTTTCTGGGCGGCTTTGTAGTGCTTGGGTGACTTCATTTAGATCAAGGTAGTGGTAGCTCACCATATAAGTTAGCTCGTCTAGAACCACCAAATCGTATTGTGGGTCACTGAGTAATTGTTTGGCATGTTGCCATGTCTCAAGGCAGGCAAGGGTGTCTGTTTCTTTATTTTGGGTTTCCCATGTAAACCCAGTGGACATCACGTAAAAAGGTACGCCTTGTGGTTCTAATAGCTCGCGTTCGCCATTATCCCAACTACCTTTGATAAATTGTATGACACCCGCTTTTTTACCATGCCCAATTGCGCGGCAAACAGTACCAAAAGCAGCGGTCGTTTTACCTTTACCGTTCCCTGTGAAAATAATTAATATTCCACGTTCAATTTGCGCCGCTTCAATGCGCGCATCCACCTTGTCTTTCAAACGTTGTTGACGTTCTTCGTGTCGGCTTTGAGACATAAATTATTACTCCGCTGCACCAGCCTTACGACCTGGTTGTGCATCATAACTTTCCCCTGTTTTACGGAGGCTATCATCACCCATTAAATAAATATAAATAGGCATAATATCAGCAGGGGTTTTCAGTTTAAGAGGGTTTTCTTCTGGGAAAGCACTTGCACGCATGCTAGTTCTTGTTCCTCCAGGATTAATACAGTTTACACGAAGATTACTTTGTTTATATTCTTCTGCTAAAACTTGCATTAAACCTTCAGTCGCAAATTTTGATACGGCATAAGCACCCCAGCCAGCACGCCCTTGTTTACCAACACTTGAGCTAGTAAAGACTAATGAGGCATTAGGTGCGCGAAGTAGCAGAGGAAGTAATGCTTGGGTTAACATAAAGGTAGCATTGACATTAATTTGCATGACATCATGCCAAAGGTCAGTCGGCTGCTCAGTGATTGGGGCAACCACACCGAGCATCCCTGCGTTATGTAAAACACCATCTAAATAGGGTTTTGTATCAGAAATTTTTGCAGCCAATGCATGGCAGTCATCGATAGTAGCAGTGAGTAAATCTAATACATAGCAAGGGGATTTCTTCCCAGATAAAGCGGCGATTTCGTCGCTAACGGTTTCTAACTTGTGCTGTGTTCTACCAACTAGGATTAAGGATGCACCAAAACGTGCGTAAGTGAGAGCGGCTTCGCGACCAATACCATCACCGGCACCGGTTACGAGTATGGTTTTTCCTTTCAGTAGGTCTTGTCGAGGTTGATATAGGAGCATATTCTTTCCTATCATTATGTTTAACATGTATTCTTATCATCGCATTGATTACGATTATTGGCTAATCTAACACAGATATCTACTAATTATATTGTGTTAATGACTGTTTTTTTCTGGTTGTTTACTGACAATCGTGAGATTATTTTTGTATTGAAGATAAATATCAGAAGGATCAAGTTGTGGAGTATTTCTCTTTGTATGGGTTATTTTTAGCAAAAGTCATAACAATCCTTGTGGCTGTTGTTTTGCTAGCTGTTTTTGTGTTTGGTGTTGGTATGCGCCGTCAAGGTACAAAAGGGGCATTAAAAATCACTGATTTAGGTGAAAGCTATCGTGAACGCCAGCGCCAAATGCAGCAAGTAAAAATGAATGAATCAGAACATAAGGTCTGGCTGAAAGCATTTAAAAAACAGCAGAAAGTTAAATCAAAAAGTGAGAAAACTGGGGCAAAACTGGGGCAAACCGGTGTTAAAAAACCGTGTTTATATGTCTTAGACTTTAAAGGTAGTATGGATGCGAGAGAAGTTTCTTCTTTACGAGAAGAAATCAGTGCAATCCTTGCCGTTGCTGACCAGCAAGATGAAGTTTTGTTAAGGTTAGAAAGCCCTGGTGGGATGGTGCATGGTTATGGTTTAGCTGCCTCGCAATTATTAAGGCTAAAAGAAAAAAATATTTCACTGACCATTGCTGTTGATAAGGTTGCTGCAAGTGGTGGCTATATGATGGCCTGTATTGCTGATAAAATTATTGCTGCACCATTTTCTATCATTGGGTCAATTGGTGTTGTTGCACAAATACCTAATATTCACCGTTTACTCAAAAAACACGATGTAGATGTTGAGTTGCACACTGCTGGTGAATATAAACGAACGCTAACCATGCTTGGTGAAAATACGGAGCAGGGGCGTAAGAAATTTGTGGAAGACTTAAATTCAACTCATGAATTATTTAAGCAGTTTGTACATCAAAATCGACCTACCTTAGACATAGCATCTGTGGCTACTGGTGAGTATTGGTATGGTTCACAAGCCATAGATAAGGGATTGGTTGATAAAATTGGCGTGAGTGATGATGTCATTATTAACGCTATAGACACCAAAGAAGTGGTGAGTATTCGTTATGTATTAAACAAAAAAATGATGGATAAATTTATGGGGAGTGCGGCAAATAGTGTTGATAAATTGTTACTCCGCTGGTGGCAACGAGGCCAAAAGCCATTATTATAATTTTAACTGTAACCTCGTAAATAAATCATTTTAGTCCTAAAATTAATTACCGGCCTTAATCGCCGGTAATTTTTATTAAATAGCTTAATAGTTAACTAATTGTTATTACTTAGTTGGTATTGTTCAGATAGAACATGAGCTAGGTGTTTGTACATATTAAAAGCAGCCGTACTTTTTAATGTGGGAATATTATTTTCATCTAGAAAAAATTCCCCTTTAAACACAAAAGTACCCCGATGTTGCTCAACAGCGTTGACAAACATGCCATGAATATAGTCATCATGTTTCTTTATGATATCATTAGCTTTTTCAAGTAACTCTTCTTTTGTAATGATTGGTAGATTATCTTGCATAACATGGCTTCCTTGAAAAAATAATTGGTTGCTTCTAGCATTTTATCAGGTAGAGTGTGTGTTTTTCAATGACAGCTAAACACATTTATTTGGTTAAAATCAGTGAACTAGAAGACTTTGTGTTCTTTTAGAATAACGTGACTGAGTTTATAAGTTTTGTTTCAGCACAAATAATTGTTTAAAAAATTATTGATATATTGTGATTGTGTCGCAATATAAAAAAGAGATTCTCATTTTGCGCATTTTAATGTAGAAATGCGCCATTGTTGATATTTAGGTAAAGGTAAATATGGGTAAAGCTCTTGTTATAGTGGAGTCCCCGGCAAAGGCCAAAACGATCAATAAGTATCTTGGCAGTGGCTACGTTGTGAAAAGCAGCGTTGGCCACATTCGTGATCTGCCGAAAAGCGGCTCTGGTTCACAAACCGGCTCACAAAAGAGTACAGGCTCATCTACCGACAAAACAAAGAAAGTTAAAAAAGATCCTCGTGATGCGTTAGTCAAGCGTATGGGGATTGATCCTTACCATGGTTGGGAAGCGAATTATCAAATTCTGCCAGGCAAGGAAAAAGTTGTTTCTGAACTGAAATCACTGGCAGAAGATGCTGATCATATCTACCTAGCAACGGACTTGGACCGTGAAGGGGAAGCTATCGCATGGCATCTGCGTGAGGTGATAGGTGGTGATGAATCTCGTTTTAGTCGAGTTGTGTTTAATGAAATTACAAAGAATGCCATCACACAAGCTTTTGATAGCCCTGGTGAATTAAATATTGATAGGGTTAATGCGCAGCAGGCTCGTCGTTTCATGGACCGTGTTGTGGGTTATATGGTCTCACCACTTTTGTGGAAAAAAGTGGCTCGTGGCTTATCTGCCGGTCGTGTTCAATCAGTCGCAGTGAAACTGATTGTTGAGCGTGAAAGGGAAATTAAAGCGTTTGTTCCTGAAGAATATTGGGAATTACACGCTGATTTAGCGGATAAAGACATTGCAAATTTACGCATGGAAGTTACGTCGCAATCTGGTAAATCGTTCAAGCCTGTTAATAAAGCGCAAACTACAGCAGCGGTAAAATTGCTTGAAAAAGCACGCTTTGAGGTTATTGACCGCGAAGACCGTCCAACCTCGAGTAAACCGAGTGCGCCTTATATTACTTCAACCTTGCAGCAAGCAGCGAGTACGCGCTTAGGCTTTGGGGTGAAGAAAACCATGATGATGGCACAGCGCCTGTATGAAGCTGGTTACATCACCTATATGCGTACCGACTCAACTAACTTGAGTCAAGATGCATTAGATATGGTTCGTGGCTATATTAATGACAACTTTGGCGCGAAATACCTGCCTAAAGATGCCAACGTATATAGCAGCAAAGATAATTCTCAAGAAGCGCACGAAGCTATCCGTCCTTCTAGTGTTGATGTGTTACCTGATTCACTAAAAGATATGGAAAATGACGCCAAAAGATTGTACCAATTAATTTGGAACCAATTTGTTGCATGTCAAATGACGCCTGCGAAATATGACTCTACGACCTTAACAGTGAAAGCGGGAGAGTTTGAACTGAAAGCCAAAGGGCGTACGTTACGTTTTGATGGTTGGACGAAAGTGATGCCTGCGCTGCGCAAAAACGATGAAGATAAAACGTTGCCACCTATCCAAGTAGGCACGGAACTATCATTAATCGAATTATTGCCTAGCCAGCACTTCACCAAGCCACCAGCGCGTTTTAGTGAGGCATCATTAGTTAAAGAATTAGAAAAACGGGGAATTGGTCGTCCTTCTACCTATGCAGCCATAATCTCGACTATTCAAGATAGGGGTTATGTTAAAGTAGAAAATCGCCGTTTTTACGCGGAAAAAATGGGTGAAATTGTTACTGATCGTTTAGAAGAAAACTTCAACGATTTGATGAACTACGATTTTACCGCACGTATGGAAAATCAGCTCGACCATGTTGCTAATCATGAGGCGGAATGGAAAGCGGTTCTCGATGAGTTTTTCTCTGACTTTAGTACGCAACTCGATGTTGCTGAAAAAGATCCAGAAGAAGGGGGAATGCGCACTAATCCGATGGTTATTACATCAATAACCTGTCCTGATTGTGAGCGGCATATGGGCATCCGCACAGCGTCAACAGGGGTATTCCTTGGTTGTAGCGGTTATGCATTACCACCGAAAGAGCGTTGTAAGAAAACGATCAATTTAATCCCTGAAGATGAAGTTCTTAACGTGCTTGAAGGGGATGATGCGGAAACTAACGCGCTAAGAGCTAAGCGTCGTTGCCCGAAATGTGGCACTGCGATGGATAGCTATTTGATTGATAACCAGCGTAAATTACATGTGTGCGGTAATAACCCTGCGTGTGAAGGTTATGAAATCGAAGAAGGTGAGTTCCGTATTAAAGGCTATGATGGCCCAGTTATTGAGTGTGACAAATGTGGTTCTGAAATGCACCTGAAAATGGGGCGTTTTGGTAAATACATGGGCTGCACCAATGAAGAGTGTAAAAACACACGTAAAATTTTAAGGAGTGGTGAAGTTGCACCGCCGAAAGAAGATCCAGTGCCACTACCGGAATTGCCGTGTGAAAAATCAGATGCTTACTTTGTATTGCGTGATGGCGCAGCTGGGGTATTCCTTGCCGCGAATACTTTCCCTAAATCTAGGGAAACTCGTGCGCCTCTAGTGGCTGAGCTACAACGCTTTAAAGACCGTCTGCCTGAAAAATTAGCCTATTTAGCAGAAGCGCCTGCTGAAGATGGTGAAGGTAATCCAACTGTTGTGCGTTTTAGTCGTAAGACTAAACAGCAGTATGTTTCTTCCGAAAAGAACGGAAAAGCAACGGGTTGGAGTGCTTTTTATGTTGATGGTAAATGGGTCGTCAAAGAAAAGTAACAGGTTACTTTTACGTTAAAAAATCAAAGCCAGTCAGAAATGACTGGCTTTGTTATTTAGAGGTGAATACCGATCTTTGGCCTTATTGAATGGCACTATTGTGATATAACCACCAATTATTAACTAAACTCAAATACAGCACCAAAGCGATAACAGATTTGTGCTAACTTAGATATTGTCATTAATAATGATGATTAAAACAGTACAATTCTTATCTTATGAATGTATTAAGGTAAGTCGATGGAATGATAGATAAACGTTATCCACCGGAGGCAAAATGAAGTTAAAAATGTGTTTACTGGCTGCATTATTTACTGCGGGCACTGCGTATGCGGCTCAATCTACCGTAGTATTAAAAGAGGCAACGCCGACTGGCGATGGTAAAGCAATAGGTGAGGTTGTTATCACAGAAACAGAATACGGATTACTGTTTACTCCTAAATTAGCTGGCTTGCAAGCGGGAGTTCATGGCTTCCACGTCCATGAAAACCCAAGTTGTGAACCCGCAGACAAAGATGGCAAATCTGTCCCTGCATTAAAAGCTGGTGGTCATCTAGACCCTGCAAAAACCGGGGTTCATAAAGGCCCATACGATAATAGCGGTCACTTAGGTGACTTACCCGGTTTAGTTGCTGATAGCCAAGGCAATGCAAACTATGCGGTATTAGCACCACGCTTAAAATCACTGAAAGATGTCCAAGAAAGAGCTCTCATGGTGCATGTTGGTGGTGATAACTATTCTGACAACCCTGAAGCTTTAGGTGGCGGCGGGGCGAGGATGGCTTGCGGCGTTATTAAATAATATTCGTTATATTTCGAGCTGTGGCGTTGTTGGCTACGGTTGTTAACCCTAATCACATACTTTTTGTTATGCTCTTAGGGCTTACAGCATTTGCTCGCTAGTCACAACTCGAATTATTTAGCGTATTTTAGTGAAAAGATAGAACCTTGTTTTCGGTTTAGATGAAGGTTAGAAAAATAAGGCTCGGGTAGTATCCCGAACCTTATTTTTGTATTACCAAATACGAATACGTTGTTCTGGCGCTAAATACAGCGCACTATCTTTATCAACACCGAAAGTTTGGTACCAATCATCAATATTTCGTACCACGCCATTTGCACGGAACTGGTTAGGGCTATGTGGGTCGGTCATAATTTTGTTACGTTCAGACTCTTTATTTGACAGTTCTTGCCATGTGCGCGCCCAAGCAATAAAGAAACGTTGTAACCCTGTTGTTCCATCAATAATAGGGGCTTCTCCATTCGGGTAATTTTCTTTAACGAATTGTTTATAAGCACTTAAGGCAATATTGAGCCCGCCAAGGTCGCCAATATTTTCGCCTAATGTGAGTTGCCCATTAACATTCAAATCGTCAACAGCAAAACCATTATATTGTTCAACAAGCTTCTCAGTTTTTTGTTTAAAATGCTCTTTTGCGCTATCGCTCCACCAATTGCGTAACTGGCCAGTACCATCATATAAGCTGCCTTGGTCATCAAAGCCATGGCCCATCTCATGACCAATAACTGCCCCGATGGCACCATAGTTATAAGCAGGGTCAACATTTGGGTCAAAGAATGGCGCTTGTAAAATTGCAGCAGGGAACACTATCTCATTTTGTACAGGGTTAAAATAGGCATTAACCGTTTGCGGTGTCATGCCCCATTCCCATTTACGCACTGGTTGGCCAATTTTGCTGATCATATCATCGTATGACCATGCTAGAACCTGTTTGTAATTCTCTAAGAGGGTATTTGGGTTTAAGTTGATTGTACTAAAGTCATTCCATTGGTCAGGGTAGCCGACTTTTACTGTGAATTGTTCTAGTTTTTTTAATGCTTCTTGGCGAGTGGTGTCATCCATCCAGTCATTATCCTTCAGGCGCTCATTAAATGTTCCCCTGACATAACTGACGAGATCTTTAATTTTTTCTTTGGACTGTGGATCAAAGTATTTTTCGACATAAATTTGACCCAATGGCTCACCTTGTAGGGAATTAACTGTTTGTAGTGCGCGTTCTTGGCGAGTTCTTTGTTTCTCTACGCCATTGAGTTTTTTTGAGTAAAAATCAAACTGGGCATCAGCAACGGTTTTATTTAAATAGCGAGCATGCTCACTAATATATTGAAAAGTTAAATAGTCTTTTAATGTTGAAATAGGCGTATCTGCGAAAATTTTTGCTGTTTGTTCAACAGCGCTGTCTGTTTCCACAATGACTTTTTCAAGTTGTTTATCCGTTAATTTTCTACTGCTAATAAATGCACCCCAATCAAAACCTTGGGTATATTTTTTCATTTCATCAAGGGACATCGCATGGTAATTTTTTAGAGTATCACGGCGTGCCTCAGGGCTCCAATGAACGGTGGCAAGAGACTTTTCTAAGTCAAAAATCTTCTGTGCTTTTTGCTCAACACCTGTTTCACCTGCTAACTTCAACATTGTCCCGATATAAGCAATATAACTTTGGCGAATATCTTTCATTTGAGGGGTATCCTCAAGGTAATAATTTCGATTAGGCAACCCTAACCCGCCTTGACCAAGATATAACACGTAAGTATCAGGAGCCTTTGCATCTAAATCGACCCAATAGGAAATCAGTGATTTATAGTCAGGCTGAGTCATTAACGCACTTATTTCATTATGATCTTTAGCTTTTTTGATGGCGTCTAAGTCATGTTGTATTGGGCTGAGACCTGATTTTTCGATGGCTTCCTCATTAAGGTAGCTGAGATATAAATTACGAATATTACGTTGATTATGACTCAATGAGTTTTCTGGTATTTTTTGTAACTCATCAATAATAGATTGGGTCTGTTTTTCGGTGTTCAAATACAAGTCAACAAAAGAGTTTATACGTGGCATACCTGTTGGAATTTTGGCTTTGCTTATCCAATCCTCATTTACATAGCGGTAAAAGTCATTCCCTGGGTTGATTGAATCAGATAGGACAATTTTTTGTTGCCCATAAGAGACTTCTTTTGCCAGCAATTGGGGGGCAAAAGAAGTAGTAGACATACCAATAATTAAAGCCAAAATATTTATACGCATGTAGCAACCTCTCTTCGTTGAGAATATTGATTTTCACTATTACTCATTAATATTGGTAATGCAGTGGAAATCTTTCCAGTTTGATTTTATCTATTGAATCACATTATGAAATTAAATTAACCCGTCTTTGCAATTTCTTACGACCCTAATGATAGAAGTAAGGTATAGATGAAATTTTATCATCATACTGTTTATTCTTGTTTGAATAATGTTATATTAGTTATATCAAATTGGTTATATATATCTTTTGGTTATAACTAATATTATTTAGCTATAGTGAAAGCCACATAATTAAGCAAGAGGTAGACTGAAATATGAAATTGCAGCAATTACGTTATATTGTTGAGGTCGTTAACCATGACTTAAATGTCTCCTCGACTGCGGAGGGGCTTTTTACTTCACAGCCAGGGATCAGTAAGCAAGTAAGGATGCTTGAAGATGAGTTAGGGATTCAAATTTTTGCCCGCAGTGGTAAACACTTAACTCACGTAACCCCAGCAGGGGAAGAAGTTATACGTATTTCTCGTGAGGTATTGTCTAAGATAGAGGCAATCCGGTCGGTGGCAGGGGAACATACCTATCCTGATAGAGGGAGTTTGAGTATTGCAACCACACATACTCAAGCACGTTATGCATTACCGCCGGTAATCAAAGGTTTTATAGAGCGTTATCCCCATGTTTCTTTGCATATGCAACAAGGCTCACCGACACAAATTGCAGAGGAAGTTTGTAAGGGGAATAGTGATTTTGCTATCGCGACGGAAGCATTGCATTTGTATAGTGACTTAATAATGTTGCCGTGTTACCACTGGAACCGTTGTGTTGTGGTACAAAAAGACCATCCATTAGCCGCGAAAAAAAATGTCACTATTGAGGATATAGCCCAATACCAAATTGTGACTTACACCCATGGCTTTACAGGGCGTTCAGAGCTCGATGTTGCATTTCAAAAAGTCGGCATAGAACCAAAAATTATTTTTACTGCTACGGATGCAGACGTTATTAAAACTTATGTAAGGTTAGGTCTAGGGATCGGAATTATTGCCAGTATGGCTGTTGACCCAATTAGTGACAGTGATTTAGTTGTTATTGATATGCGCGATAAATTTAGCTATAGCACAACAAAAATTGGTTTTAAACGAACCACATTTCTTCGTAGCTATATGTATGATTTTATTTGGCGTTTTGCACCTCACTTAACGCGTGATGTCGTCGATAAAGCAGTCGCATTAAGGCATAATGAGGATATCGAAGAATTCTTTAAAGATATGAAGTTGCCGATTATTTAATTCTTTGTTGTAGCTAGGGCGATGGTTACTAATAGCGCTATCTACCTAGCTACAATTTGCTATTCAAGAAGGCTAGTCACTTTATTTTACCTACGCAACTGTTCACTGACCACATATTTTCAATGTATCAATTTCCCTTCTTAACTTAAATTTCCTATGATAAATAGATAGGAATTCAAAATTTGGCACAAAATCTATAAATCAAATTTCTAAAGCAACTATGATTACAATTGGTTAACAAAAAATAAGGGCGGTAGCTAATACCTATCGTTATAGTTATAAAAACCAAGGAGGAGTTATGTCGTTGAGCCTAAAATCAGACAGTGCTTCCATGCTCACTGTTGGAAACAAGCAGTATCATTACTTCAGCTTAGCACGTGCTGCTAAAAAACTTGGTGACGGTTCTAAGTTACCTAAATCTTTAAAAGTCCTACTTGAGAATCTACTGCGTCATATTGATGGAACCTCGGTGGTAGAACAAGACTTACAAGCGATTATTGATTGGCAAAAAAAGGGGCACGCAGACAGGGAAATTGCTTACCGACCTGCTCGTGTACTCATGCAAGACTTTACGGGGGTTCCCGCAGTTGTTGACCTTGCGGCGATGCGTGAAGCCGTTAAGTCTCTTGGGGGGAATGTTGAACAAGTAAATCCATTATCTCCGGTAGATTTAGTCATTGACCACTCTGTTATGGTGGATGAATTTGCCACACAATCTGCATTTGGTGAAAACGTCGAAATTGAAATGAAACGTAATCATGAACGTTATCTATTTTTGCGTTGGGGCCAAAAGGCTTTTAATCGATTCCGAGTGGTTCCACCAGGTACGGGGATCTGCCACCAAGTTAACTTAGAATATTTAGGTAAAGCGGTTTGGTACGAACAAATTGACGGTCAGTTATACGCTTATCCTGATACCTTAGTAGGAACTGACTCCCATACTACGATGATCAACGGGCTAGGTGTACTTGGCTGGGGTGTGGGTGGGATTGAAGCAGAAGCTGCTATGTTAGGTCAGCCAGTTTCGATGCTGATCCCTGATGTCGTGGGCTTTAAATTAACAGGGAAATTATCCGAAGGGATCACCGCGACAGACCTAGTGCTGACGGTAACACAAATGCTACGTAAACATGGTGTTGTCGGTAAATTTGTTGAATTTTATGGTGATGGGTTAGCCGATTTGCCGTTAGCGGATAGAGCGACCATTGCGAATATGTCACCGGAGTACGGGGCAACATGTGGTTTTTTCCCTATTGATGACATTACATTGTCATATATGCGGTTAACCGGCCGTAGCGATGATGAAGTCGCGCTGGTGGAAGCATATAGTAAAGAGCAAGGCTTATGGCGTCACGTTGGTGATGAACCAATTTTCACCAGTACGCTAGAACTTGATATGTCGACAGTTGAATCTAGCCTTGCTGGGCCTAAACGTCCACAAGACAGAGTTGAGCTAAGCCAAGTCCCTAAAGCTTTTCGCGGTGCAGTTGAATTAGAAGTTAATAAGAAAGAAAAAAATGCACAACCGACAGTGAAATATCAAAATAAGACTTTTGAACTCACAGATGGGGCGGTTGTGATTGCCGCAATCACATCATGTACTAATACATCTAATCCAAGCGTATTAATGGCCGCAGGGTTACTAGCGAAAAAAGCGGTTGAAAAAGGGTTAATGCGCCAGCCTTGGGTGAAAACCTCATTAGCACCAGGTTCTAAAGTTGTTACTGACTATCTGGCCGTCGCGGGCTTAACCCCTTATCTTGATAAATTAGGTTTTAACCTTGTCGGTTATGGTTGTACGACTTGTATTGGTAATTCAGGGCCATTACCAGAACCGATAGAAGATGCGATTAAGCAAACAGACTTAACTGTTGGGGCGGTGCTGTCAGGTAACCGTAACTTTGAGGGGCGTATTCATCCATTAGTGAAAACTAACTGGCTAGCATCACCGCCTTTGGTAGTCGCGTATGCATTAGCGGGGAATATGAATATTAACTTGAAGAATGAGCCACTAGGTGTAGATAAGCAGGGCAATGATGTCTATCTGAAAGATATTTGGCCTTCTAGTGTCGAAATTGCTCAGGCAGTGCAGCAAGTTAAAACGGATATGTTCCGTAAAGAATACAATGCGGTATTTGACGGTGATGAGGCTTGGCGTGCATTAGAAGTTGAAAGTTCATCAACCTACCATTGGCAGGCAGATTCAACCTATATTCGCCATCCACCCTTTTTTGAAGGGATGTCAGTTCAACCCGCACCAATCAAAGATATTCATGGTGCAAATATTTTAGCTATCCTTGGCGATTCAGTTACAACAGATCATATTTCACCTGCGGGTAACATCAAAAAAGAGAGCCCTGCAGGACGTTATTTGCAAGAGCATGGTGTTGCGGTTGCGGATTTTAACTCTTACGGGTCACGTCGTGGTAACCATGAGGTGATGATGAGAGGGACATTTGCAAACATTCGTATTCGTAATGAAATGGTGCCAGGGGTTGAGGGTGGCTACACATTGCATATCCCAACAGGGCAGCAAATGGCGATTTATGATGCAGCGATGTTATATCAACAAGACAAACGTCCATTGGCTATCATTGCGGGTAAAGAGTATGGTTCGGGTTCTAGCCGTGACTGGGCAGCTAAAGGGACCAATTTGTTAGGTGTTAGGGTTGTGATTGCTGAGTCGTATGAGCGTATTCATCGCTCTAACTTAATTGGAATGGGGGTTGTTCCTTTAGAGTTTAAAGATGGCGAGTCCCGTAAAACACTAGGGTTAAAAGGTGATGAGCGTATTGATGTTAATGGTCTACAGTCACTTGTGCCAGGGCAAGACATTGTCGTTAAAATTACTTACGGCAATGGTGAGGTAAAGGACGTTACCATGCGCTGTCGTATTGATACCTCGACAGAAATGGATTATTACCGTCATGGCGGTATTTTACATTATGTAATAAGACAAATGTTACACTAACTTTTACTGCAATAACGTCTGCATGGTTCGCCCAGCAGACGTTTTTTTTAAATATATTATCTTGTTTATTAATCTTGTTCTTTCTCAATTTTTTCGTTTCGATTCTGGGCTATGGTAATAAATAGATGACCAATTAAAGGGGAATACGATTATCATTATTGCTTAAGAATAGGGTGTAGTTCGCTATAAATCAGTTTCTTTGTTGAAAATAATATAAATGTAATCGCTTCTGCATCAACCATACAGTGATTGAACTTATCGAAAACACTATAAAGGAAATAAATATGGCAGATATCAATGAAACCGATTTCTATAAAGGGGCATTGTGGGCAGCAGACATTTTATTGACGACTTCTCATTTTGATGGGGCAAATGAAGAGGTTCGTGACATTTTAGAGCATATCCCTAATTTATATTCTATCGTTATGAGAACACCAGAAACGGAAGTGCATGACTTACGTTTGTACGCGGATAAAGAATTTCCACTCGGTTTAAATGCAGATTATACCGCTATCACCATTGCTCCATTAAAAGATTATTTTGATATTTTACCAATGCCTGATCAAGACCCTAAGAGTATTACCTTTGAGGTCGAGTATTGGGGAGTGGTCGCAGAAACGTCCTCAGGGAAACCGGATTTATTGATTGCGGGCTTGTTAACACCAGAAGAAGCGCAGAGATATGCACAAGGGTTATCGAAACAGCTAGAGTTACAGCTTGAAAAATAATCGATTGAAAGTGTTTTGGGCTTTTTCTGTTTATTTATTCTTCTAAAATGACCAAAAACGGCAATACTGTGTTTATATACAGTGTTGCTGTATGTGGCATTATAAGAGGCTTCCAGATTGTCATTCTGATATATTCCGAAGAAATAATAATTTTTCAAAATAAGTGAATTGTCTCATGTTTGTTAGGTAAATATTCTTGAGGGTGCAATGCATCTGTAAAAATATCATTTACTTAATAAAGGAACATAATATTATGGCAACGATAAGCCAACCCCAGCGTTTTATTAACGCACTCAATAAATTAGAGGTGTCAAGTAAGGTATCAAAAAAACCGCTCAATGAACTGAATAAGTTAGTCGGTAATATTGCAAAGATCACTAATAGTACTGATAGCTCCGAATTTAATAGACTGATGAGTGGCGGGACGGAGGTGTTTGAGTCCCGCATAGATAAACTTATCGAAAAACTTAAATCACAGAACTCAGGCATGTATCAAGAGAAGAGTACAAAATTAAATTTTGTCAAAACAACGCTTTTAGCATCAATAGGTGCAAAAGAGAAATGCACATTAGAAACAAAAAAATCGAATTTAATAGAAAAATATAATAATACAAAGAATGAACTTAACGGAATTAAAAATGACATTATCAAGACTGAAGAAAAAATAAATAAGAAAAAATTAGAAATTGAATTTCTTAAAACACCTGATGTTGTTTCTTTACTGGCTGAGGATCATCAAGGGCTAGTTACTGAAAAAATAGCAACGGCAATTGAAAACTATAATAAAGGCATTAAGCAACTTGATACGGCTATTGAAAATAACAAAAATAAATCACTAACTAAAAGAAACGAGCTGGTTAAAAAAATTCCAGATATAGGAGATTCATTAGATAAGGCGATAAAGGGAGAAATTTTTAAGGTAGAGAATAGTGGTTTTTTCGGGGAGATAAAGACTACATGGAAAAGCTATCTAACCAGTGATTCCTTTGCGATGAAAAAATTTGGTTTCGAGTTAAAGGACGGACACAAAGAGTTTTCAGGAAAAACCAAGGTTCCAAATCTCGAGGGTCGCAATTTTACGGAAAACGTACAACAATATTTTGTAGCATTAGATAAAATCCAAGAATTACAAAACAAAAAGAATGAACTCAGTACAGAACATGAAAATAAAATCCAGAATTATAGTAAAGAATTGAATGTTTCAGTGCAAAATTACGTACAGGAAAAAATGAATTCATGTACAACTAGCTTAAATAAATTGCAAACTGAGTTAGATAAGCAGAATAACACAAAAGATATGTATCAAAATCAGCTTGCTGGATTAGAAACAAGCATTACAAGTAATTAAGAGCAACAAAAGGGGCTACAACAGTATTTTTGTTAGTCATTAATTGGGTAGGACCTAAATATAAATAGGGTATAGATGGCAACAAATAACCTTGTTGCCATCTATAGACTGATGAAAATTATAACGCCTTGTCTTCGGCTAATTGCAGGGCGAAGTAACTAAAAATTAAGTCAGCTCCTGCACGTTTAATAGAACCTAACGTTTCGAGTGCCACGCGAGTTTCATCAATTGCTCCCGCTTGAGCTGCAAATTTAATTTGAGCGTATTCCCCACTTACTTGGTAAGCCCCAATCGGTAATTGGGTTTGTTCACGCAAGTCACGGATGATATCTAAATACGCTCCTGCAGGCTTAATCATTAATGCATCAGCACCTTCACGCTCATCAATTAATGACTCATGTAACGCTTCACGGCGATTCATTGGGTTCATTTGGTAGGTTTTTCTATCACCTTTTAAGCAAGAACCCGCGGCGTCACGAAAAGGGCCATATAATGCGGAAGCAAACTTTGTTGAGTAAGACATAATTGCTGTATCCGTAAAGCCGGCTGCATCAAGAGCTTGACGAATAGCGGCTACCTGACCATCCATTGCTGCGGATGGAGCTATAAAATCAGCACCAGCCCGTGCAGCTGCAACAGCTTGTAACCCTAAGTTATGGATAGTTGCATCATTATCAACAATATGGCCATGCATCACACCACAGTGACCATGTGAGGTATATTCACAGAAACAGGTGTCTGACATAACAATCATCTCAGGTACCGTTTCTTTACAAATTCGGGACATTCGCGCAACAAGGCCATTTTCTTGCCATGCATCGCTACCATTATCATCAAGGTGATGAGAAACACCAAAAGTCATCACAGATTTAATACCTGCATTGGCAATCCGCTCAATTTCATAAGCAAGACGTTTTTCAGGAATACGCATCACGCCGGGCATACTGGCAATCGGCATATAATCATCAAGTTCTTCTTCAACGAAAATAGGTAGACATAAGTCATTAATAGTTAACTGAGTTTCTTGGAATAAAGTGCGGAGCTTTTCTGTTTTACGCAGTCTTCTCATGCGTTGAATGGTTGGCAGGTTGTTCACAATATCTCCTTGTTGTTTGAAAAACAAACTTAAATGATTAAGCGTATTTATCAAGGTAATAATATTGCTAACAGTATAAACCTTATAGAAAGAAAGTGAATATAGCAGTTAATAAATGCAACCATCAGGGTTGTTATATTTGGTTAAAATTTAAAAAGGTATTATAAGGAAGAGCATGACGCTCTTCCTGTGAGGGGGCTATTGGTGCTTAAACAACATATGACCCATTTTTTGTGCTTTTACATCCAAGTAATGCTCATTACTAGGGTTGCGCCCAACAATAAGTGGTACACGTTCAATAACGTTAATACCCGCGTCACGCATCTTTTCGATTTTTTGTGGGTTGTTGGTCAATAAACGGACTTCGTTAATACCGAGTAATTTATACATATCAGAACATAAGGTAAAATCACGTTCGTCAGCTTTAAAGCCTAATTTGATATTTGCCTCAACGGTATCAAGACCTTGATCTTGTAAAGCATAAGCACGGATTTTATTTAGTAAGCCAATATTTCGTCCTTCTTGACGATGGTAAAGTAATACCCCTCGGCCTTCTTTACTAATCTGAGAAAGCGCGGCTTCTAATTGAAAACCACAATCGCAGCGTAGACTAAATAGCGCATCTCCTGTTAAACATTCGGAATGGATCCGGCTAAGTACCGGCTCATTTCCAGAGATATCGCCAAAAATTAACGCTACATGATCACGACCAGTTGCTATTTCTTCAAAACCTACCATTAAGAATTCACCGAAAGGTGTGGGTAGCTTTGCCTCGGCAACACGTTTTAGCTGCATATTTTCATTCATTAGTTAAAGTAACTCTTGCTTAATTAATAACGTTTATCGATATAAAGTACAGTGAGTATAATGTATCGACGATATATGACGTTTAGCATATAGAGGTTGGTTTTCTTTGCACACTACCAATGGTGTATTACTATAACAGAGTTAATAATGGGTGAATGTAATATTTATTGATTTAGTTAGATTTATATTTATGGAATGCATTAAATGAGAAAAACTATTTTGGTCGTTTGTGCTTTTGCGCTGTTGTTGATTATTCCACCCATGTTAATGATTATGGCGGGCTGGCATTGGTCACCAGAAAACCAATCAGGCGTCGGTAAATGGTTACTATGGTTAACTAATTCTGCTGGCGCTCCATACAGCATTTTGACTTCTTTATTATTTATCGGGGCTGTCATTTTCGCGTTTCGTACAGAGAAAACGCATCTGCTAAAAGTTTTACTGGTTGTTATTAGTGTGATCTTACTTCAACAAGGGGTAAAAACCCTGCTAAAAAATTCGTTTAAAGAGCCACGGCCTTATGTGGCCTGGTTAGCAACTGAACATCATATTCCAACAGCCGAATTTTATGATTTAAAAAGATCTGAGCGGGCAGCATTAGTTAAAAATACTGTTAAGCAGGATAACACTGTTGCTAAATGGCAACGTAAGCATTGGCAAGCTGAAACAGGGTATTCATTTCCATCAGGGCACATGTTATTTGCTGCTGGTTGGGCTTTATTGCTGATTGCTCTTTTTTGGCAGCAACGTCTGTATATATTAGCGATAGGCCTCGCTGTTTGGGCGGAAGGTATCGCATTTAGTCGTATGCTATTAGGAATGCACTGGCCAATTGACATTATTGCTTCAGTAGTCATCAGCGCTAGCTTTGCAATATTAGGGTACGGGGTATTGCAATTTCGTTGGTTTAGAAGCAAAGCAGACTAATCTTTCAGCAAGCAGTGATAGATAGGGTATTTTTAGGTTGAATTAAGCGTTGTATAAAATAAATTACTTTGTCTGAATGCGCTGGAAATGCTACCTTATCAGGTAGATATTATTGAATGAATAAGAACTGATAACGGGAAAAAATGTGAAATACTTTCTGATTTTATTACTAGCTGTCGCATTTTTTATTATTTCGATTACGCTAGGTTCAAGCAATGATCAGGTTATTACATTTAACTACCTGATTGCAAAAGGGGATTTCTCATTATCGACCCTGCTTGCATCACTTTTTGGTGTCGGTTTTGTGCTAGGCTGGTTGGTGTGTGCGGTATTCTATCTGCGCATGGTAGTTAGTCTAAAAAATGCACGTCGTAAAATTAGACGTTTAGAATCACAATTAGGTGCTGGAGAAAGTAATATTTCTGACTCAACCTCATTAGTGACGGCTCAGAACAAGGAATAATCCTGTATGTTCGAGTTGCTGTTTCTGCTGCTACCAGTCGCTGCTGCTTATGGTTGGTACATGGGGCGCAGAAGTGCTCAACAAGATAAGCAACAACATGCGAATCGCTTGTCACGTGATTATGTGACAGGCGTGAACTTTCTATTATCTAATCAACAAGATAAAGCTGTCGATTTATTCCTCGATATGCTAAAAAATGAAGATAGCTCCGCTTTTGAAGCCCACCTTACTCTCGGTAATTTATTTCGTTCACGCGGGGAAGTTGAACGCGCCATTCGTATTCACCAATCGCTGGTGGAAAGTGCGGCGTTATCTTTTGAACAGCGTCTTTTGGCAACTCAGCAACTTGGTCGTGATTATATGGCGGCGGGGGTTTATGACCGTGCTGAAAGCATGTTCCAACAACTCACTGATGAGGTGGATTTCAAACTCAGTGCATTACAATCGCTTTTAAATATTTATCAATTAACGAGTGATTGGACAAATGCCATTGAGGCCGCCGGTAAATTGGTAAAGTTAGGTCATAATGAATTACGTGAACAGATTGCACATTTTTACTGTGAGTTAGCGACTCAACAATTAGCCAGTGATGACCTTGACGATGCCCTTACATTATTAAATAAAGCAGAACAAGCGGATAAAAACTGTGCTCGTGTCTCAATAATGAAAGGGCGGTTATTTATTGAGCAAGGTAATTATGATAAAGCAATTAATGTGCTAAAACAGGTCTATGAACAAGATAGAGAACTTGTTGCAGATACTCTTCCTTTACTTTATGACTGTTATCAACATACAGGGCAATCTAATGAATGGGAGAATTACCTTCGTCAATGTGTTGCGGGTAATTCAGGTGCAATTGCCGAACTCTATCTTGCAGATATTATCGTTGAACAACAAAATCATGAAGCTGCGGCGAGTTACATTAATGACCAAATTCAACGTCACCCAACCATGCGCTTATTCTATCGCTTAATGGACTACCATTTACAAGAAGCTGAAGAAGGTCGAGCAAAAGAAAGCTTGATCTTATTACGTAAAATGGTCGGGGAACAAATTCGCACAAAACCGGATTATCGCTGCCATAAATGCGGTTTCACTTCGCACTCATTATATTGGCATTGCCCATCTTGTCGCTCTTGGGACACAATAAAACCAATTCGCGGGTTAGATGGGCAGTGACAGCGTCACTTTTTTTCAAATAAATATGACTTTTTAAAGGCTAAGAAATGATTTCGTCAACTGAGAACCAGACATATTCGCCAATCATTGTGGCACTTGATTATGAAGATGCTAACGCAGCTTTGGCGTTTGTTGAGCGCTTAGATCCTCGTGATTGCCGCTTAAAAGTAGGCAAAGAAATGTTCACTTTTAATGGTCCTCAATTTGTTAAATCGCTCCATGAGCGTGGTTTTGATGTTTTTTTAGATTTAAAATTCCATGATATTCCGAATACCGTTGCTCGTGCTGTAGCTGCTGCTGCAGAAATGGGGGTATGGATGGTAAATGTTCATGCTGGTGGCGGTGCTCGAATGATGGAAGCTGCCCGCCAAGCACTTGAGGTCTATGGGAAAGAGGCACCGTTGTTGACGGCTGTGACCGTGTTAACCAGTATGGATGAGTCTGACTTAGTGGGTGTGGGTATTAACGTATCTCCTGCTATACATGCAGAACGATTGGCTTTGCTCACTAAAGAATGTGGTCTTGATGGTGTGGTTTGTTCCGCCCATGAAGCACAACGACTGAAAACATTATGCGGCTCTGACTTTAAATTAGTCACCCCAGGTATCCGTCCTGCTGGGAGTGAGGTTGGTGATCAGCGTCGTATTATGACGCCACAAGATGCAATAAAAGCAGGGGTAGATTATATGGTTATTGGCCGGCCTATAACGCGTAGTGAAAACCCCGCATTGACCTTACAGCAAATCAATCAATCTATTAAAGGTTTAGTATGAGTGAACACAACAGCCGATTGGTCTACAGTACAGATGTAGGGCGTATAGCAGAAGAAAAACCACAAATCGAAAGGCCCAAAGGTGATGGAGTGGTAAGGATACGCCGTGAGACTTCTGGACGTAAAGGGAAAGGGGTTTGTGTGATCACTGGAACTGATCTTGACGATACTGAACTAAATAAACTGGCTGCAGAACTTAAAAAAAAATGCGGCTGTGGTGGTGCAGTAAAAGAGGGTAATATCGAAATTCAAGGTGATAAGCGCGATGTGATAAAACAACACCTCGAAGCCAAAGGTTTTCAAGTTAAATTAGCGGGTGGCTAAAGCCATAAAATAGCGCTCGTAAAGAGCGCTATTTAAAAACTAAGGAGCGTGAATGAAAGCGCGGGCAAAGTGTAGTTAGTAGTGCCTTATTTGCCAACCTGATGACCGATAATCCCACCAATAGCAGCACCACCTACGGTACCTAATGAACTTCCTCCCGTTAGGACAGCACCACCAACAGCACCTACACCTGCACCAATTGCTGTGTTTTTATCACGCTTAGACATGTTGGAACACGCACTGACACTAATAGCGACAGTGGCGATCACCATGAATGATAAAATACGTTTGCTGACTATTTTCATTTTTATAACCCTTAGTGCGTATTAGACAAATCATAAAATACCATGACACGTACAATTACGAATAAGAATAATCAGGAAAATGTTTTGCAAGGACAGCGAAATTTAACGTTTAATGCGAACTTTAACCAAATGACGGATTGTTAGACAAAGAAAAGACCATAAGCATTAACTTATGGTCTTTAAATATTAGCACAAGAATAGTTATTCTGCTGGGCGTGCAACAATATTACGTGTTTCCATACGAACTTCTGCGATAGTAACGTTAATAATATCGTTCAATTGATAGGCTTGTTCACCTTTAATGAGTACAGCCCCGGTTTCTTGGCTACATTGGATTTCATCACGTACACTATGAATAAACGGTGCAGGAACAAATGCGACTGCGCCATTATCCACTAACCGAACTCGTATACCGCCACGGGTGATATCAATGATTTCTGCTGGGAACTTTGTGTCAGTCCCTGCAAATGGTTTTAAGTATCGAGAATATAACCAGTCCCCAACATCACGTTCCGCCATGCGGTTGGCACGACGGCGTTCGGCTAGTTTTATTGATAGTTCCTCTGAGGGTTTATCAGGTGAAGGTTTGCCTGCAATGATGGACTTTAATAGCCGATGGTTAACAATATCGGTATATTTCCGGATTGGGGAAGTCCATGTGGCATATGCATCAAAACCTAAACCAAAGTGTGGACCGGGGTCCGCTTTAACCTCTGCAAAGGTTTGGTAACGACGGATGCGGCTATCAAGGAATTGGGTTGGTTGTGCATCTAACTGACGACGTAGTTGGCGGAAACCTTCTAGGGATAGCAAAGACTCAGCAGTTGTTTCAATACCATGGTCTTTGAGTGTTTGGACAACCTGTTCAATTTGCAGAGGTTCAAACCCCATATGCACGTTGAATACGCCAAAACCTAATTTTTCTTTTAATACAGCAGCTGCGCAGAGGTTAGCGGTGATCATTGCTTCTTCAACAATACGATTTGAGCTGCGACGACGTTCAGAAACGATATCTACTACATTTCCTTTATCATCTAGCACGAAACGATAATCTGGGCGGTCTTTAAAGACTAAAGCATTATTTTCACGCCATTGTAACCGTTTATCAGCCATTTCTTTGAGTAGTTCGATTTGCTGTTTATCTGTATCATTTGCTGGTTGCCAAGTACCTACATTTTCAAGCCAATCAGAGACTTCCTCATAAACCAGTTTTGTTTTTGATTCAACCCAAGCACTGAAAAACTCAATATTATTATCGATACTACCATCTGATTTAATTAACGTTGTACAAACTAAAGCAGGGCGACGTAAATTTGGGCGTAAGGAGCACAGGTCATCAGATAATTTACGCGGCAGCATCGGGATATTGAAACCGGGCAAATAGTTGGTATAAGAGCGCGCTAATGCCAGTTTATCAAGTTCACTCCCTTCGTGGATATAGCTTGTAGGGTCGGCAATGGCGATGAAAAGTTTTAAATCGCCATCTGCTGTTTTTTCAACATACAGGGCGTCATCCATATCCTCAGTGCTTGCGCTATCAATAGTAACGAAATGCAAATGGGTTAAGTCAGTCCGTTCAATGCCTTGATCGTCACGTTCACTATCAACCATTTGCGGTTCGTCACGGTCTAATTGGTGACGCCGTAACGTTACCCACCAAGGTGCAAAATGGTCATCACCCTCAGTAATGTATTCGGTAATTTCTGCATAAAAGCCTTTATCACCTTTTAAAGGGTGACGACGCATGTGGGCAACAACCCAATCATCTTGCTTAAATTCGTGGGTAAGGCCGTTAATGGGACGGCAGGAAATCATATCTTTGAGTGAAGGATGGTCGGGAATGACAAATAAGCGATTATCATTTTCTTTTTTCTGAATTTTCCCAACAAACCTATCTAAAAAAGGCTCAACAAGCTCTTCCGGTTCAGCAAATTCACGGTCTTTATCTGTATGAACACTGGCAATTACACGGTCACCGTGCATTACTTTTTTCATTTGTGGAGGTGGAATAAAGTAACTTTTTTGGCCATCAACTTCGAGAAAGCCAAAACCTTTTTCTGTGCTTTTTACCAGCCCTTCAACGCGTGGGGTCTGGGCATGTAACGTCTGTTTAAGTTGCGCGAGCAGTGGGTTGTTTTGAAACATACTTACCGTTTAATTGAGGTTGAGTTTGGCTCTATTGTTACGTAAGACAAAGTCTTAGAGCAAGGAAAAAATGCGTTACAAACAAGATTAGTCGCTAACAGACTGTTTTTCCTATAACCAAATAGAGCCATAACTAAGTTAATCTTCAGGGTATATTTTTTCTTTAAATTCACATAAATCTTCAATAATACAGGAGCCGCAACGAGGTTTGCGTGCAATACAGGTATAACGGCCATGTAAAATAAACCAATGATGGCAATCGACTTTAAACTCTGCAGGAACAACCTTGAGTAGTTTCTCTTCGACTTCAACGACATTTTTCCCCGGTGCAAAATTAGTGCGATTACATACCCGAAAAATATGAGTATCAACCGCAATAGTTGGCCAACCGAACGCGGTGTTAAGCACAACATTTGCTGTTTTACGGCCTACGCCGGGCAAGGCTTCGAGTGCATCTCTATCTTCGGGTACTTGGCTGTGGTGCTTTTCGACTAAAATCTTACAGGTTTTATATACGCTTTCTGCTTTGGTATTAAATAACCCGATAGTTTTAATATATTCTTTAATACCATCGACGCCGAGAGCCATTATGGCTTCGGGGGTATTTGCGACGGGGTATAGTTTTGCCGTTGCTTTATTGACGCTCACATCAGTCGCTTGAGCGGAAAGCAAAACAGCTATCAGTAACTCAAACGGGGAGTTAAATTGTAACTCTGTCGTAGGATGTGGGTTGTTATCGCGTAGACGAGTTAGTATTTCAATACGTTTTGATTTATTCATTGCTCACAATAATATCATTATTAAGAAATATGGCTGCCACAACCTTGTTGTTTTTCATACTCACGAGTGGGTTGTTGGCCCAATTGTAAAGCAGCTCTTTTCTTCATTTTTTCATCAATTAGGTATTTTGCCGCTAATAGCAAGGCTAGGCCAATAAAGGCGCCCGGAGGTAGCATAGCGAGTAAAAAAGGAGAATCAAGGTGTAATACCTCAATACGAAGAGATGTTGCCCAAGAACCTAATAAAAGGTCAGCGCCATCAAATAAAGTTCCATTGCCTAAAATTTCACGAATAGAGCCAAGCACAAATAAGGTCGCTGTTGCTCCTAATCCCATGGCGAACCCATCTAACGCTGATAATGGAACAGGGTTACGCGATGCATATGCCTCTGCACGGCCAATGACAATACAGTTAGTGACGATCAGCGGGATAAAAATACCAAGAGACTCATATAGCCCAAATGCATACGCATTAATTAACATTTGTACTGCACTCACCACCGAAGCAATAATCATGACATAGATTGGAATACGGATCTCTGATGGTACCCAACGTCGCAGCGCAGACACCGCAATATTAGTGCAAACTAAAACTAATGTAGTCGCTAAACCGAGGCCTAGGGCATTTGTTGCTGTTGATGAAACAGCAAGGAGAGGGCAAAGCCCTAATAATTGGACCAAAGCTGAGTTATTTTTCCATAACCCTTGCAGTAACAGGTCTTTAGTTTCACTCATTATTCTTCTCCACAGCTCGGATAATTCGACAGTTGTTGCGGAACATGTTGCATAAAAACGGCGGTGCGTTTAGTGGCGTTGACCACCGCACGAGGGGTTATGGTTGCCCCTGTAAATTGGTCAAACTCGCCGCCGTCTTTTTTAACTGCCCATTTGGGGTCATTATCTGAATTAATCTTTTTACCACTAAAATAGGTGATCCAATCTGAAATGCGTGTCTCAATTTTATCACCTAGACCAGGCGTTTCATGGTGTTCAGTGACTCGAACACCAAGGACTGTCCCGTTGAAATCGGTACCTACTAATAGATGAATTGCACCTGAATAACCATCTAAAGCCGTTGTTTCTAAAGCAGCAGCAACAGGTTCACCATTTTTACGGGCAATATAGAGGTGCCTTGGTTGCGTATTGCCCAGTATGGCTTCATTTTTGACTAAATAACATTCTTTGGTTAAATCATTATCATATAAATTGCTAGGTATAACTTGGTCGAGTAACTTTTTCTGCATAATAGCAGCTTGTTTAGCAATGGTATCTTTAGTTAACGTATAGACAACTGCACTCAGAGCGGTAGTTCCTGCTGCAAAGATAGCTAAGATGACACCATGGCGTCGCATTGTATTTAACATCGGTGGCCCTTATTTATGTCCATGACCGTACGCACGTGGCTGCGTATAGTAATCAATTAACGGTACGGTTATATTCGCCAATAACACTGCAAATGCGACAGCATCTGGATAGCCGCCAAATACACGGATCACCCAAACCAAGAAACCAATTATTACACCAAAAATAATTCGACCTTTAGGGGTTGTTGAGGCAGTCACTGGGTCTGTCGCAATGAAAAATGCGCCTAACATCGTGGCACCTGAAAGTAATTGAACCAGTGGTGGTGCAAAGCGGCTGTCATCAATTAAATAGCTAACTACGGATAAAATTGCCAATGTCCCTAAGAACGAAAGCGGTATGTGCCAGCTAATTATCCGGCGGTTGATCATAATTAAACCACCAATCAGGTAAGCAACGTTGACCCATTGCCAACCAATCCCTGCTAGTGACCCTTGTAAAATAGGTTGCTGTAGTACTTCGGTGACTGAATGGGTCAGCAAACCGGTTTTAAAACTGTCCAGAGGGGTTGCTTGGCTCATTCCGTCAACTCCTGTTCGAAGCTGTTCAAGAGAGATACCCGTTAAGGTATGACCATTAAAAATGACGGACAAACTATCTAAGGGTGAGATAGAAAGGTTCTGTAACTCATGTGGTGGAAGCCAATTTGTCATGTGGACAGGGAAAGAGATTAATAACACCACATAACCCACCATCGCTGGGTTAAAAGGGTTCTGACCTAAACCACCGTAACATTGTTTAGCAATAGTAATCGCAAAGAAAGTCCCTAAGACGATAAGCCACCAAGGGGCTAAAGGGGGAAGACTAACCCCTAATAATAAGGCAGTGACAATCGCTGAATTATCTTTCAATACAGGAACAATGGGCTTTTCACGTAGCCTAATAGAAACAGCTTCCGTTAGTACGGCTGTTAACATGGCTAACAATATTTGGAACAGAGTGCCAACCCCAAAAAAATAAATTTGAACTGCGATACCAGGTATTGCAGCTAAAAGTACCCAAAGCATGACTAAACTCGTGCTTTGTTTGTTATGAGTAAATGGTGCACTCGCAATTTTTAAACGGCGATTTTTTGCGTCAATAGGCCTAAATTTCATCTGGTTATCACTTACTCTGTCGTCATTTGTTCATTTTGTTTTTGAGCCTGCTTCGCTTTTACTCGAGCTATAGCAGCAGCAACCGCAATTTTCCGCGGGTCAGTTTCTTCTTCAATAGGTTGTTTTGCGGCTGGAGTTAACTCTTCTTGGGCAACTTGCTCTGCTTGAGCCGCTTTCTTGGCCTTAGCGCGGGCAATAGCAGCCGCTACCGCCGCTTTGCGTGGGTCGACATCTGTATCGGGGGTTGTGTCTGCCACCGGTTCAGTCGCAGTAGGTTGCTGAGCCGCTTTCTTGGCCTTAGCGCGGGCAATGGCAGCCGCTACCGCCGCTTTGCGCGGGTCGACATCTGTATTGGGAGTTGTGTCTGCCACCGGTTCAGCCGCAGTAGGTTGCTGAGCCGCTTTTTTCGCCTTAGCACGGGCAATAGCAGCCGCTACCGCCGCTTTGCGCGGGTCGACATCTGTATCGGGAGTTGTATCTGTCACCGGTTCAGCCGCAGTAGGTTGCTGAGCCGCTTTCTTGGCCTTAGCGCGGGCAATAGCAGCCGCTACCGCTGCTTTGCGTGGGTCAACATCTGTATCGGGGGTTGTTTCTGCCACCGGTTCAGCGGCAGTAGGTTGCTGAGCCGCTTTCTTGGCCTTAGCGCGGGCAATGGCAGCCGCTACCGCTGCTTTGCGTGGGTCATCGTGAGTGTCTGGATTGTTCTGCTCAACTTGAGCCGCTGCTAATTTCTCAGCTTGTTTAGCTCGAGCTTGTGCTTTACGTGCTTCACGGGCTGCAATGACAGCACTATTATCTGGTAATTCGCCTGAAATGATTTTAACCGGATCAGAGGCGGTACTTTGTTTTGCTTTGACCCGAGCTAAAGCCGCATTAACAGCGTCTTTACCAGCGCTATCAACTTGTACGGCGGCTTTCTTATGCCGCTCTTCACGTGCTTTCTTATCTCGTTCCATCCGTAATTGCTTAGCTTCAAAACGAAGTTTTGCTTCTGCGGCTCGGCGTTCCTCTTGGGCAATTTCACGAATTTCTGCTTTTTCTTGGCGGTAATATTGAACTAGCGGAATATTACTAGGACAAACATAGGCGCATGCTCCACACTCAATACAGTCGAACAGATTGTGCTTTTGTGCTTTTTCATGTTCTTCGCCTTTGCTAAACCAATAAAGCTGTTGGGGTAACAAAGCAGCTGGGCATGCTTCTACACACAGCCCACAGCGGATACAAGCTTCTTCGGGAGATTCAGCCCCCATTTCTTCAGATGTTGGAACCAACAGGCAATTACAAATTTTAACAACAGGTACATTTAGGTCCGGTAGGGTAAAGCCCATTAATGGCCCGCCCATGATTACCATTTGTTCCAGCTCTGGATTAAAACCTGCTTGTTGTAATAGGTGTTTAACAGGAGTGCCTAAACGAGTCCAAAAATTCCCCGGTTTGCTAATAGCATCACCAGTAACGGTCACTACACGTTCAATCAATGGTTGCCCATCAATAACCGCGCGTTTTATCGCCACTACGGTGCCTACATTTTGCATTAATACGCCAATTTGTGATGAACGGGCACCAGAAGGGACTTCCTTACCGGTTAATATTTTTGTGAGCTGCTTAGCACCACCTGATGGGTATTTGGTTGGTATAACCCGTATGAATATCTGTTGATCTTGTTTGCTCAGCGCGTGTTTTAAAGCGCGGATCGCTTCTGGTTTATTATCTTCAATCCCAATTAAGACTTGGTCTGGGTTTAATAAGTGCTGTAATACTCGGCAACCTTCGATAACTTCCTGAGCATGTTCTTGCATTAACCTATCATCTGCAGTGATATACGGTTCACACTCGGCAGCATTAATAATTAAGGTTTTAATTGCTTCTTTTCCACCTGCTAATTTTGAGGCAGTAGGGAAGCCAGCACCACCAAGACCCGCAATACCCGCTTGCTCTATTTTTTGCAGTAATTCAGCTTGAGACAATTGTGTGTAATCTGCTTCAGGACTCAATGTGCACCAGGTATCATTGCCATCCGATTGAATACGAACACATAGCTCTTTCAAACCTGATGGGTGCGCTGTTACCATCGGTTCAATGGCTGTTATTACGCCAGATGTAGAGGCATGAACAGGTACTGTACGACCCAATCCTTTAGTGAGGGGCTGGCCTTTTAGGACATATTCACCCACTTGCACAATTAATTCACCTTCAGGGCCTAGATGCTGCTGTAATGGTATAATTAACTCATTAGGCACTGAAGCAATACGCATGGGGGTTTGACTTGATTGCAATTTCATTTCAGGCGGATGAATACCGCCGTTAAAATCCCAAATATTCTCTTTTTTTAACCAACTAAACAGCTTAAGCATGAGTATTACCTCTCGCTTGCGTTAATGGCTGTTCATTGGGTTCAACATTAATATTTTTAACGGGAATGGCGTTTAAATCCCATTTCCAGTTAGCGGTAGTCGTTTTCACAGGAACAAGTTCAATACAATCAGTAGGGCACGGGGCAACACACAGGTCACAGCCCGTACATAAATCTTCAATCACAGTGTGCATAGCGCGGGTCGCGCCAACAATAGCATCAACAGGGCAAGCTTGAATGCACTTGGTACAACCAATACAGTTTTGTTCATCAATGATAGCCACTTTACGCACAGGGTTTTGTGCCGCTTCGTCACCATCAATAGGTTGTGGATCAACATTTAGTAGCTCAGCAATTTTTAACATAACTTGCTCACCACCAGGTGCACATTTGTTGATCATTTCCCCATTGTTAGCCACGGCTTCTGCATAGGGGCGGCAACCTGGGTAGCTACATTGACCACACTGGCTTTGGGGTAAAATCGCTTCGACTTGTTCAACGATAGGGTCAGCTTCAACTTTAAAACGCAAAGAGGCATAGCCCAAAATAAGGCCAAATATAAGACCAAAAACGGCTAATATACCGATAGCAATCCAGACTGACATCATTAGAATTTCACCAAACCACTAAAGCCCATAAATGCGAGTGACATCAAGCCGGCAGTAATTAAGCCAATTGATGAGCCACGAAACGGGGCAGGGACATTGGCAACAGCTAGCCGCTCTCTGATTGCGGCAAATAACACCATTACTAATGAGAACCCAACAGCTGCACCAAAGCCGTAGACGGCAGATTGCATAAAAGTATGGGACATGTTGATATTTAGTAATGCAACGCCAAGAACCGCGCAGTTAGTCGTAATTAGTGGTAAGAAAATACCTAATAAGCGATAAAGCGTAGGGCTAGTTTTTCTGACAACCATTTCAGTAAATTGAACTACTACAGCTATCGCCAAAATAAAGCTTAGCGTGCGTAAATAGATAAGATCGAGTGGAACAAGTATCAGGGTGTCAATCAACCATGAGCTTATCGAAGCTAATGTTAGAACAAAGGTTGTTGCTAACCCCATTCCTATAGCGGGTTCAAGCTTAGTTGACACCCCCATAAAGGGGCATAAACCAAGAAATTTTACAAGGACGAAGTTGTTAACCAACACCGTTCCAATAAAGAGTAGTAGATAATCAGTCATGCTATTGCCTGAAATGAAAAAAGAACAAAAACTGACCTAAGCCAGCTAAACTATCATTATGATATCAAGCAATTTATCTGGCGCTTATCGATCTTGTGTGAAAGTCATTTTTACACGCTGTGAACGTTTTAAGTAAGGGACGAAGAAACCGGCTCCAAGTAATGGCCAGGCAAGCACTTGTAAGGCGGTATTATCATCAATAGGTGAAAATGCAAATGTTTTTATACCTAATAACAATAAGATAAGTAACCAAATAATAAAACGACGTGGAAAATGTTTTGAATGAGCAAACATCAGTTGCAGTACATGAATACTAAATAATGTCATGGCAATTGCGATAGCAAATGATAGATACCATGCCAAGGGAATATAGCTTGCCCAATTATCAACTGTGCTCACAATTTCATAAAATTTAATGCAATACATGACTGTCATACTGCATACGGCTAAAAACGTTAGCAACAGATACATAGCTGGCAGCAGTAACCAGCCAGTGATACGGTTAGCATTATAAACTGAAGACATAAGTAAACATCCATTTTTGCAAAATAGCGGTAGAAGATCCTAGGGTATTTTATAATCCTATCATAGATATATTTGCCATTTAATTCATTCTGATGGTACTTTTTATATCTTTCTGAGTTTGTTTTTGTATGAGGTCAATATGTCTAAACCGATTAAAGTAGGGGTCATAGGTTATGGCTATGCAAGTAAAACCTTTCATGCGCCTTTCTTAGGTTTTCTAAAAGAGTATGATTTAACTGCAATTTCAACGAGTGACCCTAACAAAGTTAAGGCGGATTGGCCAAATGTCAATGTTGTTGCATCTCCAGAAGCTATTTTTGCTGATAATGACATTGAATTAGTGGTGATCCCAACGCCAAATGAAACTCACTTTCCTTTAGCTAAAGCGGCATTATCCGCGGGCAAACATGTGGTTGTTGATAAACCATTTACTCTAGACGTTGCACAAGCAGAACAACTTAAACAACAAGCAGAACAGTCAGGGAAATTGCTTTCTATCTATCATAATCGTCGGTGGGACTCTGGCTTTCTAACTGTCAAAAAAATACTTCAAGATGGTTGTCTTGGTGATATTAAATATTATGAGTCACACTTTGATCGCTACCGGCCAATGGTAAGGCAAAGATGGCGTGAAGCGAATATTCCGGGCTCAGGTATTTGGTATGATTTAGGACCCCACTTATTAGACCAAATACTGCAATATTTTGGTAAGCCGATGGGGATCACCGCTGATCTTGCTATGATCCGCCCGAATGCGGAAGCGGTAGACTACTTTCATGTCATATTACAATATGCAACTAAAAAGGTGGTTTTACATGCGACCACGTTAGCAGCCGCACCTATGCCAATTTATGTTATTCATGGTATGAATGGTAGCTATGTAAAGTATGGTTTAGACCCGCAAGAAGATTGTCTAAAAAGTGGAATGAAACCAGAAGGTGAAAAGTGGGGCGTAGATGACAACACTGGAATCGTGACCCTGTCACAAGGTGAGGCGCTTATCACACAACCTTGGCCTAACGAAAAAGGTAATTATGGTGGGTATTACCAAGCTATTTATGATGCGATACGCCATAATAAACCCAATCCGGTCACACCAAGTGAAGCTATTGATATCATGAAGCTTATCGAAGCAGGAATACGTTCAGCAACAGAAAAGCGTACTATTGAATCAATTTTTTGAGTCCACGACCTATCATAAAGCCAGTCTATGTAACTGGCTTTTATTATGGAAAACAGAATGAACCTGCTAGCTAAACTAAGAATAGACCCATTTTTACTTATCATGATAGGCGTTGTAATTATTGCTAGCCTTTTTCCTTGTGAAGGGGAAATAAAAACGGGCTTTCAATATCTAACAACTGCCGCAATCGCATTGTTGTTCTTTATGCATGGTGCAAAGTTATCAAGGGAATCAATAGTGGCAGGTATAGGCCATTGGCGTCTGCACCTGTTAGTTTTTGCGAGCACGTTTATTTTATTTCCTATTGTAGGATTAGGGCTCGCTGTCATCGTTCCTGAATGGATGTCACCCACTGTCTATATGGGGTTTTTGTACCTTTGTGCATTACCTGCGACGGTACAGTCCGCGATTGCCTTTACTTCAGTTGCAGGTGGTAATATAGCGGCGGCGATTTGTAGCGCTTCAGCATCCAGTATTCTTGGCGTATTCCTTTCTCCTATTTTAGTCGGTGCTTTAATGGATGCAGATGGTAGCCAGGCGGTCGATACGCTTAATGCAATTGGCTCTATATTATTACAGTTAATGTTACCATTTGTAGTAGGGCACTTAGCGCGACCTTTAATTGTTAATTGGATTAATCGCCACCGTAAATTAGTCAATATAACTGACCGTTCCTCTATACTATTAGTTGTTTATGTTGCATTTAGTGAAGCTGTCGTTGAGGGAATATGGCAGAAAATCGACGCATTTTCTTTACTGATGATAGTGGTTGTCACTTGTGTCATTTTATTTATTGTCATAGTGGTTAACACATTAGCCGCACGCTTGCTTGGTTTTAGTAAAGAAGATGAGATTACTATTGTATTTTGTGGGTCTAAAAAAAGTTTAGCTAATGGGGTTCCAATGGCTAATGTATTGTTTCCTGCGGCAACGGTAGGGGTGATCTTACTTCCTTTAATGATTTTCCACCAAATTCAGCTGATGGTTAGTGCTGTATTGGCTCAGCGTTACGCTAAACGGTTATTAACTAAATAATATATTATTGACTTGAGGATATGGCACCACCTTAAGTCAATGCTGTTTACTTTCATTCTATTTTAGTTACAACATACTGTGGGTGTTTTTTTATAAAGAACATACATTAACTCGGTTCTAATTAATGGCTTACTAGGGAAAAAGGGCGGGTCAAAATGCAGTGAATGGAATGGATGAGGGCACCCAGTGTGATGCCCTTTAGTTTTTATCGTTTAGCTGCTTTTTCTAACAGTGCATTTTTCTCATTTGTGGATAAAAATGCGATAGCAAGGCCATTACGTTGAGCTTGCTCGATTTCAGCAGCGGTCAAGCCTGCTTGTGGTGCAGCGACTTCATATTCATAACGTAACTCAATTCCTTGCACTGCTGGGTCATCAGTATTTATTGATGCTAATACCCCATGCTGTAAAAAGGCCTTTAACGGGTGTTTAGCTAATGATGAGACAGTGCTAGTTTGGATATTGGAAGTTAAGCAACTTTCCATACCGATTTGGTGCTTCACTAAATAATCAATTAGAGCGGGGTCTTCAATTGCTTTTACACCATGGCCAATTCGTTGCGCACCTAATACATTAATTGCATGCCAAATACTCTCTGCTCCCGCAGCCTCACCTGCATGAACGGTAATATTTAAACCTGCATCTCTGGCTTTTATGAAGTGAGACTCAAATAATTCCCCTGGAAAACCAAGTTCATCTCCAGCGAGGTCTAAAGCACACAAATGATGGCGATGAGCTAAAAGCCCTTGTAATTCAGTAGAGCAAGCATGCTGCCCAAACGTGCGACTTAAAATTCCGATCAAATTAATTTTGATTTCAAATTGTTTGCAACCTGCTTGTACACCATCAATAATCGCTTCCACGACACCTTCGACAGGTAAGTGGTGCTTCATCGCCATGTAGTAAGGTGAAAAACGAAGCTCTGCATAATCAATCCCCGCATTAAACGCATCTTCTACATTTTCAAATGCAACACGGCGGCAGGCATCTAAATCAGCGAGTACTGAAACCCCCCAATCTAATTTTGACAAAAAACCGACTAAATCAGCTTCCTGTCCTATAATTTGTACATGAGGGCGTAATGCCTCAAGTTCTATTGCGGGTAATTGAATATGGTGCTGTTCAGCTAGTGAAAGAATAGTTTCCGGTCGGATATTACCATCAAGGTGACGGTGTAAGTCGGTTAAAGGGAGACGGGTATTTATCACGGGATGATCCTTTATCTGTTTTCTTTCCTTATTTTGGCCGTTATTTAGCTAAAAGCAATTGTAAATCACGTAAAATGTGAAACATGATAAAAGATTACATTTAATTTGTGATGTGCATCACCGAAATGTTGGTGATAAAAAAAACGCCAGTCATAATTGACTAGCGTTTTTTCTATTAGCTTGAGTTTGATTAGTTAGCAGGTGTTTCAGCTTGTGGTGCTAACTCAGGCTCATTACCAATTTCTGGTGCGATTTCCGCACCTGGAGCTGGTTGAGCGTCATATTCTAACTCGTCTTCAGGTCCAGACATGATTTTCATCTTAGTCAAGAACTCAGCTAAGGTGTACTTATCATTGTTGAATGTCAGGTCGTTACCAGCGAATTTGATCGTCATTGTTAAATCATTTTCGCTATCAATCATCCAAGGTGATTTTTTCTGTTTAGCTTTTTCAGCGCGTTCTTCATCGGTCATAAACATTTCTTCAAACGGGGAAGAGAACATATCCGAAGTCAACATTTGCTGTACACCTGCAAATTCAGATGTCACCATACCTTTCATTTCTTTTTTAGTTTCAGCATCAACTGGAACGCCTTGGTCTAAAATCATGGCTTGTGTCATGGATTCAATTACCATTGGCTTATTCAGCTTCAGGTTAAAATCAAAAGAAGAAATCAATTGTTTGAATGCTTCATCAACTTTATTAGACATTGCCAACGCGGTGATTTCGTCTTGGTTCCATTTATTGAAAGTGACATTTAAGTCAACAGAGCTTTGGCCAGCTTCATTTTTCCAATATAGCGGGCTAACTGTGAATACAGGTTTGCTTTTCATTAGCTCAGGCAATGTGGTTGACATCATTTCCATGGCTAAACGTTCAGTAGCTTCTGATGGGTCACCAGTTGCTAAACCTTCTGCTAAGGCTTTGTTGTATTGTTCTACAAATTTACCTAATGCTTTAGCATCTAGTTTTTCAATTGCAACAGTGACTTGGCCTGAACCTAAATTTTGTTCTAATGCTTTAATGTCACCAATACTGTAAGAAATGTTGCCTTTAACATCTTCACCGTTGATAGAAGTATCACTGGCGATTTTAAAATCTTTAAATGAGAATTTTGTTTCTGGGATATTGAAGTCTGTATCTGCAATCACAAATTCTTGTGTTCCTGTGTAGAAACCATATTGTGATTTTTTGACATTAGAAACTAATTTTAACCCTTTAACGGTCATTGTTTCTGATTTATCTGCTTTACCCATCACAAAGTTATCAGTGATTATTGATGCATCGACAGACTCTAAGTCTGCTGTAGTTGAAACATCAAATTTAGAGCCGCTAAACGATAGCGAAATATCATCTTTGCTATATTCAACTGGGATAAGCTCTAAGTTAGTATCGATACTTTTGCTATAACCAATGACAGCAGAACCATTAACAAACGGCTTTCCTTTGGTTGCTTCAAAAAGCTCTTTAGTTGTTGCATTATTTGCTAATTCTATTTGAGTAGCAGCCAGTTTTGGCAACAAATTAAACTTAGCAACTTGTGATAATGGGAATGGGCCATGATCAATATTTGTCTTAAATATGATAGAATCATCAGGTGTTACTGAATCAGCTGAAGTAATTACGATGTCAGCTTTAGAAGAGAAAACGCCTTTTTCATAGTTTTCTACTTTGAAATTCAAACCTGCTTCAGGCACATTTACAGCAAAAAAATCGTTGGTTTTGAGGATCACTCTGTCAAGTTCATCTTTTACTTTTGAACCTGTATACCACGATGCACCCGTCCATACAGCGCCCAGAGCTACAATAACACCAACCGCGACTAATGACTTTTTCATTATAAACATCCATCCTTTCAGTACGTTATAAACGTACTTATAAAATTATATAAGTTTTAAATAACCGTTTTTTAACAAAATAAACGGTTAAATACAGAATATGACACTACTTATTAAAAACTCGGGCAAGCTTACCATTGCCGTTAATGGTAATACTTTTCTCATAAGCAGGTAGAAAAACAGACTCACCAGAATCTATGCATATTTCTTCATTACCTGAACGGAAAACTAACTGACCTTCAATACAAAATAAAATTGAGGCTGTATCGTTAGATAGAGTAACCTCCGAGTTGTTTATAGAATATATATTAAATGAAAAATCTTCTACTGGAATATTATATTTCCAGATATTTCCAGATTTTTCGGGGATACTTAATAAATCCTTTGCTGACGTAGGGTTAAAGTCAATATTCGCAATCAGTTCAGGGACATCTATGTGTTTATTTGTTAACCCTGCACGCAGAACATTATCTGAATTAGCCATGACCTCTAACCCAACCCCTTCTAAATAAGCATGCGGTGTTCTTGCATATAAAAACATCGCTTCACCGGGTTGCAGTTCAACAACATTAAGAAGAAGTGGGGTAAATAAACCATTATCTTCAGGGTATAAACTTGCCATTTGCTTTATTGAGTTCCACGGTTCACCTTGGCGACTATTTAAAGCTGCTTTTAGTACTCCAAGTGCGAGCTCTTTTTGTTCACCTGTTAAATTAAGAATTTGTGCAAATAGGCGTGATAGCTTTTCTTCTGTTGGGTCTTGAACAAATAGTTGGATGTCCGGATGAGCCGCTGAAACAAAATCAAGCAATTGTGCTATTTCATTCAATGGACGAAATGCATTCATTGCTTTAAAAGGTGTTAAGGCATAAATTAATTCTGGTTTATGGTTATCATCTTTATAGTTGCGAATAGGTGAGTCTACTGGAATACCCGCTGCATTCTCTTTAGCAAACCCGACCTCAGCATAGGTTTTGTTGGGATGTACTTGTACTGATAGCGGTTGAGCAGCGCACAGTACCTTAAACAAGTACGGTAATCGATGATAAGTTTGTGCGATATGCGAACCCAAATAATATTCAGGGGCGCTCTCAATCAAGGTGTTAAGGGGGACAGTTTGATTTTTTTGCGCATCGAGAACTTCTGAGCTCGCTTTGGGGTGAGCCCCCATCCAAAGCTCAGCCATTGGTAGGTGGTTAGGGTTAGGGAGCCCATATAGCTTAGTTAGGGCCGTTTTACTACCCCAATCATAATTTTGGACTTTGTTTATCATTTTAAGCATAGCAAAATTCTCTTTTTTATAAAAATCAACTCATTTCCTTTTCATTACAGTACAATAAGCTCGACTAAGTCTCATAAATGAAATTCAATTTGTGGCATTATACTGCTCGGTTATTTGCTTACCTGCAAGCAGATGATTCTAAAATCAATTATTCTGTATATGTACCTAAGGAGATAGTAATGGCAGCCACTCGCATTGAAAAAGACTCAATGGGACCTATTGAAGTACCTGCTGACCACTTGTGGGGCGCGCAAACGCAGCGTTCTTTAGAACATTTCCGTATATCTGTAGAAAAAATGCCTGTCGCGTTAATCCACGCACTCGCTATCACAAAAAAAGCCGCCGCTAGTGTAAATATGGATCTAGGATTATTAGCCAAAGAGCGTGGCGATGCAATCATTGCTGCTGCTGATGAAGTATTAGCTGGCAAACACCCTACAGAGTTCCCACTGGCTATATGGCAAACGGGTTCTGGTACGCAAAGTAACATGAACATGAATGAGGTATTAGCTAACCGTGGTAGCGAAATCCTCGGTGGCCAGCGTGGTAATGATCGCCTTATTCACCCAAATGACGATGTTAATAAAAGCCAAAGTTCAAATGATGTTTTCCCAACAGCCATGCATGTCGCTGCGGTGGTTGCTATTCGCGAACATCTACTACCAGAACTAAAAGTTTTACACAAAACTTTAGATGCAAAAGCAAAAGAATTCAAAGATATCGTCAAAATTGGTCGTACCCACTTACAAGATGCAACCCCATTGACGTTAGGCCAAGAAATTTCTGGCTGGGCTGCAATGTTAGCACACAATGAAAAACATATTGAGAATTCAATACCTCATGTTTGTGAACTTGCTCTGGGTGGTACTGCTGTCGGTACAGGGTTGAATACTCATCCTGAATACGCAGTTCGTGTTGCGAAAAAAATTGCCGAATTAACGGGTCAGCCATTTATCACTGCACCTAATAAATTTGAAGCTTTGGCAACGTGTGACAGCTTAGTTCATGCTCATGGTGCACTGAAAGGCTTAGCGGCTTCATTAATGAAAATTGCGAATGATGTTAGGTGGTTAGCATCAGGTCCTCGTTGTGGCATTGGTGAAATTGCGATACCAGAGAACGAACCAGGCAGTTCAATCATGCCAGGGAAAGTTAACCCTACACAGTGTGAAGCATTAACAATGCTATGTGCGCAAGTGATGGGAAATGATGTTGCAGTTAATATTGGTGGCGCATCAGGCAATTTCGAGCTTAACGTTTTTCGCCCAATGGTAATTGATAACTTCTTACAATCTGTCCGTTTATTAGCTGATGGTATGCGTAGTTTCAATGAACATTGTGCTATTGGTATTGAACCAAATCGTGAGCGCATTGAAAAATTACTGCATGAATCATTGATGTTAGTAACCGCTTTAAATACCCATATTGGTTATGATAAAGCCGCTGAAATTGCTAAGAAAGCTCATAAAGAAGGGTTAACACTAAAACAATCAGCATTGAAATTAAATTATCTGACAGAAGAACAGTTTGATGAATGGGTTCGCCCAGAAGACATGGTTGGAAGCATGAAGTCATAAACTTTATGGCTTGCTAATATCATGTAATAAACTGAGGAAACACCCATATTGGTAACAATTGGGTGTTTTTTAACGTTCTATATATAAATTTAAACGTGGGATTAATAATTCTACTGGCTTAGCTTTTGGCCGGTTACGTAGTGGGATATTATCTACATGGTAATCGTGTAATTCACCAACTTTTATTTCGGCAACTGTTTTCTCTAGGGCAAAAACAAATAAGGGGGTAGAGCAAGCAAATTGGGTTTGTTTTTGTTGAGAACTATCCCAGACTCGCGCTATCGGCTGAACTTTTACAGGGCGTTGAGTTTTTAAAATCGCATCATGGGGTAACGAGTAGATCAATTGAATATCGCTTTCTATTTGTAATTGCCAATGTTCTTTAGGGATATGTAAAGGGCAGCGACCACTTTCTAAACTTGCTTGTAAACGGCTTAATACGGTTTCTTTGGTCACTTTATTGATGATTTTTTTATTGGCCCATCCAAAATTAATGGTATCAATATCGACTAGTGAGGTGAGGGTGCGATAGGTATTTAATGTTAATAACCCATGAAGGCTTTCTCTTATAAATTCAAAACGTTGAGTTTCATTTATTTGTGTAACGATTGTTTTTATCTGTACTTTTAATTCATTAATCTTTGATATTAACGCATTAAATTCCCGATATGTTTTTAATTCAGTTTGGATACAGATAACACCAGGTAGACGGATAGCCGATTTATTGCTAATTTCTTCAGATTTATTATGGATAAACAGTAGGTTAATTAACTTAATTGTTGCTTCAATAGCGCTATGACTAGTTAATTTTTGAACTGGAATATGGCTAATCTCGTTATTTTCTTCACCTTTGATTATATTAGGTAAAATAAACGTACTTGCTACAAATGGGACGAGTTGAGCTTGTTCTAATAATAAATGACTAAGTTGTTTTATTTCAATCTCTAAGTTATTGAAAGTGTCGATAAGTTTTTGTCTAGGGTTCATTTTTAGTTACAACATTCTGTTTGTGATAAATAAAATGTAGCATTAACAATCATTATTAGCAATTTTTTAACCAGACAACGGGGGATTTTAGCGAAACTTAACGTTAACGGGCAGGGGAACTGGTAGCTTTTTCTCTTCATTGGTACTTCAGGATGAGTATTCACGATAGCAGTACCATCGATATCTTTTCGATATAAGGCTTTGGAATACGCCATTATCCTCGAATAAAATTCAGTAAATTATATATTAAATTGAAAGTATTAATGTCTTAATTATGGAAATATTAAACATTATAAATGATGTAATACTCACTCAATTTTAAAAGGTAAGGTATGCTGACTATCCCACCGCTGATCCAACCGTTTGTTGACCTTTTTCAAAAAAATACAACTACACAAGCTAATTACCAATACCTTGGTACCATTCAACATATTCAAGATGCTTTACCCGAAGGGGCAACACCAAGTCATCTTCGTTGTGCTTTACAAGGGGAAGGCGTTTTATCTAGTTACAGTACTAATAATGAGAATAATTATTTATGTTCTGTGAATGCGCAAACCTGTGTGGTCGCAACGCTATACAATAAAAATAATCAGACTGGAGCCGTTATTCATTTTGACCATAATATAATAAGTTTGATAGACCAAGCAGTTACTGCAACTTTATCACAAATAGCTCCTCAGAATAATAGCGATGTTGTATCAACGCTTACGGGAGGAATTTGGCTTATGGGTGGGGATAACATTGGTGAGCCGGTAAAAAAGGTATTAAACAATCATGGGGTAAATTCATCTTGGGAACAATGGGCGATTTCATCGTGTATACCACATAACTATGGGGTTGTATTGAACTTACAAGATGGAAGTATTAACGCTTTTGAACAACCAATTCACTCAGTTATGCAATTTATTAATCCGTTATTAGCAGAAGCTGAGCATGCTAATAATTTTAATAGTTATTTGAGACCAGAAGTACGTCGAGCCAAAGACTTTATGGAACGTTTTCGATTACCCGCAATAAGTGAAAGAGAAAGTGGATTAACATTTACTGAAGGTACAAGGAGTAGCAAGGTAACGGTGGATGATGTCAATAAATACCATTTCAATATACATAACATATAGTATTGAAATGGTTTTAGATATAAATATACAGTTTAGCCTATTACTCAATTTTTATTATATGAAAAACATTAATCCAATGATAAATCAATAACTTGATAGAATGCCTTTGACGTATCGTCTATCGTCCAAACAGCAAGAACAACCTGATATCCTGTTTGTTCTTGAGGCAACACACAGTTGTGTTTGACTGTGTTATCGGGGGTTTCTATACGGTGAAATTCGCAAAAAGGGGTTAATTCAAATTGAGCACGAGATAAGGGAATATTGGGCTCCCAATCGGGTTTAGTCATAAAATATTCCCATTTGGTCGTTTTATGTTTTGCAGTTAAATACCATTCAAATTCTACATTACGGGTCTTCAGGGGAACAGTCTTCCATCGCTCAGCTGTTTGTACATCGAGCGGTGAAAACTGAGAAAGGCCAGCGCTAGCAATTTCACCATCAGCAGGGCCTTGTTGTGGGAAACCTTTTGGACCTTCTAGTGACTGAGGTTCATATTGAATTTGACCACAATTGGTATTTACTTCTTTGCGGCACAAATACGAACGGCTTTCTGGAGACTTTACATATCCGTGGGGGTAGGCCAAAAAACTGCAGAAAAAAAGGATAGGTACAAGTAGTAATTGTTGTTTCATAGAATTTCCTCGTCATTAATAGAATAACTATCATCACTAACAACGAGGAGGATCGAAATTTCAACCTTTATTAAATACTAAGATAATTAATCATAACATCCTAATTTCAAACGATAGGCGATGATAATACCGATAAGTAATATTCCAGCAATAAATAAAGCAACACCGTTCCATCCAAAATAAGTCCAAAATACTCCACCTAAGGTGCCAGCAATACTTGAACCGGCATAATAACTAAAAAGATACATCGATGATGCTTGGCCGCGAGCCCGTTTCGCTCTTCGCCCAACCCAACTGCTTGCAACTGAATGTGCTGCAAAAAAGCCCGCCGTTAATACCGTCATACCAGATAGGATCACCCAAATATTTGGGTGTAATGTTAATAATATACCTACTAACATCATACAAATTGCAGAGATTAGTACACTACCTAAACCATATTTTTGTGTGAGACTACCAGTTTTAGTTGCGCTATATGTTCCCGTTAAATAAATGACAGAAAGAAGGCCTACAGTGGATTGTGAGAAATAGTAGGGGGCGTCAAGCAAGCGGTAACCAATATAGTTGTACATTGTCACAAAACCACCCATCAGTACAAAGCCTTCTACAAAGAGCCAAGGCAAACCCCGGTCCCTAAAGTGTAGGTGTAAGTTTACCCATAAATTTTTAGGTTTTAATGAGCTTGCACGGAAATGTTGAGATGGAGGTAATAGCCGCCAAAAGCCAATTGCAGCGATCAACGCTAATGCCCCTAAAAGAACAACAGCGACCCGCCATGAATAATAATCTGAAATTACCCCAGTCATTAACCGCCCACTCATACCGCCAATAGAGTTACCGCTAATGTATAACCCCATGGAGAGCGCAACATAACTCGGGTGAATTTCTTCACTTAAATAAGTCATTGCAACGGCTGCGACTCCGCTAAGTGATAGCCCAACCAATGCTCTAGCTATCAAAATACCATTCCAGCTTTGCATTACAGAGCTTAATAAGGTAAATAGCGCAGCACACATCAGTGCAATGACCATGACGTTTTTTCTACCAATGGCATCTGAAATTGGCCCTGTAATTAATAGACCTAGAGCCATTAAACCTGTACTGAGTGATAGCGACAAACTCGCGGTTGCAGGAGAAACATTAAAATCCTCAGACAACATTGGTAAGATAGGTTGAACAAAATATAACAGCGCGAATGTAGCGAACCCAACGGTAAAGAAAGATAAAGTGACACGTAAATATAGAGCATCATCTCTTTGAATATAATGCTTTTTAGGTTCGGTATGGGCAGGGGCGTCCGTTTTTTTCCCTTTGGCTGGTTGCTCAGAAGTCAGACTATTTGATGAATGTTCCATATGTATTCCTTGTCATACCAACTGGTTTGATTTCGATCAAAGAATAGAAATTTTTCAGTTTTTTGTCTAATATATTAATTATACACAATAATACTTTAAAGATATCAAATGAACTATGAGCATAGAACTTCGACACCTTAGATACTTTATTGCTGTCGCCGAGGAACTACACTTTGGCCGAGCAGCAGAGCGGTTGCATATGTCACAACCACCTTTAAGCCAACAAATACAAATACTTGAAGAAAAAATCCATGCAAAATTATTAGAAAGAAATAATCGTAACGTCGCATTAACACCTGCGGGAACGATGTTCTTGAAAGAAGCCTATCAAATTTTGGCTCAGGTTAATGCTGCGGCGACTAAAGCAGCGCGAATGGAAAAAGGCGAACTTGGCGAATTATCTATTGGGTTTACTTCCACCACACCCTTTATGCATAAGGTTACAATGAGTTTACGTCAGTATCGGGAGTCTTATCCTGAAGTTTCTATTCATATGCATCAGATGAATACTAAGCAGCAGATAGCTCCTTTAATTACTGGCCGTATCGATTTCGGTATTATGCGAAATACAGGGTTACCAGAGCAATTAGATTACAAATTATTATTCAAAGAACCTTTTATGGTGGCGGTTTATGAAGGACACCCATTGCTCGAATATGCTGATGTCGGCATTGATATAGAACAACTTGCTAATTACCCATTAGTTTTTTTCGAGCGCGATGTCGGGACTGCATTATACGATGAGATAAACCAGCTATTGACTTCTGCTGGTGTCGTACCAAAAATTTCTCAAGAAGCAGGTGAGGCAATGACTATTTTAGGCCTCGTCTCCGCAGGGATGGGGATTTCAATTATTACTGAGTCGTTTACACGTATGAAAGTTGATGGTGTGAAATATATAAAACTCGCTAATATTAATGCTTCATCTGAGGTTTGGTTAGTTTACAATACGCGTAGAACCTTACCTGCTGCGGCTAAAAAGTTAACCAACCTGTTAATGTCTAATATTGTTGGTGAATAATTGTGATTAACATCACACTTATGCTGTATGCGAAATCATTAATATGCAGATTAAGGCATAATAACTAATTGCTTTATAAAGGATTTCAATTATTGCCATGGTGAATCAAACAGGTCATATTGACCAGATAAAACAATTAAATACGGGGATCGTATATCGAATAATTGATCAACATGGTCCTATTTCGCGTATTGCATTATCCAAACAATCACAACTTGCCCCAGCCAGTATCACTAAAATCACGCGTGAACTCATGGATGCTCATATAATAAAAGAGTTAGAGTTTCCTGTTCTCGGGTTGCGTGGTCGCCCAGCAGTAGGCTTAGTCGTTGAAAGTGAAGGGTGGCAGTTTTTAGCAATCCGCATACAAGACAAGAAAATCACTATTTCATTAAAGGAAATTAACGCTACAACATTAGCTCAAACAGAATATCCTTTTAAACCTATTAATAATGAACAATTTATAAATAAATTATCTGAATTAATTAGTCATTTTTTTGCGAGCCACCAGAGTATATTAGAAAGAGTTACAGCAATAAGCATTCTATCTGATGGCGTCTTAGATCCTTATACCGGCGTTATCCATCACCATGCTCACTTTAATATTAACCAATTAGCTATTGGCGAATACTTAACTGAACATACAGGGCTACCTATTTATTTACATCCATCAGTGGATGCTTTGGCATTAAAAGATTATTTTTCCCATTTGGCAAAACGAAAAGCAAAAAACATTATTTATCTTCAACTACAAGATGTTGTCAATATTACAGTTCTAAACCATGGTATAACGTTAGATGCTAATACTCAGCGCCCCAATTTATTTGCTCATACCCAGTATAAAAAAACGCAAAACATCCCCTGTTATTGTGGAGGTGTTGGTTGCTTAGAAACACACACATCCCTACCTGCAATATTGCAACAAGCAAATAACTTACTCTGTAATTATTCTGACTCTTACTTACAACATAATATTATTTCTATTGATAGCATTTGTAGCGGCGTAAAATTAGGCGATACTCTTTGCATTCAACTTATCGACAATATTGCGCAGTTATTGGCAAAACCATTAGCTTTAATGGTCAATGTACTCGGAACCGAATTAATCTTAATCAATTCGCCTATTAATCAAATCTCAGAATTATTTTTTGATAAACTTCATCATTACATCGACCAACAGTCAATTCCTCTTTACTCATCAGAAATAACAATAGAAAAATCCACGTTAAGTGTTAGTGATAGTGAATCATCATTAATACAACGTGCTTTATATGATGGTTCGCTATTGATGCAGTTATTACAAGGTTAAATTAATTCGATAATCTTTACATTATCCCACACAAAATTGAGCTAACGCAAACTTATCACTTTCCCATTCCAATAAACTGAATCCATATCATTTTTGCAGCTTATTGCTGTGTAAGTCTGTCACTTCAGGATAGAAAAAGACCATGATCAATCTATTTATTACCGGGACAGATACAGATGTCGGGAAGACAGTATCGACGCTTGCCATATTGCAGGCACTAAATGGCCAGGGAATTAAAGCCGTCGGATATAAACCCATCGCGGATCAATGCATTGATACGCCAGAGGGGATAAGAAACAAAGATGCATTATTAATCCAAAGTGTATCTAAAGACCTTGTTTCCTATGATGAAGTCAATCCAGTGCGGATCAGCGATAATTATAGTCACGAAAACAGTATTGATTTCAATCAAATCAAACAAGGCTTAGAGCATTTACACAGCCAATGTGACATGGTTGTCATTGAAGGTAATGGAGGATGGCGATATCTTCTTGATGATAATACGTTTTATGCAGATTGGCTAAAAGGGCAACCAGTAGGTGTTATTCTTGTTGTAGGTATTCAACATGGCTGTGTTAACCATGCCTTGTTAACTGCGGAAGCGATTAGAGCTGACGGACTACCTTTGGTTGGTTGGATGGCAAATCGCATTAACCCTGGGCTCGCACATTACGCTCAAATCATTGAAAGATTACAACACCACATTAAGGCCCCACTAATTGGTGAGATACCCTATCTATTGCGCCCTGAAGAGAAAGAACTTGGGCATTATCTAGATGTGGAAAAACTTCAACAATTTATTGCTATACCCGCCTAACTCGCAAAATAAATAAAGGGCGCGTAAAAATATCGCGCCCTTTATTTTAGCCATTAGAAATCAATCAATGACGTGTATAAATAATTTTATACGAATCATTTTGGCAGTGCCCAACAACTTGCCCTTTAGATGAATCGACCTCATCATTAGGGACTGCGACTAAACTAAAATTGTCAGCAGGTACACCGTTATTGATGATTTTCTGCTTGATCTCTTCAATTACGCTTTCACATGAAGCTTGTGCAAAAACCGGTGCTAGCGTTAATACTAATAATGGAACTAATAATTTCTTTTGCATTATACCTCCTTGGTAATCAATCCATAAAACAGCAAGCTAGAAATTATGGATTGATTGGACGGCCTGTACTGACATCAAGACAGCGCTTGGTGCTAGGTTCCCAATAAGCATTCAGATTAAGGCTTTTTTCACATTTATCTTTTGCATCAAAAGCGGCATCTATCTTATCAAATTCTTTTTCAGTACGAGTATTGACTTTATTACGTAGCATACGGGTATTATCCCATTGCTCTTTTTCCTGACGCGCTTGCTCTTTGTTAAGGGAATCATCACCTTTACCAACAGAAACACATGTGCTTCCGGCGGTACAGGATGTGGTTGCTTGTGCTGCCAAAGAGGATGTTACCCAAAATAAAGGGAGACAAAAACAAAACGCAGTTAAGCCAGTTTTCAAAGTTTTATGTGGGCTCATGTAAAAATTCCTTACTTGAGTAGGGGCAATAACCAAAGTATAGCCAAAAGTATATGATTGCGTCAGTATAGAATAGTACTAAAAATCAAAGTTGTTTATGTACGGTTAAACCTGCAAAGGTTTGGCATACTGGCATCAATTCAAGTGTATTCACATTCATATGTGCAGGTAATGTTGCCACCCAATAAACCGTTTCAGCGATATCTTCAGGCGTCAAGGCTTCTGCACCTTGGTACGTATTAGCGGCTTTATCATCATCACCTTTAAAACGAATATTGGAAAACTCTGTTCCACCCACTAAGCCTGGTTCTATATCAGTAACCCGGATCTTTTTGCCTTGAAGGTCAGCACGTAGACCTAAAGAAAATTGTTTTACGAAGGCTTTAGTTGCGCCGTATACATTACCGCCCTTATAAGGCCAGCTCGCAGCCGTTGAACCGATGTTAATGATATGACCATGATTATTAGCGACCATACCTTGTAGTACCTCATAAGTCATATTAACTAAACCTTTAGTATTGGTATTAATCATAATTTCCCAATCATCAGGGTTAGCATCAAAAGCAGGTTCTAAACCGAGCGCTAAACCAGCATTGTTAACTAGTACATCAATATTTTTGAGATGAGCAGGCAAACTTGCAACAGCTGATTGAATTGCTTTTCTATCTTGGACATCCAAAGTTAATGGATAAAATTTTTCACCTAGTTCCTGATGTAGCGCTTCTAAACGTTCTGTTCTACGGCCCGTTCCAATAACGGTATAATTATGTTGAATAAATTTGCGAGCTATAGACTCACCAAAGCCCGATGAAGCACCTGTTACTAATATAATCATGAGAACCTCAAATTGTTATTGTTGTGTCAGCATGTAGCGATTTTAACGCTTTCTAATGTGAACTACAAAAGCTGTTATAATCCTAGGATATGTTTATCCTTAGGGTAACTTAATGTGTAACTAAATGGGATCTGAATCTCTTCATTCGGTTTTAGCCCAACATTCCAAGTTATTTTCCCTGTTTTTTTGTTGATCACAGCGTCTTTATTATCTACATCTGACACTTTTATATCACTGTCTTCACTAATAGGCAGTTGGTCATAAATAGTTAATTTAACAGGGGTTGGATGTATGTTTTTAGCTTTGATGAGATAACTCTCTTTTTGCTCTACCGTTGAACCAATGAAGCTTGGTTTTTTCTTCATTTTTTCATTGTTTTCACGTGAAATCTGAATATTTTTATCGATACCAAAAGGAACTTGTAAAGTATCAGTCAGTCGATTTGCATCGATTTTAACGTTTCCAATATACGTATTTCCATAGTAAATATTGGCATTTCCGTTCAATAAGTTTAGAGCTTGCCAATTTTCAATATCTGCTTGTAAGAAGACATCCTCTGCAAGTTTTGGTGTTGCAGTGTACTTATACTTAGCCGCAATATCTTCTTGTTTAATCGTCAATGAACTTGGCTTGGATGTACTTTTCAGTGTGAAAGGAAGGGTGATTTGATAGTTTAGGCTAATACCGTTATTTGCGGTGGTCACAAAATCAGCAATACCTGACCCAACCTTTTTTTTGCTAGCAGTCATACTTTCTTCATACATAGCAACAGGTGCAGCTGGCATTGGTTTCATACGGACTTGACGTTCCAACTGTTTATTTTCATCATAAATTGACAGACGCCAAGGCTGTAAATCAAAAGGGGTGATATTCTTTGATGGATTAATGGTCGATAAGGTTAGGTCAATATTTTCCCAATCAATACCTGTATTTTGAATGACATCCGCTTTATAAGTTAAAACTATAGGTGATTCTGTGTTCTGACTGCGTATATCATAGCTAGGTGACCAAGCGGCATCCTGTGTTAAATAAGAAAGCTGTAGTTTTGCTGTTGTGGCTTCAGGTGCGTCTATCGACATAACAACCTGTGTTTGTTTGCCAAGGGAAGCCGGCATATTTTGGTCAATTTGAGCTTGTAGCAGTGCTGATTTTTCTTCAAGCTCATCGATAGTGAGTTGATATTTTTGTTGTTCTTGTAAAATTTTCGTCATTTGCTGACGTATAAAGTCTAGCTTTTGGGATGATTGCTCTAAAGATTGAGCATTATTTTCCCCAAAAAAGCGTTGGTCTTTCAATAAGCTTAATTGTTCTTCTCCAACTTTAATCGCAATAATAGCATCTTCTATTTGCTGCATTAATTGCTTCTGTTGAGTTTGAAGTGCCTTGATATTTTCGGGATAAACAACTTCAGTAGGGACAGTTTGAATATTAACAGAACGAATTATTACATTTTTATCATTTAGGTTAACTGATAACGTACGTGGGTCAACGTTATGGGCTATATTCGTTAAAATTACCTTATTTTGCCCCTTATTAAGTGACAGCGTCACATCATTATCTAATTCAGCCCCGTGTAGAAATACAGTGGCATGATTTAATTTAACTGGTTGATTTAAATTGTTTTTAGCTTCAGCAAACGCATATTGAGACGTAAAAAGTGCCGTCAATATCAAACTACTTGCCAGTCGAGTAGATACGGTCATATGTGAACTCCAATAATGATAAAGTTATTACACACGAAATTATGTAACCATCCTATTTAACTGATCTTTTCAGCGATAGCAGATAAAACCGAAAAGTTGATTATAAAAATTAAGTTATTAAACCTAAAAATATCCATAAACAGAAAATAGCTAAAGGAAAATAAAAAAGATTAAGGTAAATATTGAAAGATGTTTTTTACTTTTGTGGAAAAATAATACATCAAATTTTTTTAAATTGAGAATAGGTGTATTTTATGAATATAGCCCCGACTAGCTCCACATTTTATTACAAAGCTGATCACAATGATGCCACTACAGTTATAAAGACGCTAAATAATGAATTATTAAAAATTGAAAAGGAGCTTTACAATCAATACGAGCCTAGCCCCGAAAGAAAAAATGAACTGAACAGTAAGGCATTTGAAAATATCAATATAATAGAAGATATCTTAAAGAATAAGGAAGAGATAAATATCAAATCAATCAAAAGGTTACAAGAATTAAACGTTATGTATGGTATGGCAGCAATGAAAAGTGGAGATACGGAGTGGGAGAGCTTTGGGTTATCCAAAGAGGTTTTTGAAAATAATGAGAAATTCTTTAACTCTACAGATTGTTTACTTAGTACCAGTGAACAATTAAAACAAAAGATAGATATAGAAAAAAGACTTACGTACTGGAATACCTGTCAATATAATTTTGCTTATAACATTGTTTATGAAGGAATGTCTGCACCAAGTGATCTAACACAGAATGATTTTCATCATCATTTTGAACAATGTAGCCGAAGTAATATTTCTAACGATATTGCAATCGCAGCAGCAAATGCAAAGTGTGCAGAAAATTTATGTAAATCCTCATTAACTGAGCAACAGAAATCATCTGATATATTAATGAATACAACATTAAGACTCAATAAGTTCTATCATGATTATATAAATACGCCTTCCGCTGATTTAAATGATGACATAAGGTCTGATGCATTTTTTTTAGTCAAAAATTTGTCAGTTTACTTACCTTTTGAAATAAAAGAAAAATTTGGTATTAATTAAATAATATTAAGGAAGAAGAAATGCTCAGTTCTAGGCTTTATTCAGTAAAGGATACCAGTAGTCAATATGGTATTAATCTTGAAGAAAATACCAAATATTCATCATTAAAACATATTCTAGAAAACATAAAAAACATATCAAATAACAATGTAGAAATGAGCACTAGTGGGCCATCAGGGCATTCAATAATCTATACAAATGGTAAGATAAAGCAACCTGCAGCAAATGGCCATTTAATACTTAATCCAAGTGGGATTGACCTACGAGTTATCCCTGGGAAAATTAAAAACGTTAATTACGAAAAAATTAGTGATAATAGATATAAAGCTAATTTAATGTCTCATGATGGAAATAAAGTATTGTCATTAAGTTTTTATTCAAAAGAAGATTTAAACATAAGCTCAAGTGAAATCTCCTCTCTAAAATCAACAATGAAAACAATAAATAAAAGTAATGATATTGAAAACTTATGGAGAAACATGGCTGATGTACACCATTTTTATCCAATGCTACAACAACTTGGAATAAGCAAACTTGAAGCATTCCAAAAAGTACCAAATGACTTGGCAAGAAAAGTAAGTACAGAAAGTTTATTGACAACTTTAAATAAGATACATAACGACAATAAAAAAATGATGATTTTTGTGGGTAATGATTCTGCAATCCAGATCTATACAGGCCTAATAGATAAAATTACTGAAATAATGAATGGCAAAAAAATAGTCATCCACGGTACAACTGAAGAAGGAGGGAAATCAGTAATAAGAATAGCAAAAGATGAGGTTGGTGAAGCTTGGGTTGTTAATAAAAACTCTCGTGATGGGTTTATTACAAGCCTAGAGTTATTTAATAAAAATGAAGAGCATATAGCCCAATTTTATGGAGTTAGGAGAGAAGGGCAAAAGCAAGATGAATACTGGGGGGATTTAATGAGGAAATTACCGAATCACTAGCTCATTGATCATTATTAATAGAATTATAAAATAGAAAAACGGTGGATAATCAAATGATAAATAACATTTTTGATATTAAAACATTTTCATCACATCAAGGTACAGATGCAGAATCTACGCTCTCGGAGCACGAACCAAACATACACCAAAAAATTAACCATATCAGCAATCTCCCACTTGAGCTAAAACAAAATATTGCATTTAGGCTTGATGCTTCAAGTTATGAAAACTTTCGCAATGCATCAAAGGAAATGACAGATGATTTACCGTCTTTTCGTTATATGCTTGCGAGTTTAAAAAATAACAACTGTACTGGCCAATTAAGAGAAGATTATAAATCAGTGCTCTATGGTAACCTTAATCAGCGCTATGACGACCAATTAGATGGTATATGGACCGGGTAGTGATAATATTAGCAATAGAAGGCTAAACGTCAAAACCTCAAACTAAGATTGAAATATCCTATTTTAAGCATGTAGTATTAGAAGAACATTAAGAAAGCCTTTATGGAGAATTCATGCTAACAGTTTGGGGTCGTAAAACTTCATCTAACGTCCAAGCACTAATGTGGTGTATTGGTGAGTTAGAATTACCTTATAAGAGGCTTGATTTTGGGCATCGCTATGGCGGTACTGATACTGACGAATTTTACCGCTTAAATCCTAATCGTACTGTTCCTGTTATTCAGGATGGTTGCAACCCTCCATTATGGGAAACTGGGGCAATACTTAGGTATCTTGCTAACCGATATGCAAAAGGGAATTTTTGGCCTGATGAAATATTAGCAAGAACCGAGGTTGATCGCTGGATGGAATGGTCAAAGTTAAATGTAGCATTGGCATTTACGGCGCCTATCTTTTGGCAAGTAGCACGCACTCCAAAGGAATCCCAAGATATTAATTCCATCAAACTTGCTATCGACAAATTTGAAAATAATTTAATGATTGCAGAAGAGATATTAGCATCCAGAAACTACTTGGCCAGTGATGATTTTTCACTGGCTGACATCCAATTCGGGCATGTGTTGTATCGTTATTATGATATTGATATAAAAAGAAAATCGCTTCCTTACATTGAGGCTTACTATAAGCGTCTTCTTGATAGGCCTGCATATCGCGAGCATGTTGCTATTTCGTATGATGAACTCCGGCCAGCAAAACCTTAATCTTAGATGTATAAATAGCACTTTATGTGACGCTGTCACTTATTCATCGATAAAATGATGGGTATATCTACAGCTTAAAAATTTAAATCAACACCATAGTGTTGATTTAGAGAACAATCAGTTATTTATTCTTATATAAGCTTTGCTTTAACAGATTTAGAATCTCCTATCTGGAATCTACTAAAGCAACTTGTTTTTATTCCTGAAGAGAAGCGTTCTTTATCGTTAGTTGATTACTTTAAAATAGAATCTGAAAATGTAACAAGGCAATTTAAGCTTGATAAAGATAACGAGTGGGTCGCTGGTGACAACTTCACTTTAGCTGATATTTTTCTATCTCATACGCTTTTGTGGGCTAGGTTATGCCATGTTAACCTTAGTCCTACAATTAATGATTACATTGATAGGGCTATTAGCCGGCGGTCATACATACAAGCCCAGGAAAAAATAATTTATAAAACAACAAACAATAACATTTTGATTAACAGGAAAAATCACACCAATGAAAGCCATATCTATAGTTTTTCCAGCAGGTAAAAATATTGCGTTAGGAATAAAAACGTTAGAAATAAGAAAATGGGCACCAAACATCGATTGTAATGAAGACTTACTAATTGTTGAAAATCACCATTATCTTTTAAAAGATGGCGATGAAGAAATGGGGAAAGCAGTCGCAATTGTTAAAGTGAAAAATGTGAGGCCATTCGTTGAAAGTGATATTGATGCAGCCTGTGCATCTTACTATGAAGCAGGTTGGCTAGCTTGGGAACTAACTGATATCCGAGCTATTGAAACCCCAGTAAAAATGATAGCAAAACGTAAGATTTATGAAGTTGAGTTGAGCTAAGATTCAATCCTTACGATTAACCAATTCAGCGATAAAAAAGCCAACATGATTAACCAGCCAGAACGCTGGATTTCTTCATTTCACACTTAGGTTCGCATAATACATATTATGTTAAATAAGGTATTGAATTAAGAATCGGTCTTGATAGATCAAGCATTGTTAGTTCCCTATTGACTTAGAGCCGTGTTCAGCTTATTTATATGCGCTCAATGATAACCTAACTTATAACTTCGGATATGCCGTAATGAGTGAATTTAAATCGAAATCCCCTTTACATGGAGTTACACTAGAAATGCAAGTTAATGCATTGGTTGACAGATACGGTTGGAACCAACTTGGGCGTACTATAAAAATAAACTGCTTTAACAAAGATCCAAGTATTAAATCCAGCTTAAAGTTTCTACGCCGAACACCTTGGGCAAGAACTCAAGTCGAATTACTCTATTTGGATATGATAGAAAATAATTCGATTGATAATACTGACTTAGGTTCTGATGACCCTTGGTGTAATTCACGACATTAAAAATAAACTGTAATTAACTGGCTACTGAAACTTAAGCTGTTTTATTTCTTAGCTTATAAGTAAGAGCCATCTCAATGCATATGGCCAATTCTTTTATTGGCAGCGCTTCATTGATATCTAAGATAATTGCTCGGTTCTTTGAGTAATTAAGTTCAGGAAAAAGCGTTCTAAATGAATCAATTAAGGTGGTTTGACAGTGAACAAAAAGAGCAACGGAGCTCTGATTGAACCGGCCTATTCGTATCGTTGTTCCTGAGCCCGTTTCAATTGTTTGATAACTTGGTTGCCCCCATTTCAGAGTCTCAGTGATTGTTCCTACTTTTTTATTTTCTGCTGCTGTTCTAAAAATCAGCTCTCTAATCATTAATAACACTTTTTGGTATTGAATAGGATAACTGCCAAATACCAAATTCACTCTATCATCCGAAATGGTTTTCATATAACTACCGCTAATTTATTTTAAGACATCCTTGTCATACCTATGTACTTTAACCTTCCTAGCTGATATTTACATAATATATTCGTTACATTCTGCCCTGTTGTATACTAAATTCAATCAAAGATTCGAGCACACTTTGTTGTCCAGTTGGTAAGACTGGTAATAATGTTTCCCTTCTTTTTTCTTTGTCGTATAGCGATTCTATTAGCCATCCAACTAGATAAAGGGCGGAAAGGCAACCACCTGCTGTAGCTACCCTTCCATGACATACAAGAGGTTGCCCTACTGGCTCAAGTTGTGATGCTAATAATGCATTCCTAGCATCTGGATGAGTGGTGGCTCTTCGTTCAGGTAATAGGTTTAATGCATTAAGAATTAAAGCGCCTGCACAAATAGAACCGATATACTGTTTTTCAGGGTTTAATTTAAATTCGGATAAAAAATCTGCATTTTCAATCGCCTTTGGTACGCCATTTTTACCACTACTAAATAATACCGCATCAGCTGAATTCGCTTCAGATAATGCCCCTTGAACATGTATGTTTAAGCCATGTGCTGATCGTAAGCTTGATTTGTTCCCTAATATTTTGACTTGCCAATCTATATGGTTACGGCCAAGAATATCCCACATAAAAAAAAGGTCTATATCCGTAAAATCATCAAATACAACAATCACAATTTTTTTCATAAATTTATTCCTTTTAGCGGAAATACAAATTAAGCTTTAACGTATCAGAACTTGAATCACCATACACAGACTGTATTGAAAATGAAAAAATTAACGAGAACATCTTGGATTAACGCAGGTTTTAATATTTTGGATAATGAAGGATATACACGTTGTTCTGTTGAGAGAGTTGCTAGGAAACTAGATGTTACCCGAGGCTCCTTTTATCATCATTTTAATGACCGTGAAGATTTTATCCGTTCAATGCTTTCTTGTTGGGTTGTTGAATATACTGATAAAATATTAAATGAACTAGAACAAGAAACGAGTATCAATAAGGTGCTTACAGAGTATATTAATTTCACATCAAGAAAAAAAACAGCAAGAGAAATTTCCATCAGAGCTTGGGCATTACATGACCCTATCGTTGCAGAGTATCAAACGATTGTTGATGAGAAACGTTTAAATTTTGTTATTAATAAATTAGGAAGCCTACCTATTCCGGCTCAACATGCTCAAACAATTGGTAAATTAGTACATCTTAGTTTAATTGGTGGCACCATATCTGGAGAGAGGTTAAATAATCTAAACTTCAATAAATTAATTTTAAATGGCGTAAAACTTAAAAAATTTTTATTTTAAATAACCCGTTGTTAATGGCATTTACTACCCCTCCTACTCCACCTATCTACATTTCAGGAAAGACTCATTTTTTAGCTTGGCTAAAGATAAATGTTGATTAAAACCATAGAACTCTATTGATATTATTGAATTATTCGATTTTCGAATGTCACCACACTGATTTATTTGATTTTATAATCAAGTTCAGTAAGTTAAGTTCAATAGCATGATATCACTCTGAATATTAAAAATATTGCTGACTATTTTTAAGATCTAAAAATACCGGCAAGTGAATGAATTTCAGTATATGAAAAAATATTATAAGCAATAAAGAGGAATATATGGGAGTAGACAAACTAAAATCATTAGTTATCACTGGTGCTTTTGTTTTACTTTGGGGCAGTGCTGCAATTTTTACTAAGCTAGGAATCGATAATGCTTCTTCTATGATTTTATTAGTATTTAGATTTAGTATCGCACTAATTGTCATTTTGATATTTTGCAGATATAAACAACAATATTTACCTGAAAAAGGAATGATATTACAAACGGCATTGGTAGGAATTATTTTAATCGGTGGCTACTCTATTTGTTATTTTTTATCAATGGAAAATGGTGTTACTCCTGGTCTTATCGCCACTATTATGGGAGTACAACCAATACTTTCACTCTGTATTACAGAACGAAAAATTTATGGCTACAGGTTAGTTGGGTTAATTATGGCGTTATCCGGCCTAATTGTGCTTGTATGGCATAGTTTAATAACTTCCCAGTTACCTATTATGGGCATTGTACTTTCGCTAATGGCACTGTTATTTATGACTATCGGAGCTATTTCACAGCAAAAAATTAAGCAATCTCCATATAGAGTGTTACCGATTCAATACGCTGTCAGTTTGGTACTATGTTTGTTATTCATTCCAATGCAAACTGTACATTTTAATTTTAACTTGAATTTTCTGATATCCATCCTATTTCTAGGTATATTTATTTCCGTTATCGCTCAAATATTACTTTATTATTTATTAAGTAAGGGGAATGTAGTGAATGTAACTAGCTTATTTTATTTTGTTCCGATTGTTACGTCATTGCTTGACTATTGTATTCTTGGGAATAAACCTTCATTATTTGGCATCTTTGGCATGGCTGCAATTATACTGGGGATTATATTGGTTTTCTATAAGCCTAAAAAGGGGGCACTTAGCCATGTTAGTTGAAAAAGTAGTAAAACATAAAAAATGGAGGCTCCCTTTAACTAACCAAGTATACGTGTTTTATCTTTCAAACTCATTTAGCTACTCTTAGAGTTTGGATTAGGAGATTATAGAGGCTATCAACAGCTTGATCTCCAAGAGACTGATTACTTCTATATGCTGCGACACCCATTGGTTCCAAAGGCCCTAACCCATGCAATGCGCCTAATATTTCCAGATTGGGGGGAACACTACATTGAGTCAGTACAGCAACGGCCAGCCCACTTTCAACAGCAGCAACCTGCCCTGGCAAGCTGGAACTATTATAAACAATTTTATATCTACGCCCCTGTAATGAGAGCGCATTGATGGCGCTTCGTTTTGCCAAGCTGGTGTGCTCATATACCGCGATCGGTAATGGGTCACGTCGCCAAATTTCAAATTGTGAAGAACCGACCCATACCATAGGCTCATAAAATAATAATGCTCCCTGAGTATTATTTTCTCTTGAGACTAAAGCTAAGTCTATTTCACCCTTTTCTACCTTTGGTATCAATGAGGTAGATTGCTCACAGTTAAGCTCTATTTCAACGGAGCTATGGTATGCGGCAAAACGTTTTAATACAGGGGTCAGATATTTTTCAGCATAATCATCTGGAACACCAAGTCTGATTCGCCCTTCTAGCTCACCACCATGAAATGCAATAATAGCTTCATTATGTATATCCAGTATCCGCCTTGCATAACCCAATAATTTTTGACCTTCGTAGGTTAATTGATGTTGCCGAGGATTACGTACTAACAATTGACAACCGAGTGATGACTCAAGCTTTTTTAGTTGCATACTGACTGCAGATTGTGAGCGATGAATCTCCAAAGCAGCAGCAGAGACAGACCCTGTATTTACTACAGCGACAAAACATTTTAACCAGTCAATTTGCAAGTCTGTATATTTCATAACCAATCCATTCGTAAATCGAATTTATAAATTTCGAATTATTCATTTTAATAAAAAAACCATAGACGATATTATTCTTATCGAAGATGAAATTACATTATAAGGTCATATATGGATAACTCAAAACGACAGTATTACAAAAAACACTTAGAACAAATTACTTCTTTTCAAACGAGTAATCCAAATGAAAACCCATGGGTACTAGGAAAACCCAAAACAGAAATAATTGATGTGGTTGATTATGACCCAAACTGGCAGGCGCAATTTAAACAGATTAAACAAAATATACAAAATAAGTTAGGTCATAAGGCGCTTGCTATCGAGCATGTGGGCTCTACCGCAGTTTCAGATCTATCAGCAAAGCCAGTAATTGACATTGATTTAATTGTCAAAAATCCGGAACAAGAACTTAATTATGCTCCTATATTAGAAGAGTTTGGTTTTTTACTAACTGTAAGAGAACCTTCGTGGTACCAACATCGCATGTTTCGCCTTGAACAACCAAGAGTTAATTTACATGTATTCGGGCCTGACTGCCCTGAGCACCTACGTCATATCTTATTTAGAGATTGGTTACGTACACATGCCGATGATAGAAGATTATACGAAGAGGCGAAAAAAATGGCCTCGGTTAAAGTAACCAATGTACAGGTATACAACCAAAACAAAGAAAACGTAATTAAAGAAATATACGACAAGATTATTAAAACAATAAGTGAATAAGCAGAACAATATAATGAAAAAAATTATACTCATTAAATCATCGGTTATGGGAATGCAATCCCATACTAAACGTATGCTTGATTCTTTTGAGCACTCATGGACTGAAAATCATAAGAATACCGCCATTATTCAACGAGATTTAATAGCATCTCCTCTACCAATTATGGATGAAGATATTTTTTCTGCGTACTATTCGGTACCAGAGCAGCAACAAAGTGAAAAACAAAAAGAAGCTCTAGCTATATCAGATAAGCTTATTGAAGAACTTAAAATTTCGGAACTAATCGTAATCGCAGCTCCGATGTATAATTTATCAATTCCTAGTCAACTAAAAAACTACTTTGACCTTATTATCAGAGCAGGTTTAACGTTTAATTATGTAAATAACGAACGCATTGGTTTACTTAAAAATAAGAAAGCTTTAATTTTAACAAGTCAAGGTGGATTAAAAAATGCTAATAAATCTGATTATTTTGTTGATTATCTAAGGGATATACTCAGTTTTGTTGGAATTGAGCACACCACTTTTATTGGTGTTGAAGGTATTGCTATGGACACAAGCCGTATTGAGTTAGAGCATATTAATGCTGAAACTCAAATGAAAAATTTCATTAACAATTACTAAATAGCTAGTCTTGAGTAAGAAGAACTGTGCTTAATGGTATAAAATGAGATATAAATAACACTAAAAAATCATAATTAACTTAATTAAATTAGAGCCTATTTTTCATAACGCATGAATAAACCTTACGTAAAAACTTTTATTTACCTTAAGTTTGTTAAAGAAAAATACTCTAATTTAAATTTAAGCCACTTTATATTTATATGTTTTTGCAAAAAAACTGAGGTATTGTTGGTGTATACATAATGTAACCATTCCCCCCATTTGGTTTTACATTTATATTAAACCAACCACCTTTTTCTCTTGTATAACTATACATATATTTATTAGCTAGGCTTTCAGGTAGATTATCTAAAGGTGAGATATTTATATCATAAACAGTTATTAAAAAAGAATTATTCTCAGTTACTTTATATGACACTTTCACATCTCTTTTTATATTGAAAACTTCTTTCCCTCTCTTTAATGCTGCTGAATAGAAAATAGTACCCTGCCCATTTTCTAAAGAAAAACCAATTCCTGAGTCCATCACATCGAAACCGTTATCGCTATAATAGTTATATCTAACCTGTGCATAGCAATTAAGCTCTGGGATATTATTATAATTTCCTCTGTAATAAAAAAAAACTGAGGTTAAGAAAAAAACAAGTGTTAGCGTGGGTAGTAAAATTTTTTTCATTTCACTTCGTTTTCCAAATAATAATAAGAAGAGCTACAAATACTTTGAGGTAAATAAATATCATTATCACATTTAATCATAGATATTCTAGGCAAATTAGCATACACTGAAATGTATATTTTTTCATCATTAAAGCAACTTGTTAGATCAATCGTTGTTAATATTTTCCCTAGAAATTCGTGTGAGTAACGCTCATTCCCATAAATATTACATCCATTATATTTTTCGATATATTTGTAATTATAAAATGGACTTGTAGTTTTTATATGGTAAGAATAAAAAAACCAAGCCACCATCACAAATAGCGTCAAAAAAAATGGTAATACTATAAAATAATGGGGCTTTTTTCTCGACTTTGTATTTACTACAGTTGTTACCGGTGAAACTAATTGTGACCTAGGCTCTCTCTCATTATCATAAAGAGACGTTATTTCATATTGAATTGCTTTTGATATTTCAATCCCACGGCGAGGTATAGTCACAAGGACATCTGGCTCATAATCTACTTGTTTGAAAGCCTTTCTGATTATTGAGATATTTTGATAAAATGTATTAGAGTTAATCGGAATACCATGACTTTCCCAAACATCGTTAAACAACTGTTTTTGAGTCGTAATTTCAGGTGAATTCTTGATTATAATTGCTAAACATTCATTGGCTGGTACTGTCAATGTTGCTGTTTTATCTGTATTTAATAAATTCGTAAGTTGTGCAGTATCTTTATCATATAAAACAATCCCATCAAATATGACTTGGTGTATATTGTGCATGTTTACTCCTAACTTTACCCCTGCCAAGTGTAGGTTAAGGTGATTATCATTTCAATACAATAATGATACGCTATAAAAGCTTAATTGACCTCTGTAGAAAAATAAAAATCAGTGTCAGCTTTAACGCGCCAAGAACCCACCTTTTTCTTCAAAAATTTAGAATAAAAAAGGCCGTGAACTTGGTATAGCCAGAGATAATGGTCAACTAGTTTTACCTTAGGTGAAGCCTTGAATGTGAAGCTAGGGTTGAAAAACAATGTTAAATTGAAATACCTCAAGATTAGCTTAAAAATTAGTAATGAAAATACTCAATTACCATACCTTATTCAAGCTTGGGGTGCTGATGAGTGTTCAAACAATCGGTTGGTAAAATTCACCTCAAACACCATATGCTTACTATAATACAAAAAATTTAATAATGTTTTTATAAAAAAACGGCCAGCATAATGCGGCCGCTTTATTTATCGGTGATATAATATAAAAGATATTTAGCTAATTAATTGATAAAATCTTCTCTCATAGGAACAAAGATATCTAATATTTCACCATCCAATAAACATTCACATTGGTGTTCTTCATTTGAAGGTACATATATAACATCACCACTGCTTACTACTTTAACTATTGCCCCTACGCGATAGTTAAATGAGCCAGATAAAATATAACTCATTTGTTCATGTTGATGTTGGTGTAACTCACCTAATGTTCCTGTAGCTAAGGATATTTTTGCTATCATCATATTTTTACTACCTAAAAATATTTTCCTTAACGTACCCGGAGCAATATTTTTCGCCATGATGTCTTTATCAAAAATAAACATGTTTTATATATCCAAATAATAATTATAATTAAGAGTTAATTAGTTTGTTCGATTTCATGATCTGCTGGCACAATTGGCTTAATATCTCTTAACATAACCAAATAGACTAAAGCACCGATAGCGCAAGCAATCCCTGATACAATTAATGCCCAAATAAATGACCCTGTAGCAGCAATAATATAACCCGTTACGATAGGCCCTAATATTCCACCACAATTTGATACCGCACTTTGCATTCCACCGAGTACCGAAGTCATATTACGAGGTGCAACATCTCCTGGTAGTGACCAAATCGCGGATGCAGCAAATGCAAGGGCTGCATAAGATAAACATAATAATGCCATCATCAGTGTTGTAGACTCTACGAGACCGGAGAATGCAATACTGGTTGCAATTAACATTCCGCCGACAATAGGTATTTTACGTGCAAGACTGACGTTATTATATTTAATAAATAAATAATCTGTTGTCCACCCACCTAACCATTGCCCAGCGATACCACAAAGAGGTGGCAACATCGCGGCAAAGCCCATTTCTTCTAAACTCATTCCCCTTTCCATCATTAAATAAGCAGGGAACCATGTAATAAAGAAATAAATGGCATAGTCCAACATAAAAAACCCAATACACATTGCTTGTACATTGCGATAGCGGATTAAGTGGTACCATTTCATAAGCTGAATATTATCAATGCCTTCTTTTTTTACCTGACCTTCGCGAATATAAGCAAGTTCTTCAGGGCTAATCTTAGGATGTTGTTCTGGGTCGTGATAAACTTTAAGCCAAGCAAATACCCAAAGTACACCAAGCGCACCACAAATAATAAATGCAGCTTCCCAGCCCCATTTTGCAATGATCCAAACAACTAACGGCATGGCAAAAGCTGTTCCGAATTTTGAACCACTATCGAATAATGCTGTAATGCGGCCACTTTCTCTGTCTGGAAACCATTTTGCCGCAATGCCGCTATTACATGGGTAAGCCCCTGCTTCCCCCATCCCCATTAAAATACGAGTAGAAATAAAACTCAGCGGTGTTTTTGCTAACGCAGTTGCAGCTGTAGCTAGAGACCACCACAATACTGACCCTGCTAACGTTTTTCTTTGGCCATATTTATCTGCAATAAACCCCGCAGGTATTTGGCAAAGTGCATAGCTAAGAAAGAATGCAGACATAATCCAGCCCATCATTTCAGGCGAAATCTGTAACTCTTCTGAAATAGTTGGCGCAGCTGCCGACATTACTGTTCTGTCGAGATAATTAATGACAATAGCAAGAGTCATTAATATCGCTATCGAAAATCTGACTTTAGTACCCTTATTCTTATATGCCATAATAACCAAACCTTTTTAAAAGAATGGAAAGCCAGGCAAATATTATGACTACCTGGCTTATAATATAAGTTACTTAAATAAACGTTCTGGATTTATTGTAAACTTAGCTAATTTATCTACATCAAGCTCAATACCAAGCCCTGGTTTATTCGGAATAGTGAGATACCCCTCCTCGTCAACTTTAAATGGAGTTTTAACAATGCCATCGATATATTGGCTACCGCCAATAAACTCAACAAAATCAACTTGAGGGAAAGCGGCCGCCATTTGCAGGTCGGCAGCCAGCCCCATCGCTGTATTCCATCCATGCCCAACATATTTAACGCCAAATTCATCGGCTAACCATGCAATCCGGCGCTGCTCAGAAATACCGCCAACTTTTGTCACATCGGGTTGTACAATGTCAAAAGCGCCTTGGGATAACCAAGGTAAAAATGCTTGGCGACGAGTTAGCACTTCACCACCGGCTATTGGTACTGGGCTTTCTTTACGTAACACTTTAAAATCTTCGATATCATCAGGTCGCAAGGCTTCCTCAAACCAACCCACTTGATATTCAGCCAACATATGAGCTGTTTGAATAGCCCATTTCAACCCATTTGGCCAGTAAGCATCACTTGCTCCTGCATCAATAAATAGCTGGGAATCTTGCCCTGCCGCATCCCTTGCAGACTCTACTATTGCACGGTCTAATTGATGATCATTACGACGACCAAATGGACCCCAACCAATTTTAAATGCCTTAAATCCAAGTGCTTTATACTCAGAAATAACCTGATGCATGGTCTCTGGCTCTTCCATAAGCAAAGAGCAGTATGGTTGTACCTTGGTACGGTAGTTCCCGCCTAACAATGTGCTTACAGGTAGCCCAGTTGCTTTCCCTAAAATATCCCATAGGGCAATATCAATCCCACTGATGGTGTGCGTTAATGTTCCCCCACGCCCCATCCAAAAAGTATTTTGTCTTAATTTTTCAGAGACACGCTCTGGTTGCAGTGCGCTTTCACCAATACATAATGATGCCAAAATGGGAATGGCTGCCTCTACAAGTCGTCCATCGGTAAACACGCTGCCGTACCCTGTAATACCTGCGTCCGTATGTATTGCCACAATGGCATGAATAGGATCTTCAGGTTTTATTTCATTCGACCACCCCCCTTTAGGGCTCTCGCCAAATAATGGCACAGCAACAATTTCGGTAATTTTTATATCTTCCAACAGATTTAACATGGTTTTTCCTTCTTTAAGCAGAACTGATTTTCAATGCATTAAACATGATTGTATAATTGTATACAATATTCAATAGAGTAAATTGTGATCTAAATCTGGTTTGTAAACCCACCAGCACATAGGTAATTTTTTGTTTTTTAGTGGTCTATTATTTGATGATGTGGTAATTTTGTTGGATAGGATTTAACATAAAGAAGATAATTAATCTTTTGATTAATAAAAATTTTATAGGCTTTCACTATGATTGACGAAAACAAAAATCGCCCTTTTGATACGCCTTCAAAAGACGATTATTGGCAACCGATTAAAGCAAGAACACTAACCGATGATGTTGTAGATAAAATTGTTGAGGCAGCAACTCGAGGTTATATTCTCCCCGGCGATCGAATTGTCGAAAAAGAAATCGCAGAAAAAATGAATGTTAGCCGGGTCCCTGTAAGGGAAGCTCTACGCATTCTCGAAAGCCAATGCATCGTTATCAATGAACCATTTAAAGGCATTCGCATGGCTCCAGTTTCTGAGGAACGCCTTGATGAACTTATTGAAGTTCGTGTTTTACTCGAATTACACGTCATAAGAAAATTCATTACTGGGAAAAAGCATCTCGATAATCAATGCATTGAAAAACTAAAAGAGTGCATTGATAAAATGACAATGGCGGCAAAATTAGAAGATAGTTATTTATTTTCCCTTAGTGATGTCAATTTTCACCGTACTCTTTGTGAATTGAGTGGCAATAAAACACTCACCTCGTTATGGGAAAACGTATCAAAACAATTAACGATTATCATTGGAATATCAACTTTTACTAAACCAATGGAAGAAATCATCCAGGAACATAAAGTCTTACTTGATAAAATATGTGCGGGTGATTTGCCTGTTTTAGAAAAAGAAATCAAAGAACATATTCGTAACCAAAACAAAAAGATTAACTTTAATTTGGCCGTTGATAAAAAAAGAGATAAATAATTTTAATAAAAATATATTAGAATGTTTTTTTCAATCCAAATATAGGGTTATAAATTACCATCTTTTTAAACAATGTAGGCAATAAGTTAACTTGCCTACATTGAATGCTGCCATATATACGATCCCAAAAGCGGTAAATTAATTATAAGTGAAATAAATTTCAAATTTTAAGCCGTAAAACCACCGTCCAATACAAGGGTTTGCCCTGTAAGGTATTGGCTATTATCACTGATTAAAAACTCAACCGCTTTAGCCACTTCGTCTGGTTGACCAAGGCGACGTAATGGAATATTTTTTAGGATTGCTTTCAGTTTTGCATCAGGGATCGCGTTAGTCATATCACTTTCAATCAAACCTGGTGCTACACAATTTACCCGGACCCCAAACCGGCCTACCTCATGTGCTAAAGAACGCGCAATACCAAACATTGCGGCCTTACTAGCCGCATAAGCCGTTTGCCCGATATTACCTTTTAGCCCAGTCACAGAAGACATCAACACAATAGAGCCATGCCCATCAAGTAACATGGCAGGAACAAGGTGCCGGTTCCAGTTAATGATTGAAATAAGGTTATTATCCATAACATCTTGCCAAATAGCGGCATCTTGATGAATATGAAGAGCATCCTTAGTAATACCAGCATTATGAATGATGGCGCTTGGAGGGCCTAGTGACTCAAGTAACATTAGCGCAAGTTCTTGAACTTGTTGTTCATTTTTCCCATCGCAGGCGTAACCTTTAACCCATAAATCTGAAGGGTTATTCTCTACGATGTTCAACGTCTCAGCCAAGCCTTCTTCACTTCGGCCTGTAAATACAATATTCCAATTTTTATGTAACTCTATTACGAGTGATTGGCCTATCCCACGGCTACCACCTGTAATTAAAATCCATTTAGTAGACATATTATGAGCTAGACTCCTTGCTAATATACTCAATTAATTCCTTGATGGTCATCGTTGAATTTTCGATGAAAAAATCGGCAGTGAGTGCAACGTTATATTCACGTTTAACTAAAACCATCAACTCAACATAATCTAAACTATCAAATTTAATTTGATCGAGTGTTTGGTTAGCGTCAATGTCTTCATCTAAATCTTTTGCATCACAGATCATTTCATTAATTTTAAGATAAATTGTTTGATAATCACTCATTAGTCATCCCTTCATTTAAGTTATTGGTTGAACTTATTTTCAATGTAATCGCACTCGTTATAAATTTACGTTGGTATTCAGCCACCAGCGATAGACAAACCAACAGACCAGAATCAATAGTCCCTGTTACAATCGCTGGCTGAATATCAATATTAAGAGCCACAGTCTTGTCTTCCAGCATTTGTGGTTGTAAAAGCGTAGGATCAAACCGCAGCTCTTGGTGTGTTTGCACAACGAAGTAATCAGAAAAAAGGGTTTTAAATGTGGTGTCTTTAGGTAACCAAACCGCAATATTCTCCTGTTGAAAAAGTGTTTGGTCCTCAATAAGGTATTGAAAAAGTACCGCATCTAAAAACATCCACAATGGCAGCTGTTGAAAATAGGTATCAAACAACTCCTGCTTTTTTACCAGTTCAATTGCATTGATTTTCTTTGCATTTTTAATTGAATAAACCTCAGTTTTTTCTGTGATTGATAAATTACAGGTTATGCATTTTTGGTCATCTGCCGTTAAAATCGCTGAAGTCCCCACTTTACTCCCTGCAACTAACGAGTATTCAATATTGTTCCATAATGGTTGGCGAATTCGGACCACACACTTAACATCACTATTCGCATCAATCTCACTGACAGAAACTTGTTGGCTTGAAAAATGCTTTATATCTAATAATGCACGCATGCCATGTACACTAAGACGCTCCGCTCCGTTAGCTTGAACCCAAGGTAAATCAAAGTGGACCGGGTTATAATCCCCTGAAAATTCTGCCCAACTGTGGGCGTCTTGTAGGCTATAACACAAGGTTTTCATTTTATTTTTCCAAAACAAGTGCGGCATTTGCGCCACCAAATCCAAAACTTAGATTCAACGTTGTTGATACTGTCCCTTCACGATGTTCATTCGGGATATAATCAAGGTCACAATGAGGATCTGGGTTATTTAAATTAATTGTTGCCGGCATCACCCCTGTTTGCATGCTTTTCAAGCAAACAATGGCTTCAAAACTGCCTGCCGCAGCAATCAAATGCCCTGAATAGGATTTGGTACTTGAAATAGGGATTTTATATGCTGCAGATCCTAGAGCCCTCTTCAATGATTCAGTTTCATTTAAATCATTAAGCTGAGTTGATGTACCATGGGCATTAATATAATCGAGCTGTTCTGGGGTAATATTGGCTTGTTTTAACGCTGTTTGAATCGTTTGAGTACGCGCAACACAGTCATCCGCGGGTGACGTAAAATCAAAAGCATCAGAAAAATTCGCATAGCCCGTAATTTCGCCGAGAATGGTTGCACCCCGAGCCAAAGCACTTTCCCGCTCTTCAAGGCATAGTACTGCCGCGCCTTCTGAAAGCACAAACCCACTACGGTCTGCACTAAATGGGCAACTAGCTCGTTCGATATTTTCTGATTCATGGGATAGTGCGCCTAAAATATCAATATTCCACACAGCACAATTACTGCGTAGTGACTCTCCTGCGCCTGCTAGCATCATAGAAGCCTTACCACTTCGAATAACTTCAAATGCATCACCAATGGCAATCGTTCCTGTAGCACAAGCGGCAATAGAGGTATTTTGATAGCCTCGTAAATTCCAATATTGGCTACAAGCTGCCGTCGTTACATTAGGCATTGAAAAAAAACAGTTAAATGGGGATGTCATGCCTGTCTTATTAAACTCATCAATGGACAGGTAACTTTCATCTAACCCAGCCCATCCCGTCCCCATAATGACACCGCAGGATAACGGGTCATAGTGCTCACTAGGTTCACTCTGACCAAAAGCCATTTGCATGGCTTCGCGTGCTGCTGCCATTGTTAAACGCGCATAGCGAGGCAGGCGCCGACGAATAGCAGCGGGTATACCTTTCATACTAGGCTCTTTATCAATTAAGCCTAAGAAATGACTAGAAATATTACTTTCTGTTTTATCAACATACTGATAACCTATTTTCTTATCCATTATGGCTTGCCAACATTCAGTTACCGTCTCACCTAATGGTGTAACAGCGCCATATCCTGTAACGACAACACGCTTAAATTGTGACATTGGCTTGATATCCTCTCATATTAATTCTCACCACCCTGGGCTAACCAAAGCTGTAACGTGGCATATAAATAATCGTATTGGTTTTGTGCTAATGAATTTTCGATGGACAACAAATCATCTTGAGCCGTTAACAAAGTTTGGTAATTAACAGCGCCTGCTTGATAGCGGTTTGTGGTCAGTGCTAAGCGCTGCTGGCCGAGTGATAATGCCTCGAAAAGCTGTGATTTTTGAGTCTCAGCCATTGTTCGAGCATTAATGGCATTATTAACCTCCATAATGGCGTTATAGGCGCTATTACGAAATTCGATTGCCGTTTGCTGCACTTGCAAATCTGATTGCTCGATTGTCAACCGCACGGTATTCCATTGAATAAAAGGTAATGAAACGGCACTACCAACTACCCGAGTTGGGTCGCTGAACCATTGACTAAACAATTGGCTCCCTGCATTCAGTGCAGCTTGCAGTGATAAGGTTGGATAAAAACTGAGCCTAGCCACATCTGAGTTGGCGAGCATAGAACGTAACCTTGATTCGATGGCACGCACATCCGGTCGGGTCGAGATCACACTTAACGGTGCTGAATACTCAACAAGCACATTTTGACGAAGATTAATCGGTTTAATATCAATAGATTCAGGCAATACCGTACTGTTAAGCAATAAGGTCAATGAATTCTTTGTATTCTGTTGTTGATTTATAAGTTGCTCTAACTCATTTTGCCGGTTAATTACAGTTTGTTTCGCATGCAATACATCCAACTGTCCGACTTTCCCAGCGTGGTACCAAGATTCTGTTTGTGCTAATATTTTTTCAGCAATCACCTTTCCCGCTATTTGGTTATCAATTTGCCGGTTGAGTAAGGCGATACGCCAATAAAGTTGAGAGGTGGTATTGATTAGCGTTAGTCTTGTCGCTTGGTAATCATATTCACTAGCAACGGCTTCCCATTCATCCTTTTCACGTATACGTGCAAGCTTTCCCCACAAATCTAATTCATAATTCAATGAAAGCCCTGAGCTATAATTTTCTTGTGGGCGGCTACCATGCTTAATAGATTTAGTATTTGAAGCACTGCCTGTAAATGAAAAATCAGGGGTAAGATTGGTATTTGTTAACCCTGCACTGGCACGCGCCAATTTCAATTTAATGCCTGCTAATGCCAAATCATTATTACTTTCCAATACTAACGTAATAAGTTTCATTAATGCTGGGTCATGAAAATTAAGTAATTGAGTCTGGCTATTAAGAGGCTTTTGCGAGCTAATTATCCGTACATTTTGTTGCCACTGGTCTGGCAGGTCCAATTGAGGACGCTGATATTCAGTCCGCATTAAGCTACCGCATCCTGTCAGTAGAAATATTACGCCATAGCCAATAGCCTTGATTATTTTCATTCTCTGGCCAATGCCTCAGTTGGGCTAAGCTTCGCGGCTCTGTATGCGGGAAAATATCCAAACATAAAACCGATTAAAACGGAAAAACCGCAAGCAAATAAGATTGGCGTGAGCGTAAAAACCATCCGAAATTCAACTGCTAAATAAGAAAAAACCGCACCACTCGCTAATGCTCCAGCAATACCAATTACTCCCCCTAACAAACAAATCATGACAGCTTCAATTAAGAATTGAGTCATAATGTCGGAAGGTCTCGCACCAACGGATAAACGGATGCCAATTTCATGTGTACGCTCGGTAACTGAAACCAGCATAATGTTCATCACACCGACGCCTCCAACTAAAAGAGATATCGCCGCAATCGAGGTGATCAACAATGACATTGAATCTGATGTTTTTTGCAAGGTCATCGCAATTTGGTCGTCCGACTCAATGAAAAAATCTTTTGTGCCGTGGGTTTTCATTAAATGGGATTCAACTAGAGAGGTCGCTTGTTTAAGATCTAGCGTATCCACAAAATTAACCGAAATGGCTTCGAAGGGCTTATCACCGGTTATTCGTTGTGAAACGGCGGTATAAGGTGCCCAGCCAATCATAAAATTATTGGTCATTTTTGGGCCTGCTTTTTTCGCTATACCGATGATACGCCAAGGTGTCCCATTAATTTGAACCAATTGGTTTAATGGTTCCTCATTTGGACCGAACAAAATATGACGGCTATTATCATCTAAAATAAAAACAGGTTCTTTATTGACGATGTCTAACTGATGGAAGCTATCCCCTTGTATAATGGTGATCCCTTGTCCGGTTATATAGGAATCGGATACTCCATTTAACATAATAGATGAATCTAGCCCTTTATAACTAATAGCAGGGACACTTGTAATAACGGGTGAGACCGTAGTAACCCATGGAAGTGTCGCAAGACTGTTGACATCATCTAAAGAAAGCGCCCTTTCTAAATCAGGGCGTTTACTCCCCCAGCCTAAGCCAGGGCGGATCTCTAATGTCGTTTTACCCAACTTACCAATTTCTTCTATAATGGTACGTTTAGCGCCTTCGCCAACAGCAACAGAAGAAACGACCGAGGATATGCCGATAATAATGCCTAACATAGACAAAAATGCCCGCATCCTATGCCCTAATAAGGCACGAAAAGCCATGCGTACTGACTCTAAACCTCTACGCCATAATGAAGCGCGCCCATTGCTGTTAACAACCGGTAAACACGGGGAAATTGCCTCATCTTTCAGCACATTATTCGCATTGTCGGAAATAATTTCCCCATCGCTAATTTCGATGATCCGCTGAGTCTGTTGGGCTATATTTCGGTCGTGTGTGACAATAATAACGGTATGTCCCGCTTGATGAAGCTGATGAAGTACACTCATCAACGCTTTACCACTAGTACTATCTAAAGCCCCTGTGGGTTCATCCGCCAAAATGACTTTTGCGCCATTGACCAGTGCTCGACAAACACTTACGCGTTGTTGTTGCCCCCCCGACAATTGAAACGGTTTATGCGCTAACCGCGTTTCTATTCCCAGTTGCTGGGCTAATAACTGTATGCGTGATTGGCGTTCTTGTTCTGGCATTGCAGTATATAATGCAGGAATAGCAATATTCTCTTCAGCCGTTAAATACGGCATCAAATGATAGCGCTGAAATATAAAGCCTAAATATTGACTACGCAGTTCAGCGAGCTTTTCGCTATCCGCCGAGTGCACTGCAATACCATTAATATAAATTTCCCCGCGTGTTGGTTTATCCAAACAGCCGAGAATATTCATTAGTGTGGACTTTCCGGAACCTGACGCACCAACAATCGCTAACATTTCGCCTTGGTTAATAGAAAACGATATATCCTTCAGTACCTGAATTCTCTGAGTGCCGGCAAGAAACTCACGATAAATATTTTTTACAGTGATCATAGGAGCCATTAGCTTACTCCTATATTATTTGAAACAATAACCTGCTCACCCTCTTCAAGACCCTGAATAATTTGAACAAAATGGCGATCGGTGATCCCAACAACAACCGTTTTAGTCTCGGGTTGATTACCATTAAGTACCGTGATTTCATATTCATTGGCGGCAATTGAACGACCTAAAGCATTAACCGGTATACGCACAACCCCTTTAACCTGAGCAACACGAATAAATACTTGTGCTGTCATAGACGTTTTTAATTCGCGATTTTTATTATCAACTTCAAAGGTCCCTGAGTAATATACGGCATTATTCTGTTGGTTATTTGCGCTCGCCATATTCCGTTCTTCTAAAGCTTCTTGAGGCACTGGTTGAACATACCCCATCGTTCCCTCATAACGTTTATCTGGGTCTGCAAGCACATAAAAATATAACGGTTGGCCTGAATGTACGGATTGAATATCCGCTTCTGAAATACGCGTTTGAATTTGCATTTTATCCAGGTTAGCTAATACCAAAATCGTTGGAGCCGTTTGGGAAGATACTATCGTTTGCCCTTCATTTGCGACAATCCCTAATACTTCCCCAGCAATTGGCGCTAAAATTTGTGTGTAACTTAAATTTGCATTTGCTGTTTCAACTTCCATTTCTGATTGAACAATTAATGCTTCATTCATTTTGACTTGATACTGCTGCGCTTCATATTGTGCTTGTGCTTGTTCATAATCACTGTCGATGCCAGAACCGTCTTTACGTAATTTTTTTTGTCGTTCAAAGGCTTTTCGATATTGAACTAATATAGCTTCTGAAGACGCTTTTTGGGCTCTAACACTCGATAACTTGGCTATTGCATTACGTAAATCAGATTTTTGAATGGCGGGGTCAATCTCAGCAAGTATTTGCCCTTTGAAGACTTTATCTCCCTGTTTAGCATACAAATACTTTATCTGCCCATTAACCTGAGCACCTACATTCACCTGTACAGAAGGCTTTAACGTCCCGGTTACCATAATGATTTTTTCGATATCACCACGGTCGGCTGTTATCACCGTCATTTCTTGAGCAATATTCGACTCAGTGCGTGTTGTAGCGAAATACACGATAGCAAATAGTGCAGCGGTAATACCGAGCACGATCAGTAGGTTGGAACCCCGTAATTTAAATCGCTGAGCCCACTGTTTCATGGCACTGACTCAGCGAATAAAAGTGGATTGTTCAACTGAGCTTCCTGCTGACCACGGTTGTTATCAATAGTCTTTGTTAGCTCACCATCAGTGATTTGATAAACCACATCAAACCTTGAAGTTATCTTATCACTGTGTGTCACGACAACTAACGTCTTGCCCATTTCATGGCAATGCTTTTGAATAGCTTGAATAACTTTAGCGGCGGTTTCTTCATCTAGATTAGCGGTTGGCTCATCAAGTAATAATATCGGCCTAGTGCTATACATAGAGCGAGCTAATAATAAACGCTGCCGTTGGCCTAAAGATAAAGCGCTATGGCTCTCGCGAATAAGGGCATTTATTCCCCCTGGGAGGTTATTAACCACTGAATCTAATACTAGGCTTTTTAACAGTTTATTAATGATTTTTTGTTCTTTTTCCTGAATATTCGGTGCAAACAGTGTGATGTTTTCCCAAACTGAGGTATTAAATAAAATATCTTCTTGGCTTTGTAAACACACTAACTGCGCCAATTGTTGATACACAATCGTATCCCCATCTGAATGACAAAGGCCATGTTGATATGGAATTAACCCTGCAATCACACGCAATAGTGTGCTTTTCCCGGCGCCAGACTCCCCGACGATAGCTATTTGAGCGCCTGTAGGTAAATCCAAAGAAACATTTTTTAAAATTTTCTTGGCCGGTTCATAACTAAAATCAATATGTTCAAATGTTAAATGCGGAGCGCCACCAAGGTGCGACTTAGCGTGGAAATCCGCTACCGCAGGTTCAATTCGCTCTGGAAATAAGCTATTCGCACGTGTATCAATAATATGTAATTGAGATTTATGAATAATCGAATAAAAAATTCGGGTAATATAGGAAGTAAAAATTTGGCGAATAAAGCTATAAGCAAAAAAATCACCAAGGGATATCATTTTACTGGCGACCATTGGGAGTATGACTAACATAAATACCACCATTTCTAGGCTACCGGTCAATTGGTAAAGAGTCCCTTTAACTTGCTCATAAACATTTCTTTTTTGAATACAAGTGAATAAATCCCGACTTAACCATGCAAATTGTATTTTACGCTGCTCTTCCAATCCCCCTGCTTTAATAGTCAGTATCCCTTGAAGGGTTTCCATGAAAAAATCATTCAATGAAGCTGTTTTTAATTGCAATTGTTGGGTATACCAGCGGTCACGAATAATAGCCCAAACACTGATTAACCCCATCACAGTTACACCAACAGATGAAATTGCAGCTAACACAGGCGCTATCCAAAACATAATTGCCAGCGCAATAATGCCAATAACCCAATCTGTACGTAATTGGTTATCAAGCTCTATTTTCTGTGCCATTGCCGATTGCCAAGCCATAAAACGACTAAAAACATCGCCTGGTGCACGCTTTTCAAAAAAGCGTAATGAATTACTCAGTAATTTAGAGAAACCCACTCCACTATTGACTAATACAAAGTGCTTAATAAACCGTTCAGTTACCGCTCTAACACCAAGAGCCAGTAAAGAGGCAAGTACAAAAGCAACAATAAATAACCCATAGGGGAAATCCGCATTTTCAATATCAGAAAATGCTTTATTAACAGCATTACTTACCATTATTGGCATAATAAATAATGTTAAACCAACTAAAAAAGTCAGTAGCATTAACCAATAAATTCCCAAAATAGCACTGGTTTCTTTTAAACTCATTATCCCCAAAGGGCGTTTTTGAATTGTTTGTTGCTCTTTGCCGCCTACCGTATTTGCCTCATCTGATTGGCTTTGGTTATTCGGGTCTAAAATAAGTGCATAACCACTAATTTCTAGCTTTAACGCTGAATACGGTAACCATTGCTGACCAATCGCTGGATTGATCACACAGACATTATTCCCTTTCCGATAAGCTAAAATAACAAAATGGTTAGCGCCATAATGCAAAATTGCGGGAAGCGGAATACTTTTTAGCTCATCATGTTCAAAAAGAACGGGAGCAGTTGCAATACCGAAGTCTTTAAGTATTGTCGAAAGTTCTAACAAAGAAGTGCCATGATCTGTCGCAGGATAGCGTTCACGCAGAGTATCAAGTGAAACAGTAACACCTTGCGTATGGGCTAACATAGAAATACATGCTAAACCACATTCATTCGTTTCTTCTTGATAAACAGTATTAGGGATAATCTTGTTCATAAGAGGTCAATGATTAATAAAATAAAGTGAATGGCTATGCCACAAAAGCCAATCATTAGGGTAATCTCGAATCGTTTTTTCAATAATGATTGGCAATTGCTTAGCAATATCTGTTGCGTGCACAGGAGGATAAATATTGATTTGTATTCCATTTTTGCAATATAAGTTATAGAAAACGACTTGCGCTGAAATCACTTTGGATAACCGAACAACACCACTATGTAATTTCGCTGGACGATTAAATAAACGGCAAGCTAATTTATTATTTATCCCTTCCCCCGTATGAATCGTATAATCTGGGGTAATATCAGGGAAAATAATCATATTTTTCTGTCCTGATGCCGTTTCAGTCATTAATGTCATTAAATTTTTTGCTAATGACTTATCCTCTTGATGTATTGAGCAATAAGATAAATTAATTCCCCCAAGAATACGGGCGGTATCATCAAATTTAGTTTGCTCAGCACTTGAAGACACAATAACCGTCGCATTTTTAGGTGATGTTCCTGCCCCTACGATAGTAGCTAATACATCAGAAACCATATGCAATGGCGCTAGAATAACGGGGACTTGTTGTTCATGCAGAGGCTCAACAATTTGATTAAGTTTGTGTGTACACGCTTCTATTTGTGACATGATTTGTCTGTTTTGCCCCCAAGTTGCGCCCTCTTCTAAAATATACCGACGTACCGCGATCCATGCGGTATCAATACGCCCTGGTTTATCCATTAAACACTGGTAATTTTGAGTAGCGACCTTAGTTCTATTACGATAATTCCTACCGATAACCCCAAGGCGGCATAATGTATAACTAACTATTAATAATAGTGGTGTAGATATATAACGCAGTAACCACCTAAATAGAGTCACCGCACAGGTATTTAATTTCACAATACCTACAAGTGCTGCGTCAACGACACTTCTAATACCAAAAATTAGCCATACAATAATAAAGCGGCCCACAATTACTCCTGCTTACTTTTTTCTAAAAGTTCTGCCATATACTTAGTAAATTCAGGAAAATCACGGTCTTGATAAACAACATAGCGCTTATTGATAATGAAAGCGGGTGTTGCCGTAATATTGTAGAATTCAGCAATGCTCTCCATATAATCAAGTTTTTCAGCTACAGCTGGGGTATTGCTAATTTCAAGGTACTTTTCAGTATCAACATTATGCTTTTTCAACCATGCCAATAGTTCGACTTGATTTTTAAAATCAACATTATCATTTAAAACAGAATTAAAAATGGCTGAGCGTAAACTAGGCTCAATATTCATTTCTTCTAAAGTCGCAAAAATAGGTGCATAGGCCGCTAGTGGAGTATACTTACTTGCTAAGTGTATTGCTTTGAAATTATCATCATCAGGCAGTTCTTCTGCAAACTTCATGATGGCATCATTATTTATACCGCAGTAATAACAACCATATGACATAACCTCAATAATACTGTTATTTTCTTTTATTGGGCTCGACAATACTTTTTCGGCAGAAATTTCAAAAAATGTTTGCTGACTTTGACTATTATCTTTAAAGGTCTCAAAAATAAAAACATGATAAAACATGACTGTTGTAAGCACAGAAATCATAATGACAAACAAGGTATATATGATAATCGTTAATTTAGATATTTTTCTATTATTCATTACAGTTTTACCATTGGATTGAAAGCAAAGCATGCAAAGAATCCCTCCTCAGCATGCTTTATAATTATTACATAACAACTAGATTATAAAGGGCATTTACCTGTTGCAGGTTGTGCTTTATAACTTACTTCACCGTGCTTATCAGTACATTTTGTGATCTGTTGGCAGGTTGTCAGGCCAGCGCCTACTTTTACAGTATCAAATGATGTTTCACACACTGGCGCTGTTCCACCAATAACTTTTGATGCATCTACTGTATTTAACAATTTCATATAATTTCCTTATTTATTTTTAGCTATTAACTATTAACTATTAGCTATTAGATAAAATCAATTTAAACATTTCGCCTTAATAATTTTGACTAAGTAGCCAATAAGGCGGTTTGGATTATATGCATAACAATAATATAAGTTCAATTTAATGGGTAGCTATTCAATCCTAAACCCTGCCTATATTCATGTTATAATTATCCTTATTAGGGATTAACCAGTTTTTTGGTTATTACTTAACTCCACCCTATCATTTATCACAGGTTAAATATTGGAATGATGACAGCATTGGAGTAAAATCAGATAATTGTATTTATTTTTATTTTTCACTAATTTCATGAGTGATATATATAAATATTAACAATTAGAAATATTGTTTTACTGATTTAACACATCTAAAAATTTAAATATTTAGGTCAATACAATCTATTACTCCTAATAAGAGTAATAATTTAAAATGGAGTATTCTAAGGGTTAATAAAAACACCAGTTAAAATTTCACTTACATACTATCAGATACTTTTCACCAAGTTGTCATATTGATAAACATAACCTTAATAATATTAATTTGCATTAATAACATTAATTATAAAGGTAATTGAGTTCATTATTTTCTAATGTGTATAAATAATAATACACTGAAAATTAACATGAGGGAGCCATAAAGACTAATGTCGAAATAGTAAAAAAATGGAGGCAATAAACTGCCTCCTAATTAGCGAATCATGAAAATGAAAGTTAAACTTTACTTACCTAATAAATATAGCTTAACAGAATAAACATAACAATAATTAATTTACCACATCTTCATTTAAAACAATGTCACTTGAATTTTATTTATTAACTAAAAAAATTAATTATATACTTAAATATATCATATCCATATACACAAAAAATCATAATAATATAGATTCAATTTTGGTTATATATCTATTATTAAAACGCCCCAAACAACCTCGCATGAAATAAAATCATGCTTTATAAATGAGAAAACTAAAATGGCACATGACAAAACTATAATATTACAAAATAATAAATCATTAGGTTACTTCAATAAACTTATTGTTTCTAAAGGAAATAACTCTCATTTTAATAATAACAAATATAAAAGTGATACAAGCGGTACATTGGCAGGTTCAGTTCATTATGTACAGAATTGTATAATCCCAGCGGGAAAGCATATTGCTGATGATATTCAACCAAGAATAATATCTAATCGAAAAACTATGTTTCTATTCCAACCTAGAGAATTCATAGCGCATAATGATGACGTCAAGTTATTTGTTTTTGATAAACAAAAACGTATTATATTTGAAGCTAAGATGAAAAATCCAAATGAGCTAACGTCAACTTGTGAACCAATCTATGCCAATATTAGTCCTCCCCAACCCCACCCTAATGAAGTTACTATCATTGTTAGTAATGATAAACAATTGCATCAGTTAGATGACCCCGATTATTTTAATGATATTATTCTTAATCATGATACGGTTAAAATAATCACCAGCGATGGTCACTACAATTCATCATTCAAAGTTGAGTCAGATGAAAAATATTCGCGAAAAAAAATCATATTTCAATGTAAATCAACTTATCGATTTTCAGTATTTTTCAATGGTAGAAATGTTGAGTTAGCTACAGGTGACGAACTTACACTCGTTAATGTAGATGGCACTTGGTTCGAAATAAATACAGAAAATAACTGTGACCAATTCCTATCAAAAATAGACTATATTGGTAATTGTTGGTCAATTATAGTGCCAAGCCAATTTATTAAGCCTAATATTACCTTACAATTTACACATCAAGATAAAAAAGGAGATATTGAATATATAGATATTGGTGCACCTAATGAGTTACTTCTCCATACTATTGCTATTGGTATGTTAACACCCTATAGGGACAAATTCGAATTTCAACAAATGCATGAATATCATCAGCAATATTTTCAACAAGTCCCCTTATCTCGCTTAACGGTAACAACCTACGATCCTATTTATTTAACCGAACTTATGTTGCATGATGGCCGGCTACTGGTAGGTATTGCTCCTGGTGATGGGGGTTGGCACACCGGCATTATGCGGGAATACATAGCAAAATCGTTAATTGCATCTGGAATTAATTTTGCCAACTACGGCTTTTTCAATGCAGGAAGAGACAAAGCGAGTAACATGGTAACACCACAAATAACCGTACACACCTCTATAGGAAAATATGAAAATGGGTTACAAGTGCACGGCGGTTCTGGTGGTGCAGGTATGGCGACATTAGATGACACTATTCGTAATGAATTTAGTCATGAAATTGGACATAATTATGGCTTAGGGCACTACCCCGGTGGATTTTATGGTTCTGTCAACGCCGTTCCTAGCCAGCGAAATTCAACATGGGGATGGGATAGCCACAATAATTTTTTTATTCCCAATTTTGAAAGCGCAACACGAAATAAACCCACGTATTTAGAAAATGAAGGTGAAGGGTTATTCGCACTCCCTTATAAGGAACACTCTCTCGGCCATGATGCAATGGCTGGGGGTTCACCTATGTATGAAAAATACAATGCATTTACCTTACATACTCCTCATTCACTTAACCAAATTCAACATTTTCTTGAAAGTAAAGCTGTTTTTAATGTTAACTCGGCCACAGGGTTTTCTCGCTGGGATGAAGAATTACAACAAATGAGAGAGTACCGTCATACCACATCAAAATATATTTATAGTGATGTCCCCATAGAAAATGGTAAAGATATCACCGAAGAGCAATTAATAAATATTTTCCAGTTTAATAAAGAAGCTATGATCCACTGTTATAATGGTAGACACGCACCTAATATTATTTTCCCTACCCCCAATAATTACCCGGATTATTTAATTACTATTGATACTTCAGCAAGTTATAGTATTACTCTTCATCTAAATGATACTCAGAAAATTATACATAATAATGAAGTACTACATTATATCTCTGATGGCCGCGAATGGATTATGCATGATGATGATGCACTTCTTAAGGATTTGGTCCCTTACAAGCAAGGTGTTAAGGTGATAACCTTATTAGGGTTACATGACCCCGAAAATAAATTGCCAAGTTATATTTACCCTGCCCTTAATGGTTCTTATGGGATGGTCTATCCAGATGATAGTAATATACTCGATACAGATTTAGATTACCTCGAAGTCAGCCTTATAACTGGAAGATGTTTACAATTTCAGTTAGCCCCCATTCAAATTAATAGAAATGAAATGAACCAATTTCACGTGAATATCGAAAGAAGTTTACACCCCGTAGAAGCTAGGGTCATTCATAATGGCTCAGTGATTACAAGCCGTAAGATTAATTTAGGTAATGATGACCTAACCTTTACTATCAATTCTAATTAGTTGATAAACTCCTCGTTTATATAAACGAGGAGTTTATGTGGAGAATCACATCATTATATGGAAATAAAAAACTAATACCATTATAGCTAAACAAATAGCAGGTCCAAATGGAATGTAACTTTTTTCATCAATATCATAGTACTCAGCAAACTCTCCTCGATCCGGTCTATAATTAACAGACCTAACAACTAAATAAGTTAATAAACCAAATAATACCGATAACAAAATAAGCCAAGGGATCGCAAATAACCCAATAAAAGTGGCGCCTGCAGCAAACAGTTTGGCATCACCATCACCGAGCCCATCTTTACCTGTCGACAATTTGAACCCCCAAATAACTATTTTAATCACTGACCATACGAGCATACAGCTTGTGACAGATTGCAAAGGAGTTATATTTGTCCAGCTCATTACAGAACTTAATAACCCGAGCCAAATTAACAAATAGTTCAGTTCATCTGGAATAATTAACCATTTAAGATCAATGAAAAATATAACATAGCAAACGGAACATAACCCTAAAAACATCACCAATGTAGCGAGTTCCCTATCAAAATAATAGTAGAAAATAACCAAACCAAAAAAAAAGCCAAAAATAAATTCTGAAAGAGGATAAAGTTTCGATATAGGGCAATGACAATGTCGACATTTCCCTTTTAAAATTAACCAGCTTAATATAGGAATATTGTCCCGTTTATATACTTTATTTTTGCAAGTTGGGCAGCGAGAGCCAGGAAAACTTAATGAAAAATTCCCCGCCGCTCCCCGTGTAAATATTATAATAGGCAAACGATATATTACTACATTGATAAAACTACCAACACAACAGCCTATAATAATGGCAATCACAGTATAATAATAATGAATAAACTCTAACATACTAGTCACAAATCTTCATTATTGAACCGTCTTTTTCATATTTTTTTTGATCAATATATACATTATTATAAGCGTTGATACTGCCTCTAAAATAGGTTATTTTATATTTTCCTCCATGCCCCCATCCCAGATCTCTATCTATTGCATCAATATTGGTATAAATAAAATCTGTTTTTTTAAGGTTAATATCATAAGCACTTAATTTTTTATTTTGACTTATCGCATTGACTAATTGAGCAAAATCCAGATCTCCCGCTTTAAATGCATCCCGTTCTAATTGGTATGCTCTAGAATAAAATGGGTTAGTCGCAAGGTCTCTAATAATAGGGCTTCGGTTCCAGTCCATTGCTAATGTGTATTTTTCCCCTAATGTTATGCTACTTAATACACTTGCATTACCGTATAGCGTCTTGTCAATATCATTATCTGATGCAGATTCTGTCCACTCCCCTTTAATTGAGACACGTTAAATTAGAGTTTTCTAACTGTTGACGATAGGCCTCCGGTGGGAGGTGATTTAAACTTTCATGGGTT
>NZ_JBMWDT010000010.1:0-48295 GCF_049545585.1 Providencia sp. NPDC089933
TCGAAGTCGCCTGAAATGCATGATAAAATCATCGGCACATTCATAGAGCGGGAGTATTACCTATTGTGATGATCTCTATATTGAATACACGACCAAAAATTTTGAATATGACATAACACAATTATACTGTTCATCATTAAGACGAAAACAGCATAATCTACATTGTCTATAATTTTTATAAATTCAATGTATTACAAATTAAATCATCTACTGATGAAGTGGATATTTACACTTTTCACTTCCCAAACCCAAACGCCCCCACATGCCTATCCCTATTCGCATCCAGATAATCAGCCCACCACTGCACCATCAACCGCCTTTCCTCGATATGTTCTGCTTTATGAATATAAGCAGCTCTTACTGAGTTGCGTTCTTGGTGGCTCATTTGGCGCTCTACTGCATCCTTCGACCATAGCCCTGACTCAATCAGCGAGCTACACGCCATTGTTCTGAAGCCATGTCCACACACTTCTGTCTTCGTGTCATAACCCATCACACGTAATGCGTTGTTAACCGTGTTTTCACTCATTGGTTTTCTAGGATTATGATCGCCGATAAAGATCAGCTCATGATTACCACTAAATTGATAGACCTGTTTTAAGATCTCTATGGCTTGTCGACTTAAAGGCACTAAATGAAGGGTACGCATTTTTGATCCGCGATGGGAGTGTTTAACCCCTTCTATCGCTTCGCGTTCTGCGGGGATCGTCCACATGGCATTTTCAAAATCGATTTCATCCCAACGAGCAAAGCGCAGCTCACTGGAACGAATGAAGACTAACAAGGTAAGTTTGACTGCAAGTTTAGTTAAAGGTCTTCCCTTATAATCATCGATGCGTTGTAAGAACTCAGGTAGGCGTTTAAGCTCTAATGCCGCTCTATGAACTCGTTTACCTGTCGCTACTGCGCCAGCCATATCTTGTGCAGGATTATAATCAATCAAACCACTTTGTACGGCATAGCGCATAATAGCTGTCACGCGTTGTTGTAAACGAGCCGCCACCTCAAGACGTCCAGACATCTCTACGGCTTTAATCGGTTCGAGGAGATCGCGAGTTTTCAGTTCGGCAATATTGCGTTTACCAATAGCAGCAAAAATATTGTCTTCTAGGCTTTTGAGTACTCGATGGCTATGCCCTTCAGACCATTTCTTATTTGTTGCGTGCCAATCACGAGCAACTTTCTCAAAGGTATTAAATTCTTTTTGCTGCTTTTCCTTTAATTCTTTCTTGAGTTCGCGTGGGTCAATACCTAAAGCAACTTGCTTTCTGGCAGCATTCCTTCTTTCTCTTGCATCCGCTAAGGAGATTTCAGGATATACGCCAAAGGCCATTAAATGTTGTTTGCCGCCAAAGCGAAAACGGAAACGCCAATATTTAGAACCATTGGGGTGAACATACAGAAATAAGCCATCACTGTCTGTCAGTGTATAAGCTTTCTCTTCAGGTTTAGCTGCACGAACTTTTGTATCGGTTAATGCCATATTCTTTATCCTCTTCACCCCAGAGTGAGTATATAAACAAGATATCTCAGATTACTGTTGATGATTTCGAGTTACACAAACAACTAAGTGTCTACGCCACAGGCTGCGCCTGCATTGCTTTAGCATCGGTAATTCGAGATATAATGAGTATACAAATATTATCGAAGCGAAGATATACTCAGATGTATACTCACTCGGAGGTTGATGTGGGTTGAGTTAGATTGACATGCATTGACTGAAAACGCGGGGGAAGCCTTGCAAACACTGGATTTCAGATACAAAAAAAGACGTCGGTTGACGTCTCTTGATGTTCTTATGGTGCCGAAGGCCGGACTCGAACCGGCACACCCGAAGGCGGTTGATTTTGAATCAACTGCGTCTACCAATTCCGCCACTCCGGCACTGAAGTGATGTGTTTCTTGGAAAACGCTGCCATTATACTTGCCTTGTGTCTACTGGCAACACTTATTCTTGAAGATCAAGTCTGTTCGATTAAAAAAAACGCATATTGCTAAAATCACATGATAAGAGAAAGAAAGCTTCTTTTGTTTATATCTTCATTAGCCGATATGGTAGCTTTCCCTAACTATTTTTCTTATCACAACGCTGGGTCACTGGCGATAGACAATTATTTTTGTTAGTTTATCCGCAATCTAATACAAACATTAAGGCTTTATCATGGGTTTTGTTGGGTGGATAGCGACAGGGATCTTTATTGGCATCTTAATTGGTGTGGTAATGAAAATTTTCGCTAAGAAAAAATAAGATTGGCTGAATAGCCATTTGCAAACAATCATATCGGCTGGCTTCAAACATGAAGAAATCATTACTAAAAATTCTGTCAGTATCTGCGTTGTCTTTAGCCTTGATGGCATGTTCAACAACGACCAAAAAAACACCAAAATTTCTGCAAACGAATGATATTGCATCTACTGACTGGCAGGTTTTTGAAGGAGATAGAAGGACCTACGAACGCGTTGCTAAAATTGTCGATTTATATGCCAATCGTATTTTTAACGAAAGCGACGCCAGAGGTATGGCAATAATTGTTATTGATAATAACCAAGTTTTATCCCGTTATTATGGCGAAACGGCACCCGGCAATGGTAAAAAACCGGGGCCAAATTCACTCATTCGCATAGCATCAATTACTAAATTGATGACGAGTGAAATATTAATCAAGCTTGAACAAGACAAAAAGTTATTAATTACTGACCCGCTGCAACAATATGCCTATCATGGTGTTACTGTGCCTGATAACGCCAGTGGGCAGCCGATTCGCCTCTACCACCTTGCAAGCCACACCAGTGGCTTACCTCGTGAGCAACCAGGCGGAAAATGGGGGCGTCCTGTATTTATTTGGCCAACCCAAGATAACCGCTGGACATGGTTAAAAACAGGCAAATTAGATGCGACGCCAGGCACTGAGGCATCCTATTCTAACCTTGCATATGACTTATTAGCTGATGCCATGGTGAAAGCATCAGGTCATTCTTACCCACAATTGTTTAGTCATTATGTCACCTCCCCAGCCAAAATGACCAATACCACCTATACACCCAATAAAGCTCAATGTGCACGTTTAATGGAAGGCACTAAACCAAGCCCTTGCCATAATACACTTGCAGCAGCAGGAAGCGGTGGTGTGTATTCAACCCCAGCAGATATGCAAAAGTGGATGCAACAATTTTTATCGACAGATAAGAGCTTAAGGAAAGTCACCGCGGCTCGTGAGCAAGGCATCTATTTCCCTCGCGAAAAATTGTTAGAAATTAAAGGAATGGACGTCGCTGGCCATGCGGATGGGTTAGGCCTTGGGTGGGTTTATATGAAACCGAAGAATGGCACTCCAGGAATTTACCAGAAAACAGGCGGCGGCGGTGGGTTTAATACCTATATGGCGATGATCCCACAGCAAAACATTGGGGTATTTGTCGTCATGACCCGAAAAGATAGCAGCAAATTTAGTAAGTTAACTATTGGCGTTAATGAACTCGTCGCTTCGCTATCTTCTAACCACGCATATGGAAAACATTGAAGGAGTACCGCCAAAGCATTACAAACAATGGCGAGTTACACCCCGACCCTAAAACGTGGATTTACCCGCATTATCTCATTAATTGCGACAACAGCCTGATATATTCAGGCTGTTTTTGATAATTTTACTACCCATTTTTAAAATCAATTCATTCAAATTCCCGATAATCTTTTAGCCTTCCATTAACACATCCAGAGCTAAAATGAAAACAAAAAACCACGCGATAACATTAAGTTGTCAGGCTACACAATGCCCGAAAATTAGCCAATTTGAATTGATAGAAATTTTGAATAGTATTAAAGGCCATTGTACTAAAAAACCAGAGTACGTAGAGAATAGGTCTATTGCTACTCAATACCCCTACAAATATTTAGATGGCTCAGAATTACAAGCTATCAAAGCTTACCGACAAGAAGAAAGGCGAATATATCGGGAAAAGTGCCAAACGGCTTTTAAATTTAAACGACAAAATAGTATGAAAGGTGGTTTTTTTTCACTTGCTCAGCAATTAGCAAACCGGAGTCGCCAAAATATTTTAGCTATTGATAACCAAAGTCATATCTCAGGAGCCAGAAAAAAGTTATTTCAACCCCAAACAAGGGTAGTCGCCTTTATCAGTGCATTAGGTTACGCAATAGTTGGTTAATAATAACAGTATTAATGCCCTATTATTCAAGCTATTTCTTATATTTATAATCGTTTTATGCAATGTTGTAAGCTGATTCAAGGCTAATCTTAATCCCTCTTCTACTTGATGAATAGGAATTAAAATGCGTACTTCTCCATTTTTTTTACATCATATAACACGGCCCTGTACCATTAAACAGGGCAACGTTTCTGAGTTGGTTCTCCAACTTAGAAGAATCCATAACCACCAAAACATATTCCCTGCCCCGCAGAAACCGACATCAGTAGAAATAAATCTTGGATCACTCAATTCTCATCCTTTAAAAAACAATCAAAAGAAATTAGAACAAACACCTGAATATAAAAAACTTGTCAGTGAAGCACGAAAAGAAGTACAAATCGCATTCACAGAGCAAGAATGGAAAAAAGCTTATCTTATTCGCCAGTCATATACGGCGAATGGCGGTATTTTTTCTTGTGCTCAACAGTTAGCGAATAAAAGTCGATTGAATGTTATTGGGATTAAAGGTGAATATATCAGTACATCTGCAGATAATAGGCAACAACAAGCTTTATTCCGTCCTCAGAATAAACTATTAAGAATTATCAGTAAATTAGGAAACTTATTACTAAGTAAATGACGACAAAGAAAAAGGCTGTGATACCCGAAGATACACAGCCTTTAATGACCTATAAAACGCTATTTTCGTTTCACTAATAAAACAATACTGACAATTAGGAACAATAAGCTTGGCAAGATAGCTGCAATAATCGGTGGTACTGAATAAACAAGGCTCCAGTTACCAAACCCTTGGTTTAGCACATAAAATAAGAAGCCGCCCACAATACCTGAAATAACACGTACCCCCATTGGTACGGTGCGTAATGGCCCGAAAATAAACGAAACGGCCATTAACATCATGACAGCGGCAGAGAGTGGCGCCAATATTTTTTTCCACATACTTAATTCATAAACAGCTGCAACTTGACCACTTTCTTTCAAGTAAGAAACATACTGATATAAGCCACGAATAGATAACGAATCCGCATTCAAAGAAACTATCCCTAGTTTTTCTGGGGTAAGGTTAGTTTTCCAGTCAACCGTCAACCGCTGTGAACCCGTAATTTTTTTCTCACTGCTTAATATTGACTCATCCACTTGAGATAACACCCACTGTTTATTTGCCGTGTCATACTCCCCACTTGAAGCAAACATCACCGAGTTAAGTTTTTGTTGCTTATCAAAACGGTAAATCGATACATCTTGAATCGATGTTGCGTTATTAATACGCTGAATGTGTATAAAGTCGCGGCCATCTTTTGCCCACATTCCCTCGTCAGTAACCACTAATGAATTACCAACGATTTTTTCTGCACGGTAGTTTCTCGCCCATTGCTCACCGGCTGGTGCAATCCATTCACCAATGAACATCGCCACGATAACCAGAGGGATAGCCGTTTTCATCACCGCAAGGGCAATCTGTAAACGGGTAAAACCAGAAGCTTGCATGACCACCAGCTCACTACGTGAAGCGAGTGCACCTAAGCCCATTAACGCCCCTAATAAGGCCGCCATCGGGAAGAAAACATCAATATCTTTTGGTACCGTAAGTAAAGTAAAAACCCCCGCGCTCAACGCAGTGTAATCACCATCACCCACTTTACGCAGTTGCTCGACAAATTTAATAATCCCAGCGAGTGAAACCAATAAAAAAAGCGTCACCAAAATAGAATTTAGGATGGTCCGACCGATATACCTATCTAAAACACCAAACATCAGGCAACCTCTTTACTCAATTTAAGACGCATACGGCGCATAGGAACAGTGTTCCATGCATTGAGGATCACCGCTAAGACTAAATACCCTAAGTTCACTGCCCACATGGTATACCTTGGGTCAATATCACCTTTATCTGCACTATTGCGTAACGTACTTTGCAGCAAAAAGAAGATGAGGTACAACAGCAGCGCAGGTAACATACTTAGCACCCGACCTTGACGTGGGTTCACTTCACTTAGAGGTACCACCATTAAAGCCATGACGATAACCGAGAAAACAATCGTTAAACGCCAATGAAACTCTGCATTCACTTCAGGTGTATTTTCATTCCACAATTGCAGCATATTCTTTTGCTCAACGCGGTCATTACGAGCCTCACCTGTTTGATGATCGACTATGGCTTGGTAATTGACAAAGTCAGTGATACGAAAATCACGTAATAATGCCGTCCCCTCGTAACGGGTCCCTTCATTAAGAATGACCACTTGACGGCCATCAGGGTCTTCCTTCATATAACCACTTTCGGCAACCACTACAGAAGGGCGCTGTTCATTCGCAGCACGTAACTGCGCTAGGAAAACATTTTTGAAATTACTCCCTTTTACATCACCAATATACAAAACATAGTTGCCGTCTTTTGTGGTTTTAAACTGCCCTTCCACCATTGCGGCTAAACCTGGGTTAGCTTTAGCATCCGCTAACACTTGTTCTTGATATTGAGATGACCACGGTAGCATCCACGTAATATTGGCAACTGCCACCATGGCGGTAATCATGGCCAGCACTAACGCCGCTTTGACCAAAACACTTTTCCCTAAACCGCAGGCGTGCATTACCGTAATTTCACTTTCAGTATAAAGCTTACTGTAGGTCATCAATAGCCCAAGAAATAGGCTTAAAGGTAAGATAAGTTGCGCCATTTCAGGCACACCTAACCCCAGTAAAGGAAGTACTAAGTTTGATGGAATATTGCCCTGAACGGCAGCGCCCAGAATATCTATCGACTTCTGGCTAAAAAAGATTAGCATCAATACAAAAAGTATGGCTAACTGACTTTTCAGGGTTTCCCGTACCAAATATCTAATAATGATCACGCTTATTACGCCTGTGAAAACTTGTCTTTTGGGTAGAAAATGGCTAAGTTCGTTCAATGTCTGCCATTTACTAACATATACTCTAGTTTATTGTATGGCTAGAATGATATAAAAGCATTCTCTATACTGATTAAAATATCAGAACATGCTTAATATTCGCGAAACCAAATATACTCGCCATACTTCGTAGTTGTATCGCGATAAACAGCATACAACTTGGTTTATTTCGCGTATAGATGGTCAGTTTAACATAAAGAGTTCATTCTCTATGAGGTAGATCATGCGAAACGCTAATTCTAGCGGGAGCATCGGCCTTTGTCTTTAAGATTCAGGAGAACGCATGGAGTTTAGTGTAAAAAGTGGTAGCCCGGAAAAACAACGCAGTGCATGTATTGTTGTCGGAGTCTTTGAACCACGCCGTCTGTCCCCAATTGCTGAACAGCTGGACAAAATTAGTGACGGATATATCAGCGCCCTGCTGCGCCGCGGCGAACTTGAGGGTAAAGTAGGGCAATCCCTGCTACTCCATCATGTACCAAATGTTCTGTCTGAACGCATTCTGCTTATCGGTTGTGGTAAAGAGCGCGAATTAGATGAACGCCAATTTAAACAAATTATTCAGAAAACAATTAGTACTCTGAATGAAACAGGCTCAATGGAAGCCGTATGTTTCTTAACTGAATTACATGTAAAAGGCCGCAATAACTACTGGAAAGTACGTCAAGCAGTCGAAACAGCAAAAGAATCGCTGTATGTGTTTGACCAACTAAAAAGTAATAAAACAGAGCACCGTCGCCCACTACGCAAACTGGTGTTTAATGTCCCAACACGCCGTGAATTGACCAGTAGTGAGCGCGCGATTTCCCATGGCTTAGCCATTGCTTCAGGGGTTAAAGCTGCGAAAGACTTAAGTAACATGCCACCAAACATTTGTAATGCCGGTTACTTAGCCTCTCAAGCTCGTCAACTAGCAGATATTTCAGATAGCAAACTAACCACTCGTGTGATTGGTGAAGAGCAAATGAAAGAGCTGGGAATGAATGCCTATCTAGCAGTGGGGCAAGGTTCACAAAATGAATCACTGATGTCCATTATGGAATATAAAGGCAACCCAGATGCGGACAGCAAGCCAATTGTTCTGCTCGGTAAAGGGTTAACCTTTGACTCAGGTGGTATTTCAATCAAACCAGGCGAAGGCATGGATGAAATGAAATACGACATGTGTGGTGCGGCAAGTGTGTATGGCGTGATGCGTTTTATCACTGAATTGCAACTTCCAATCAATGTGATTGGGGTACTAGCAGGTTGTGAAAACATGCCTGGTGGTCGCGCTTATCGTCCCGGCGATATTTTAACTACCATGTCAGGGCAAACCGTTGAAGTACTTAATACTGATGCGGAAGGTCGGTTAGTTCTGTGTGATGCACTCACCTATGTTGAACGCTTTGAACCTGAGCTGGTTATTGATATCGCTACCTTAACAGGGGCTTGTGTAATTGCATTAGGTAGCCATTATACAGGGTTGATGTCAAACCATAATCCACTAGCTCATGAGCTGTTAAATGCCTCGGAACAAGCGGGTGACCGTGCATGGCGCTTACCACTAGCGGATGAGTATTTTGACCAAATCACCCCTAATTTTGCTGATTTAGCGAATACAGGTGGTCGTCCAGCAGGTGCAATTACCGCTGGCTGCTTCCTATCTCGCTTTGCCACTAAATATAACTGGGCACACCTTGATATTGCAGGTACCGCTTGGCGTTCAGGTGCCGCGAAAGGGGCTACTGGTCGTCCGGTCGCGATGCTAGCGCAGTTTTTACTAAACCGCGCGGGTTTAAATGGTGATGAGTAATCCCATTTAAATGATTTAGCTGTATCTCGTCCATAAAAATATCCCGATGAGCAATAGTGATTCGGGATATTGTTTTTTGGTTTTCAAGGCACTGAGAAAGCCATTTTGAGGCAGCTATAAAAAAGGATATAATTAAGCATAGATATATACTGCGCTTGGTTACCAAAATACACCCCTGCAAATTGAAGGGTAGCGATTTAAGCTATACCCTAGATAATTCAGTTTGTAGGTAGGCGGCAAGCGATTGAGACCTTAGGAGCATACCTAAGTAGGTGACTAAGGCGAAAAAACGTAGCTAACACCCCTGCAAATTGAAGGGTAGCGATTTAAGCTATACCCTAGATAATTCAGTTTGTAGGTAGGCGGCAAGCGACTGAGACCTTAGGAGCATACATAAGTATGTGACTAAGGCGAAAGAGCGTAGCCAACACCCCTACAAACTGAAGTATGACGGGTATAATGGGTATATGAAAAAAGGTACATTTTACCAACTAACACAAGCCTCACCGCTTCCTGATCTTGAAGCCCATGAATGGCTAGCTTGCGAGCTTGCTGCTCAATTGTGGCGTAATGGGAAGCGAGTTCTGATTGCTTGCGAAACGCAGCAACAGGCAGAAAAAATAGATGAAACCTTGTGGCAGCGTGATCCACATCAGTTTGTTCCCCATAATTTAGCGGGTGAAGGCCCTCGTTATGGTGCGCCTATTGAAATTTGTTGGCCTGCCAAACGGGGAAATACGCCACGTGATATACTGATTAATTTACAAAATCAGTTCGCAGATTTTGCCACGGCTTTCCATGAAGTGATAGACTTCGTACCTATTGATGAAACTTTAAAACAGTTGGCGCGTGAGCGGTACAAAATATACCGTAGCGTCGGCTTCAATTTGACTATGGCGGCGCCGCCAACTTACTGAATACAAAAGATAATGGAAAAGAAACCAGATAGCCCAATGAATGAGCCTTCGCTCGATAAAACCTATAACCCCGCAGAAATTGAGCAATCACTGTATGCTCACTGGGAGAAAAGCGGTTATTTCAAACCTAATGGGGATACCACCCAAGATAGCTTCTGTGTCGTCATTCCACCACCGAACGTCACTGGTAGCCTGCATATGGGGCATGCCTTCCAACAAACCATCATGGATACCATGATCCGTTACCAACGTATGCAAGGTAAAAATACCTTATGGCAAACAGGTACTGACCACGCAGGTATCGCGACTCAAATGGTCGTTGAGCGTAAAATTGCGGCAGAAGAAGGCAAAAACCGTCACGATTACGGCCGTGATGCATTTATTGACAAAATTTGGGAATGGAAAGCAGAATCTGGCGGCACTATTTCTCAACAAATGCGTCGGCTAGGCGACTCTGTTGATTGGGAACGCGAACGCTTCACCATGGATGAAGGCTTATCTAAAGCTGTTAAAGAAGCTTTCGTTCGTCTCTACAAAGAAAACTTAATTTACCGTGGTAAGCGCCTTGTTAACTGGGACCCAAAACTGCACACCGCAATTTCTGATTTAGAAGTTGAAAACCGTGAAGTTAAAGGTTCTATGTGGCACCTGCGTTACCCATTAGCTGACGGGGCAAAAACCGCCGAAGGCAAAGACTATTTAGTCGTTGCTACTACACGTCCTGAAACCATGTTGGGAGATACTGGCGTTGCTGTTAACCCAGAAGATCCTCGCTATAAAGATTTGATTGGTAAAGAAATTATCCTACCAATTGTTAACCGCCGTATTCCTATTGTTGGTGACGAGCACGCCGATATGGAAAAAGGCACGGGCTGCGTGAAAATCACCCCAGCTCATGACTTTAATGACTACGAAGTCGGTAAGCGCCATCAGTTAACGATGATTAACATGATGGATTTAGATGGTAACGTACGTAGCGAAGCTGAAGTTTTCGATACTAACGGTAACCCATCAACCGCTTATAGCAGCGAAATGCCTGAAGCATACCGTGGCATGGAGCGCTTTGCAGCACGTAAAGCTATTGTGGCAGAGTTTGAGCAATTAGGCCTACTCGTTGAGGTGAAACCTCATGACCTCACCGTCCCTTATGGCGATCGTGGTGGTGTCGTTATTGAGCCAATGCTAACTGACCAATGGTATGTACGTACTGAGCCTTTAGCCCGTGATGCCATCAAAGCTGTCGAAGACGGTCGTATTCAGTTCGTTCCTCGCCAATACGAAAACATGTATTTCTCGTGGATGCGTGATATCCAAGATTGGTGTATTTCTCGCCAATTGTGGTGGGGTCACCGCATCCCCGCGTGGTATGACGAAAAAGGCAACGTCTACGTAGGTCGTGACGAAGACGAAGTTCGCCGTGAAAACAACTTAGGGGCAGATATCACACTACGTCAAGATGATGACGTTCTAGATACTTGGTTCTCTTCCGGCTTGTGGACATTCTCCACCCTCGGCTGGCCAGAAAATACAGATGCACTGAAAACTTTCCATCCAACCGATGTATTAGTCAGTGGGTTTGATATTATTTTCTTCTGGATCGCCCGAATGATCATGATGACCATGCATTTCATTAAAGATGAAAATGGCGAGCCACAAGTTCCATTTAAAACTGTTTACATGACAGGCCTGATCCGCGATGAAGAAGGCCAAAAAATGTCGAAATCCAAAGGGAACGTTATTGACCCACTGGATATGATTGACGGTATTTCTCTGGAAGATTTACTCGAAAAACGCACAGGCAACATGATGCAGCCACAATTGGCTGAAAAGATCGCTAAACGCACCCGTAAAGAGTATCCAGAAGGAATTGAAGCCCACGGAACCGATGCACTGCGCTTTACTTTAGCGGCATTAGCTTCAACAGGTCGTGATATCAACTGGGATATGAAACGCCTGTCTGGTTACCGTAACTTCTGTAATAAACTCTGGAATGCGAGCCGTTTCGTGTTGATGAACACGGAAGGTCAAGATTGCGGCCAAAACGGCGGAGAGATGAGCTTTTCACTCGCTGACCGCTGGATCATGGCACAATTTAATCAGACAGTGAAAGCTTACCGCGATGCGTTAGACACTCACCGTTACGATATCGCAGCGGGTATTCTGTATGATTTCACATGGAACGAGTTCTGTGACTGGTATTTAGAGCTGTCTAAACCTGCGGTTCATAAAGGTAACGAAGCACAAGTTCGTGCGGCTCGTTTCACTTTAATTGAGGTATTAGAAGGCTTACTGCGCCTTGCACATCCTATCATTCCGTTTATCACTGAAACCATCTGGCAACGCGTCAAAGTAGTGAAAGGTATCGACGCTGATACTATCATGCTACAAGCGTTCCCTGAGTTCGATGCGGCTAAAGTGGATCAACTCGCGCTGAGTGACCTTGAGTGGATCAAAGAAGCGATTATCGCCGTGCGTAATATTCGTGCTGAAATGAATATTTCCCCAGGTAAACCGCTCGATGTAATGCTGCGTGGTGCTTCTGCCGATGCGAAACGTCGTGTCGATGAAAACCAGAACTTTATCAAGTCAATGGCTCGCTTAGAAAGCATCTCAGTATTAACTGAAGGTGAAGAAGCGCCTATATCTGTCACCAAATTAGTTGGTGGTGCTGAGTTACTGATCCCAATGGCGGGTCTAGTAGACAAAGACGCCGAACTGGCTCGTTTAGATAAAGAGCTGGAAAAAGTGATTAAAGAGATCGAAACCATTGAAAACAAACTGGCAAATGAAGGTTTTGTAAGCCGTGCACCTGCTGCGGTAGTGGAAAAAGAGCGTGAGCGTTTAACCGCTAATATTGAAGCGAAAGCGAAAATTGAAGCGCAAAAAGTGACAATTGCCTCTTTATAACGGTTCATTAATTTAGCCGACTTGAAAGCCCTTATTGGTTTAACTAATAAGGGCTTTTTCTTGCTGAATAATTCGAGTATCATCAAACGACTGCGTTCGCAGTTCTCAGATTGAAGTTCCCTTCTGGTTCTCTCTACACTGAGTTGTACACAATAATAATCAAGAGTTTCACATGACAACACAAAACTATAACGTTCGACTTATTGAACAACAAGATAATGCAGGGATTGCCGCGGTGATCCGTGAAGTTTCTGCTGAACATGGTTTAACTGCAGATAAAGGATTTGCCGTTGCAGACCCCATCTTAGATACCTTATTTGAGGTATACAACAAACCCCGTAGCGCTTATTGGGTGGTAGAAATGGATGGGGAAATTGTCGGTGGCGGCGGTGTTTCACAACTGGCAGGCGGCGATAACGAAACAGCGGAATTACAGAAAATGTATTTATCTTCCGTATTACGTGGCAAAGGCTTAGCCAAAAAAATTGTGCAGATGTCACTGGAGTTTGCGAAACAACAAGGTTATACCCGTTGCTATTTAGAAACCACCAAAGACTTACAAGCCGCAATTAAGCTATACGAAAAGTTAGGTTTTGAATTTATTGATGCCCCTTTAGGTAATACAGGCCATAGCGACTGTGAAATTCGTATGTTAAAAGCGTTGTAATTATAAAGCTTATAAGGGTAGTCAATATGCTATCCTTATTTATCTAATATTCTTTAGATAATAGATTTTTTATGATCCCACATTTATATCGAGAACCTATTTCATCACTATGTTCTTGTAAAATAATTAGTTCCTTCTCTAAGTTAATTAATTTTTCAATATTTTCTCTCACATTAATTAAATGCGTATTAATAACAGATTCAACTAATTGGCAATCATTACTATTATTATCCACTAAGTCTAATAGTTTTTTTATTTCGCGATGAGACATATTAAGACTACGGCAGTTTTTAATAAACCTTAGTCTCTCAATGTGATTTTCACTATAGCTTCGATAGTTATTATCATTTCTATTAGGAGGAATAATTAACCCCTCTTTTTCATAGAAACGTATAGTCTCCCTTGGAATGTTGAATAGTTTTGATAATTCACCTATTTTCATTATTGACCACCTAAAAACGGATACAGCCCATTGTAAACTTTCAATAATACTAATCCTTACCATCATTGTAATGTCAAGAAAAAAACATATTTTTTTTCATTTGTCCACTATATTATTAAAATATATAATTAAATTTATTAGTATCGTATTTTTTGGTTCTTTTGGTATATAGAATTAGCCAGATGACTAGCTAATTCTATTCCTTCTTCTAAAACCTATTCACTAAACTATGCATGATATCTTAGCATTGTTTCTCTCCTATATTTAGCAGGGGTCACTTTCAATTCTCGCTTAAATGCTCGTGTTAGCCCTTGCTGACCATCAAATCCATACCTGAAAGCGATATCAATGATTTTATCATTGGTTTCTTTCAAATCTGTTGATACCCTTAACAAGCGGCTGATTAAAAGATATTGTCCTAAACTCACACCAACCGTATTTTTAAAAATACGTTGGAAATACCACTTTGAATATCCTGCTCTATCAGAGATTTCCGCTATCTGTAGTGGTTTATCTACATTCATATCGATCCACAAAAGAATATCTTGTATTACATTTTCTCTAATGGTTTGATGACTCATCGCTCATCTCCTTAATAAAACCGAATGGCTTTACTGATAAAATGTGACATGTCCTCGAAGTTGATTTTCACCGCTTGCGCCAACAATTTTATAGCGGCTCGCTCCTAACTTTTTAGCTTCTTGCTGAGCCTGCATTTCAATTGATGACAAACTAGCATCACCAACAAAAGTCTTTGTTACTAATATTTTTCTGTGAGGTTCTGTTGAGGAATTATTTTCAATTATTTTATTTGATACCGGCTGAAAGTTAACCTTATTACCGGAAGCCAAACCCTGGTAACTAAATAAACTTAACGCTAATAAAACTATCATCTTCTTCATCATTAACCCTTATTTAAGTATGTATTTAAATTAATGATTATTATTAAAAACCTTAAAGTAGATACAAGGTCAATAGCTTATTTCTATTTTTGCACAGTATATTTTAGTCAATTAATCATAATTGAATTAATTAAAGGTTCCTTTTCGATTTTTAATATCCTATTAAAGCCTTATTAAATTAAAACGGTTGACCTTACAACTACTGTAACCTTTACCCTGCCCAAATATTTCTTATTCAAGTTTTAAGCTAACAATGAGATCAATTAATTAGGTAAGGTTTATTATGAAAATAAAAATCGGGATATACGCTACATTTGTTGTAGCCATGGGCATAAGTGGTCTAGTTATTGCTCAAGACGCAAATAATGATAACAAATCAGAAACAGCAAGTTCCACCATACTTCCCAAAGTGCCTGTAGCAGAAGTTATTCAACAAGAAATTGTCCCTTCCTCTGAATTTACAGGCTATTTAGCGTCTCCCAAAATCGTGGATTTACGCCCTCGGGTTGGTGGACGCATTAATTCGATAGAAATTCCAGAGGGGAAACTGGTTGAAAAAGGGGATTTACTCTTTCATATAGATCCGCGACCCTTTCAAATAGCACTACTTGATGCAGAAGGAAAATTAAGCCAAGCAGAAGCTTTAGCCATACAAGCTCAGCGAAATTACCAGCGCCTCAAAGGATTAGTCAATAAAGGGGCGATTTCCCGTAAAGACTATGACGATGCCCTTTCTATACTTTCGGCTAATAATGCGCAAGTAAAATCCGCCAAAGCAGCCGTAGAGTCCGCTAAATTAAATTTATCTTATACCCAAATCCGTTCACCGATTGCGGGTCGAGTTGATAGAGCATTTATTACTGAAGGTAATTTAGTGACTGGTGGGGATACGAATGAGGCGACTCGCTTAACCACGATTGTTTCTATTGACCCAATATATGCTTACTTTGATATTGATGAAACTACCTTTCATAAACTAACAAGTTTACAGCAGTCAACAATAAAAAATAGCGCGACAGCTTTACCTCCAGTGACCATACGGTTACCAAATGAAAAACATACGCAATATACTGGCACCCTTAATTTTATTGGCAATCAAATCGAGAGAACGACTGGCACAGTAAAAGTCAGAGCGGTTATCGCCAATAAAGATGGCAAATTGATACCCGGTACGTTTATTCGTGCACAACTGCCTATAGGAGAAAAAACACCTTCAATTTTAATTGATGACCAAGCGATTGCTTCTAATCAAGGGCAGAACTACGTCCTCGTTCTAGATAAAAATAATAAGGCAGAATATCGCCCTGTGGAACTAGGCGCCATGATTGGCGGCCTCCGAGTCATTAATCACGGTTTAACTGCTGGTGAGAAAATTATTATTAAAGGCCTTATTAGACCCGGTATGGAAGTCATGCCTAATCCTATTCCTATGCATCCCTCATTAGCAGCAGAAGCAACTCAGTCAACCACGAACAACAAACATCTGACCGTCAATGAAGTCGAGGAGAAACAATAATGAAGTTTCCTCATTTCTTTATACAGCGCCCTATTTTCGCTATGGTTTTATCAATATTTATAGTGATAGCTGGGGTATTAAGCTTTTATAAGCTTCCCCTAAGCGAATATCCATCGGTAACACCGCCGACAGTTCAAGTTATTGCGAGTTATCCTGGTGCCACCCCAAAAGTGATTGCAGACACCGTTGCCTCCCCCATTGAGCAAGCAGTAAATGGCGTCGAGGGCATGCTCTATATGAGCTCACAGATGTCAACCGATGGAAAAATGGTGCTCACAATCTCGTTTAGACAAGATGTTGACCCCGATATCGCGCAGATCCAAGTACAAAACTTAGTATCACGCGTTATTCCCCGTTTACCCCAAGAAGTTCAGCAAATTGGCGTTACCACAGAGAAAACTTCACCGGACGTACTAATGGTTGTCCATATGTATTCGCCTAATAATGTCTACGAACCTCTGTTTGTTTCTAACTATGCATTACTCAATGTCCGTGATGAAATCGCAAGACTACCTGGAGTGGCAAGCGCATTAGTATGGGGTGAAGGTGAATATGCGATGCGAGCATGGATTGACCCAACAAAAATAGCCTCATTAGGGCTAACCGCAAATGATGTCGTTGCCGCTATTCGAGAACAAAATGTCCAAGTTGCTACAGGCTCTATTGGGCAACAACCGAATGCAACATCATCATTTCAAGTTAGTATAAACGCCCTTGGACGACTCACAACTGAAGAACAATTTGGCAATATTATTATTCACTCAGGAGAAGATGGACAAGCCACCTATTTAAAAGATGTCGCTAGGCTAGAGCTAGGTGCCGATAATTATTCACTTCGTAGTTTGCTGAATGGGCAAAATGCAGTCGGGCTACAAATTGTGATGAGCCCAGGGGCAAATGCATTAGAGGTTGCCGAATCAGTCAGAGAAACTATGGCGCGTTTACAAGCTAACTTTATCGAAGGAATCGATTATAAAATCGCCTATGACCCAACCATATTTGTCAGTGCTTCTTTAAAATCTGTCGCCATCACACTGCTTGAAGCCACCATATTAGTTGTCCTGGTTGTTGTTTTGTTTTTACAAAGTTGGCGTGCTTCTATTATTCCATTAGTCGCTGTACCAGTATCCTTAATCGGCACATTTGCCTTTATGTACCTGTTTGGTTTTTCTCTAAATACGTTATCTTTATTTGGTTTAGTTATCTCAATAGGAATAGTTGTCGATGATGCTATTGTCGTCGTCGAAAACGTTGAAAGGCATATTTCAGAGGGCTTAGCCCCAAAAGAAGCCGCATTTAAGGCAATGGAGGAGGTTACAGGCCCAATCCTTGCGATTACCTCAGTTCTAGCCGCCGTTTTTATTCCCACCGCATTTTTGTCTGGCCTACAAGGAGAATTTTATCGTCAGTTTTCATTAACCATTGTTATTTCGACAATTATTTCAGCAATTAACTCGCTAACGTTATCCCCTGCCCTTAGCGCGATTTTGCTCAAATCCCATGATAAAAATACAAAGTTAGATTGGCTTACTCGTATTATCAATGCAATATTTGGTCGTTTCTTTACAAAATTTAATATTTTTTTCAATACATTATCTAACAAATACGTTCTAATCGTACGCCGTTGTATTCGAGGAAGCTTAATTGTTCTAGTGCTATATCTGGGGTTTGTTGGGCTAACCGCATTAGGCTTCAAAGTAGTGCCTAATGGTTTTGTTCCCGCACAAGATAAATACTATTTGATTGGCGTTGCTCAATTACCATCCGGTTCATCTCTCGATAGAACAGAAGCCGTTGTCAAAGAAATGTCACGCCTTGCATTGATGGAACCAGGAGTTGAAAATGTAGTGGCTTTCCCTGGCCTCTCAGTGAATGGGCCTGTTAATTTGCCTAACTCTGCCCTCATGTTTGCCATGCTCAAGCCTTTTGATGAGCGCACTGACCCCTCCTTGTCTGCAAATGCGATTGCAGAGCGCTTAATGGGCAAATTCAGCCAGATACCTGACGGATTTGTTGGTATATTTCCTCCACCTCCTGTGCCTGGACTTGGTTCAATGGGGGGTTTTAAAGTACAAATCGAAGATAGGGCTGACCTAGGTTTTGATGCATTAGCACAAGTGCAAGAACAAATCCTTATGAAAGCGATGCAATCACCCGAGTTAACAGGAATGATGGCTAGTTTTCAGACTAATTCCCCACAAATAGATGTAGATATTGACCGTGAGAAAACCAAGTCTCAAGGAATAACACTGACCGATATCTTCGATGCTTTACAAATCAATTTAGGTTCTCTCTACGTCAATGACTTCAATCGCTTCGGTCGTACCTATCGTGTTGTTGTTCAAGCTGATACTCCATTTAGAATGGACCCAAAAGATATTGAACTGATCAAAGTGCGTAATAAACATGGCGAAATGATCCCTTTAAGTGCATTAGTGACTATTACTCGTACAAATGGCCCAGACCGCGTGATCCATTATAACGGCTATCCTTCCGTTGATATTACTGGCAATGCAGCTCCAGGCTATACCTCTGGTCAAGCAACTAACGCAATGGAGAAAATCTTACGTGATACCTTACCTGAAGGAATGGATTTTGAATGGACAGATTTAACTTACCAAGAACAATTAGCGGGTAATTCTGCTCTCTATATTTTCCCATTAGCTGTACTATTTGCCTTCTTAATATTAGCTGCCCAATATAACAGTTGGTCGTTACCATTCTCAGTATTACTAATAGCCCCAATGGCACTACTGTCAGCAATTACGGGAGTCTGGTTGCTCGGCGGGGATAATAATATTTTCACACAAATTGCCTTTATTGTACTGGTCGGTCTTGCGGCGAAGAATGCTATCTTGATTGTTGAATTCGCAATAGTGCAAGAGAAGCAAGAAAAAGATCCACTAACCGCTGTATTGGAGGCTTCGCACCTAAGATTGCGCCCTATTTTGATGACATCTTTCGCCTTTATTGCTGGAGTTATTCCACTGGTACTAGCCACTGGAGCAGGCTCTGAAATGAGACAAGCAGTGGGGATCGCGGTATTTTTCGGCATGTTAGGCGTCACCTTCTTCGGCTTATTGCTAACCCCTGTATTTTATATGACGATACGGAGATTAACGTCCAAGAAATCAACATAACGTATATTTTATCCGATAAGGAAGCTCACTAAGCACAAGTAGTTTGGTGAGCTTTCTATTTAATCACCAAATAAAATTCATTATAAAACAAAAAAATAAAGGAAATTATCATTAATATAAATAAAAATTAAAAAATAGCACTTGACCTTACCCTTAAGGTAAACGTTAGTCTTTACTCAATAAAGACATTCAAGAGGGTAGGTCCATGACAACAAATATTTCTAATACCTCAGTCAATAGACTGAGCTTGCCAGTAGAAGGCATGACCTGTGCATCCTGCGTTGGTCGTGTTGAAAAGGCATTAAAAGCGGTTACAAATATTGATACGGCTGTGGTGAATTTAGCAACAGAACGTGCTGATATCACCTTTAAAGGTGATGTTGATCCAGACGTAGCAATCCGCGCGATAGAAAGCTCAGGTTATAAAGTGCGGGAAGAAACAACCGAACTGGCGATCGAAGAGATGACCTGCGCATCGTGTGTCGGTCGCGTTGAAAAAGCATTATTACAAATACCGGGTGTAATTGAAGCGAATGTTAACTTAGCAACAGAACGCGCCCGTATTCGCCATTTATCTGAAGTGGTCACTATCGCCACTTTGGAAGAAGCCATTGTTCAAGCTGGCTATAAACCTCGCCGTTTATCAGATACAACGACCAATGCAAATGACCAAGCCAATGAGCGCCGTGAAAATGAAGAGCGCTCTCTACGTCGTGCGTTGTTCACTGCGGCTATATTTACCTTACCAGTATTTATTATTGAAATGGGTTCACACTTTATTCCAGGTATTCACCACTGGGTATCAGAAAACCTTGGGCAGCAACTCAATTGGTATATCCAATTTATATTAGCAACCCTTGTTTTGTTTGGTCCTGGTTTGCGCTTTTTCCAAAAAGGAGTTCCAGCACTATTACGCGCTGCGCCTGATATGAACTCACTTGTTGCTGTAGGTACTGCCGCGGCTTATGGGTATTCAGTAGTAGCAACGTTTATCCCCCAAGTTCTCCCAGCTGGCACCGCAAATGTGTATTTTGAAGCAGCTGTCGTTATCGTAACGTTAATTCTACTTGGTCGCACATTAGAAGCGCGAGCGAAAGGAAAAACCTCCCAAGCGATTAAACGCCTTGTAGGGTTACAAGCTAAAACGGCTCGTGTAGAACGCGATGGAAAAATGATTGAGATCCCTCTGGATCAAGTTATAACGGATGATATTGTTTTCGTTCGCCCTGGTGAAAAAATCCCTGTAGATGGTGAAGTCATCGAAGGCGCTTCCTATGTTGATGAAAGCATGATCACAGGAGAACCTGTTCCTGTATCTAAAGAAGTAGGTTCTGAAGTTGTTGGCGGCACAATAAATAAAACAGGCGCGTTTAGTTTTCGCGTCACTAAAATTGGTTCAAACACTGTATTAGCCCAGATAATTCGTTTAGTTGAAGAGGCACAAGGGTCAAAATTACCTATTCAAGCGTTAGTTGATAAAGTCACGATGTGGTTTGTACCTGCCGTTATGACAGGTGCCGTGATCACATTCTTTATTTGGCTAATATTTGGCCCAGACCCAGCCCTGACCTTCGCATTAATTAATGCTGTTGCTGTACTCATTATCGCATGTCCATGTGCAATGGGCCTCGCAACACCGACATCTATCATGGTTGGAACAGGAAGAGCGGCTGAGTTAGGTGTTCTATTCCGCAAAGGCGAAGCATTGCAAGCTCTACGCGATGTCACTGTAGTTGCTCTTGATAAGACGGGGACATTAACAAAAGGACGTCCAGAGCTCACTGACCTAGTCCCTGCAGATGGCTTTGAATATGATGAAGTTTTATCCTTGGTCGCTGCAATTGAAACCCGTTCTGAACATCCGATTGCGGAAGCAATTGTCAACGCAGCAAACGAAAAAGGTCTGACATTTGCGGCAATTGAAGAATTTGAAGCTGTCCCAGGATTTGGTATTTCAGCCAGAGTAGATGGTCGAGCAGTCTCTGTTGGCGCCGATCGCTTTATGAAACAACTCGGATTAGATGTCAGTCACTTCCAGCAATCTGCGCTACGACTAGGAGAGCAAGGAAAAAGCCCATTGTACGCAGCTATTGATGGTCGCTTAGCTGCAATTATCGCCGTAGCTGATCCCATTAAAGAAACAACACCAGAGGCTATTAACGCGTTACACGCTTTAGGTTTAAAAGTTGCCATGATCACCGGTGATAATGCAGCGACTGCCGCAGCTATCGCTAAACAGCTTGGGATTGATGAAGTTGCCGCAGAAGTATTGCCAGATGGTAAAGTTTCAGCCCTAAAACAGTTCCGTAACAATGGTAATAAAGTCGCATTTGTTGGTGATGGTATCAACGATGCCCCAGCATTAGCCGAAGCAGATGTTGGATTAGCAATTGGTACAGGAACAGATGTCGCTATTGAAGCCGCAGATGTCGTATTGATGTCAGGAGATCTACGCGGTGTTGTTGATGCCATTGCATTAAGCCAAGCAACTATTCGTAACATAAAACAGAATCTGTTCTGGGCTTTCGCTTACAATGCGCTATTGATCCCAGTAGCCGCAGGCTTGCTATACCCAATTAACGGAACTTTGCTTTCACCTATTTTAGCCGCCGCCGCAATGGCACTTTCTAGCGTATTCGTATTAGGTAATGCCTTACGTCTAAAACGCTTCCAAGCCCCTATGAAAGATAGTATGGCTCAAACTCAATAAAGGACTTAATCGCCAGACTTTATAAAGTCTGGCTTTACTCGTAGAAAGGAGTTAGCTATGACACTCTCATCAAAAGAACAAATATTGATTTACACCACGCCAACTTGCCCTGACTGTCAACAACTTAAGGATTGGTTAGCTAAAGAACAGCTCTCTTTTGAAGAACGAGACCTTACCGACCCCAAAATTATGGCTGAAGCTAAAGCTCGAACAGGTGTACGTGTTGCTCCCATTATCATCATTGGGGAACATATTTTTTACGGTACTTTTTCATCGCAAAAACCAAACATATTAGCAGCACTCAAACTACCTAAAGAAAATAGCTAGGTATTTTATTTCTAAAATACCTATTCTATTGAGGAGATAAGATTATGAATATCGGTCAAGCCGCTAAACTTTCTGGCATCTCAGCAAAAATGATCCGCTATTATGAGCAGACTGGGTTAATCCCCAAAGCAAAACGGACTAATGCAGGGTATCGCTATTATAGTCAAACAGATATTGATAGCCTAAACCTCATTCGTCGCGCCCGAGCCCTAGGTTTCCCGACTGAACAGATTTCAGTTCTACTATGCTTATGGCGCAATAGAGAACGTGCTAGTGCTGATGTTAAAAATATGGCACTTACTCATCTTCATGAATTAAAAAGAAAAATTAATGATCTACAAGGTATCGCAAATACTCTCGAAGTACTGACAAAACATTGCCACGGTAATAGTGATCCTGACTGCCCTATCATTGAAAACTTAGTGAATCCAGCCGAATACCTTGAAACTCCAGTCACTAAAAAAGGACAACTCGCAAATTATTCAGTAAAAAACTGATTGACCTTCCAATAGGGTAAAGCTGTATATTTATCAAAATGTTAATAATAGGAGTTAGAAAATGATTAACCTTACAATACCTAAAATGGCTTGTGGTGGCTGCGCTAAATCAATTACCAAAATTGTGTTAGATATTGATGCTAATGCACAGGTAGAAACGGACCCAACGACAAAAAAAGTGCTAATTACCAGCCATATAGATGAAAGTATTTTCCGTACAGCGCTCAGCACCGCGGGATACCCGGCAGATCCTAAATAATTTAGTAGGGAGTAATAGCTAATATATTTCAGACTGCAGACAAACATATTTTGTTTGGCGAAAAATCGAATAGGTTATTGAATATTAGTCAATCTTCAAGGGCATGAATAACAAACGCCTTGTTGAAATAACCTTTTGTACATCCAGTTCAACTATTTTATTTTAAAATGCCTGCTTTTGGTCATTTTTCAAAGGCAGGCTCATTATCACAGTCTTAGATGTTAGAATTAATGAACGCGATCTTCGGGCTCGATATCATCACCGTCTTCGTCATCATATTCTGCATCTGGGTCTTCAAAATAAGTGCCCCAACCATCATAGTTGACACCCATTTTTTCCGCCAGCTTCATTAGCTGTTCAACTTGTGCGTCAATAAGTTCTGCGTTTAATGCGCTTTCGCTGATCACATCGCAACACATCAACGTTTCACCTGTTTCAATTTCTAACTCTTCCGCATCCGTCACTTCATAACCTAGCTTGAATGCTTCAACTGCTGCTTTTTCTAATAACGCAAAGTTGTCCGCAGAGAAATGATGCTCAATTGCATACAATGCATCAGGATCGCTACCATCTTCTAACAGTTCCTCGATAATTAACCGAGTTTCTTCATACTGCGCATCGAGTTCAGCTTTATCTACCATATCCACACCCCTTGTTCCATTATCGCTAGTCTCGCCCCATTCTCCCATAGGGTTGACAGTGAAACCATACATTTAAAAATAATTTCTTTTTCACTTGGGGTTGATTTTGAATTTTTATGGATATAAATTGAATATTAATTCAACATAAAAAGGCCGTAATTTATGAACCCCTTATATAGCAAGCATTTTTTAAGGCTACTTGATTTTACATCTAGCGAAATTCATTCACTGTTAAAACTCTCAGCTTGGTTAAAATCAGAAAAAAAAGCCGGTACAGAACACCCTCTCCTCGCAGGTAAAAACTTTGCCCTCATTTTTGAAAAAGACTCTACTCGCACACGTTGCGCATTCGAAGTTGGTGCGTTCGACCAAGGCGCTAGAGTGACCTATTTAGGGCCTTCTGGTAGCCAAATCGGTCATAAAGAAACCATGAAAGATACCGCACGGGTGCTAGGGCGGATGTACGACGGCATTCAATATCGGGGATTTGCTCAATCAACCGTAGAAGTATTAGCCGCGCACTCGGGAGTGCCTGTATGGAATGGATTAACCAACGAATTCCATCCCACACAGTTATTAGCCGATCTGCTGACCATTCAAGAACACCGACCAAATACGCCATTCTCAGAAATTAAATTTGCCTATTTAGGCGATGCACGCAATAACATGGGCAACTCGATGTTAGAAGCTGCGGCTCTCACAGGTTTAGATTTGCGTTTAGTCGCCCCGAAAAGCTGCTGGCCGGAAGAAGAGCTGGTCAATGCTTGCCAAGAGATAGCGAAAAAAACAGGTGCAAAAATTACGCTCACTGAAGATGTGGCTGAAGGCGTTAAAGGAGCTGACTTTATCTATACTGATGTTTGGGTCTCGATGGGAGAAGCCAAAGAGGCTTGGGCGCAGCGTATTAATTTATTAAAGCCGTACCAAGTGAATATGGATGTGATTAAGCTTACAGGCAACCCGAATGTGAAGTTCCTGCACTGCTTACCCGCTTTCCATAATGAAGATACCACGCTTGGGGCTCAGCTAGCGAAAGAGTTCAATATGTATGGTGGGCTAGAAGTCACGGAAGAAGTCTTTGAATCCCCTTATAGTATCGTCTTTGACCAAGCAGAAAACCGCTTACATACTATCAAAGCCGTAATGGTCGCAACATTAGCCCCTGAACTACCGGTAAATATCTTCTAAGATTGGCAATCACCATCGGCACGAATATCATGCCGATGGTGCCATAATCAAGCGTTAAGGGCGCTCACCTTTTGCTAAACGCTGGTTAATGGAATCGATAACTGAAGGTAAATCGTTTAAAGTATCAATAACATAATGAGCTCCTGCGGCAAAAAGTTTATCAGCCGCCTGCTGTTTCAGTTGGCTAACTGCCTCTTCTGGCATACTTTGGTACTCCTCCCATGTTTTGCCAAATTCATTACCTGAAACAGACAACCCAACACTCCACATTCCTGCATTGCGGCCTTCTTCAATACCGGGCACTGCGTCATCAACTTTTATACAGGAAAATACTGCTTCTACGCCTAGTTCAATCACATTTTGCAATGCCATCCAAGGCCCCGGGCGTCCTCCCGCTGGGATATCATCACTCGCGACCCAGTAATCAGGGTGATAACCGAGTTTTTGTGCTGCTGGTACTAATTTCTCCATTACTGCGCGAGGGTAACCAGAACAAGAACCAATTTTAATATTTTGCTGGCGTAAAGTAGTGATTGTGTCGGAAACTCCAGCTATTGGTGCTGCAAAGTCGACAACTTTGGCAATCTGCAATGGCATAAATGCCGCATAGATTGTATCGATATCTTCACTGGTCATTGAGCGCCCAAATTTCACCTTCCATAAAGTGTCAATTTCAGGTAATTTCCCAAGTGCTTCAATATGTTGCCACTTACCTAACCCCATAGGAATACGGGCTTGTGCTAAGGTGATCTCAATATCAAACACACGCTTAAATGCTTCAATAAAAATTTGCGTGGGGGCAAAAGATCCAAAATCCACCGTAGTACCTGCCCAATCCAGAATAACAGCCTGAATGCGGTTCATAATTCTTCCTTATTGTTTCCAGTAAATGGCTTTTTCTATCGCTAACAATAATGCGTCAATATCTGTTTCATACACTTCGCCAATGTTTCCAATACGGAAACAATCACTCTGTGACACCTTACCTGGGTAAATAACAAAACCTTGCGATTTTAATCGCTGATAGAACTCTTTAAATTGGTAATTAACTGAACTTGGTGAGTAAAATGCGGTGATAATCGGTGAATGGTTGCTATCATCTAATAATGTTTTAAATCCGAGAGCTCGCATACCTGCGACTAGTTTTCGCTGATTTTGCCGATAACGTTGGAAACGAGCGGTTATCCCCCCTTCAGCTTCAAGCTCTTTAAGAGCCTGAGCAAAGGCTAATACCGTATGCGTTGGTGAGGTAAAACGCCATTTACCATGGGAATCCTCCATACAACGCCACTGGGCATACAAATCGAGAGATAATGAGCGAGAGCGCCCCTTACAATTTTCAAGTGCTTCAGTGCGTGCTATCACAAATGCAAAGCCCGGTACTCCTTGAATACATTTGTTTGCCGAACTTATCAAGAAATCAATATTTAGTTGCCCAATATCCATTGGGATACCGCCAAAGCTACTCATGGCATCAACGATATAGCGTTTTTGATACTGCTTCGCTAGCGCGGCGACTTGCTCTATCGGGTTTAAAATCCCCGTCGTCGTTTCACAATGTACCATCGCAATGTGTGTGATCTGGCTATCTTGTTGTAGTAATTGTTCTATCCATTCAATATCTGGCTTTACCACCTCACCACAATCATAGAGATGATGTGTAATCCCTAAACGCTGTGCCATTTCAGCCATCCGTGCGCCGTATGCACCATTACTGATAATCAATAATTTATCTTCTGGGTGTATCGCACTTCCTAAAACCGCTTCCACCGCATAGCTGCCACTGCCCTGTAATAATACCGATGAGTAGCCTGACTGCGCCGTTGATAGGGCAACTAGCTGTTGGCGGACCTTTTGTACTACCTCTAAGTTATAGTCGTCATCCCATGTACAACTATCAAATAACATGGCCTGCTTCACCGTTTTAGAGGTAGTTAGCGGACCCGGTGTTAACAGCAAATAATTTTTGGTTGTCATTCAATTCACCTATTGGTCTATACCAGATTTCCATTATAATGGTCTTAGGGAGATCAAAAGGTCAAAGGAAAAGTGCCCGTGCAACAAAAAATTCATATAACTATGTATAATGTGGAAGAAATAATCAGCGGAAATAACAATGAAATTATCAACGGATGAAATGCCTCAGTACCTGCTAATTAAGGCTCAATTACAAAAAAGAATTCAGAATGGGGAACTAAAAAGTGGCGATAAGCTCCCTTCTGAGCGCGAGCTTTGTGCTATTTTTGGTACCACGAGGGTCACTATCCGTGAAAGTTTGGCGCAATTAGAATCAAGCGGCGCAATTTATCGTTCTGAACGCCGTGGCTGGTTTGTCACTCCTGAACGCCTTTGGTTAGACCCAACACAAAATACTAATTTTCATAAACTTTGCCTTGAGCAAAACCGCCAGCCTAAAACGACCTTGTTAGATGGCCGAGTTGTCACTGTCCCCCTTGACGCCATGAGTCCGTTGCAGCTCCAACCTTTCGAGCAAATATACTTACTCACACGCCTACGCTTTGCCGATGAAAGGCCTGTTTGTTATTGTGAAAATCATTGCCTACCAGCCCGAGTCCCCGAGTTACTACGCCATGATCTCAATGGCAGTTTAACCGAGGTATATGAAACCCATTTCGGGTTGATATATACCAGTATGCACTTGTCATTCTACCCAACAGCCATGCCTCCTCAAGCCGCTTATGCACTCGGGGTCGCGGTGGGTCGTCCCGCATTACTACTGCAGCGTTTGAACTATGATCAATACGGAAGAGTTCTAGATTACGATGTGGAATATTGGCGTCATGACAGCCTGAGAATTGAAGTCGATACATTGTAAAACCAACATCAGTAAAATATTTTCACTATTTAGCTCTGTTTCATCTTTTTGTCATATAAACCCGTTAGCGTAAAAGAATCTGGTATATACCAGAGTGCATTTTACCCTAACAGGAGAAGACAATGAAACAAACTCACTTAGCCTGCCTATTGATGGCAACCTTTTGTTCAACAACAGTATTTGCCGATAATGTTGTCACGGTTTACTCAGCTGATGGCCTACATGACGGTAATAATAGTTGGTATAAAAACCAATTTGCAGCTTTCACCAAACAAACAGGCATCAAAGTGCAATATGTTGAAAGTGGCTCTGGTGCAATAGTTGAACGCTTAGCGAAAGAACGTACCAACCCACAAGCCGATGTGCTAATCACTGTTCCTCCGTTTATCCAACGCGCCGCTAAAACTCAACTGTTAGCAAAATTTACTCCAGAGGCTGCGGCCAGTATTCCAACTTCAAATCACTATTACACGCCATTGGTCAATAATTATTTAACCTTTATCTATAATGCTAAGTTACTAAAATCACCACCAGAAAATTGGGCTTCTCTTCTCGACCCGCGTTTTAAAAATAAGCTGCAATACTCTACGCCAGGGCAAGCCGGTGACGGTACGGCTGTCATGCTGCAAGTTTTTCATAGTTTTAATGGCAAAGATGCAGGGTTTGATTACCTCGGTAAATTACAAGCTAATAACGTAGGCCCATCCGCCTCTACCGGTAAACTGACCGCACTAGTTAACAAAGGTGAGCTTTATATTGCCAATGGCGATTTACAAATGAATTTATCCCAAATGGCGCGCAACCCAAATGTACAAATTTTCTGGCCAAAAGATGATAATGGGGAGCGTAGTGCGCTCGTTTTGCCTTATGTTGTTGGCCTAGTACAAAACGGGCCTGAAACAGAAAATGGCAAAAAATTAATTAACTTTTTGTTAGATAAACAATCACAAAGCCGTGTGAGTGAGTTGTCATGGGGAATGCCTGTTCGTTCCGATATCACGCCTTCCGATAAACAATACCGTACAGCTGTGAAAATGCTTGAAGGTGTTAAAACATGGCAACCAAATTGGGATGAAGTCGAAGTTTCACTTTCCAGCGATATTTCACGTTGGCAAAAAGTCACTGATGGTGAGTAATTTGTGATGCTAATGAAACATAAACTCACTGCCGCAATGCAGCAAACAGAACACTCAGGGATCACACTAGAGTCCTTGCGTGTTTCCTATCATAACAATGTCGTGCTTAAGCCGTTAAGCCTAACCATTGACCCCGGAGAAATATTAGTACTAATTGGCCCATCAGGGTCAGGAAAAACCACTGTATTGCGTGCTATTGCAGGGTTTGCTCAACCCGATAGTGGAAGGATATTATTAGGTGATACCGATATCACCCACCTCCCTCCCTATCAACGCGGGCTTGGGATGGTGGTACAAAACTATGCACTCTTTCCTCATATGAAGGTGGAGGATAACGTAGCGTTTGGATTACGCGCCCAGAAACAACCTAAAGTCTTGATCAATGAACGGGTCACCGAGGCTTTGAAGATTGTTGGGATGACAGATTATGCGACTCGCTACCCTCATCAATTATCGGGAGGGCAACAACAGCGGGTGGCGATTGCTAGAGCGATTGCGGTACGTCCTCGCGTTTTATTACTCGATGAACCTCTCTCTGCGCTTGATGCACAGATTCGCCATAATATGGTAGAAGAAATTGCACGCTTACACCGTGAACTACCTGAATTAACTATTCTTTATGTCACCCACGACCAAACAGAAGCCCTCGCCCTAGGCGACAAAATTGGTATCATGAAGGAGGGCTATCTCGTCGCCCATGGTGAAAAGAATGCCTTATATCACCGCCCACCAAACCGTTTTTCCGCTGAGTTTTTAGGCCGTGCCAATATTTTAAATGCTACCGCCCTCGGTTTTTCAGCCAACCCAGCAATTGTCAATGTGAGCTGTAGTGGTACATTGCTGGAAGCTTATACCCCCGGTATGCGAGCAAGCACACACAAATGGGTATGCATCCGCCCACAACATATTACGCTAACGCCAAGAAACGAAACGAGCAATCAATTGCAGGCTGTTTTACGATCAATTCGCTGGCAGGGGGACTTGACTCATTTAGTCTGTGATGTTGCGGGCGAAACAGTCAGTGTTGCGGTAACGCACTTAGCTTCACAGCCCAAAGTAGGCGATAAACTCACCTTATGGTTTTCGCCTACTGATACCGTATTGATTGAGGAATGACATGTCATATATCAGTGTGCCAAAACGGTCAAGTATCTCTCTAAAACCCATTTATTGGATAATACCGCCATTGCTGGTGTTAGCCACACTCTTTTTCTATCCGTTATTGTTAATCGCCCAACAAGCACTACAAAATGAAACTGGTGTCTGGGGGCTAGATGCACTCTGGCAACTAATTGAATCTAAACGTTTCATTAATGGTCTATGGAACACCCTGCAAATCGCGTTTTTTGCTACCTTAGGCTGCCTTATCGTAGGGAGCATACTTTCCCTGATATTAGTGTTTATCCCCTTTCCTGGTAGCCGTTTTATTACCCAAGTTATTGATACATTTATTGCATTACCCACCTTTTTGATTACTCTCGCGTTTACTTTTATTTATGGTTCCGCTGGGCTACTAAATGGCACGTTAATGGCATTATTTGATTTCGAACTACCGCCAGTTGATTTCCTATATTCTATCAATGGGGTCATTTTAGCCGAGATCACCGTATTCACGCCGTTAATTATGCGCCCATTGATGGCTGCTCTACGGCAAATAGATAAAAGCCAATTAGAAGCTGCGAGTATTTTAGGTGCGCACCCCGCTCGTGTTATTGCTCAAGTGATTTTTCCAGCCGCACTTCCCGCCTTACTTGCTGGCGGCAGTCTTTGCTTACTATTAACCACCAATGAGTTTGGGATCGTTTTATTTATCGGCGCAAAAGGCGTGAATACCTTACCTATGATGGTGTACAGCAAAGCCATACTAGAGTCTGATTATGCGGTTGCCTGTATGATTGCTTTAGTAAACATCTTACTTTCTCTCGGGTTATTTTTTCTCTATAGAATGGCTACAACTCGCCTCGGAGTAAGGAATTAACTATGTTGATTTGGTCTAAACAAGGTCGAGCCGTCGCAACCTTGATTGCTATTAGCTTGTTTTCACTATTATTTTTGCTGCCGTTAGTGATGATTTTAATGTCGAGTTTCAGCCAGCAATGGAATGGTATCTTGCCTTCAGGGTTTACATTTGAGCATTTTGTCAATGCATTCAGTGGCCCAGCTTGGGATGCTATTCTTTCTAGTTTAATTATTGGGTTTTGTGCCAGCCTATTTGCCCTATTTTGTGGGCTTTGGGCCGCATTGGCGCTCAGACGACAGAGCGGGAAATGGCAAAAATTACTCGGTATCGCATTTTACTTACCAAGCGCAATACCTTCAGTCTCTATTGGTCTTGGTATCCTTGTTGCATTTAGCCAAGGATATCTACAAATGAACGGGACATTTTGGATTGTATTCAGTGCCCACTTTGTATTAATTTCAGCCTTCACATTTAGCAATGTTTCTACTGGGCTAACCCGCATTTCCCCTGATATTGAAAATGTCGCCTTTAGTTTAGGTGCTTCACCTTGGTATCGACTATGTCACGTCACTCTACCACTCTTGATGCCTTGGATGATCTCAGCATTAGCATTAAGCCTGTCCCTATCTTTAGGGGAGTTAGGCGCAACGATGATGTTATATCCCCCCGGTTGGGCCACCCTGCCCGTCTCAATTTTTAGCTTAACCGACCGTGGTAATATCGCAGATGGCTCAGCACTGACCATTGTACTGGTCGCCATCACCTTATTATTAATGTTCAAGCTAGAAAAAATAGCGACTAAGTTAAGTCAAAAATAAGAGCAACCCCCAATAAAAGCTCGCAATGAGCTTTTATTCATTTTTCAATATTTTGATATTACCAAAATTATAATTATATATTCAGTTCATCATTTAAATTAACATTAATAACAAATTCATTAACATTAAAATGGTTATTAACCAAAAAATACAAATGCAATATTAAATATAATACTTAAGTAAACAAACATAGTTATTAAAATATAAATCATTTATATCAAAATATTACCTAAGCATTTACTCTTAAAATAATTAAACACATAAACCACTACAGTTTAAAAAGAGTCTTTTAATGGGGTTTATTTTTTAAAACAAAATTAAATGTTTATTTAAATATCGTCTATTTAATATTTTTAATAACTTCATTAAAATAAAATACTTCTCAAAATCAATAAAAGGATTTTTATTATGCACTTGCTAAAAAAAAGTGGTTTAGCGCTATTACTGTGTGTTTCTTTACCTGCGTTATCAGCTGTTCAAAATATGCCAATTAATATTAAAGGCACCTTCTCAAATGTCACCCAACCTTGTAATGATGCAAAGCTTGAAAACAGAACAGATTTTGGTGCGATCAATACACTAGAAAAAGTCGGCGATGAAACTGCATTCCATAGTTCTGGCTATTTAAGCTTCACATGCCAATTCCCTGCTAATGCTAAACTCACTTTTGTCGCAAATAACGCACCAAATTCACCTGAAACATTTAAAACATCAAGTGATGCATTCGGTGTAAAATTAAAATATAACAATATTATAGTTAAACCTGGTCAAAGTGATGACTTTAAAGTGGTAAAAGGTGGGAACGGTATTTCATTTTCTACCAGCCTAACCCGTTTAACTGCTAATGGTCCCAATGACTTTGGTAATCATACCTTTGACATTACGGCTAACTTAGCAATTACCTATCAGTAATATTTATTACTCCTCTATATGATTGTGGCTGGGTTAATTCATTACTCAGCCACGTAATAATAATTTATATGAAAATAGATAAAATGCATGATTTATCATTTGGGAAACATTATGAATTCCGTTATTTTTTTTAAAGTTTTCATCTCTTTTGGGCTACTCCTCAGCGCTATTTCTATTTCACAAGCGGCAACGCAAAATGTACCTATCCATATTAGTGGCTCATTTTCAATGACACCCACTATATGTCATATTTCTGACAACACAATCGCAAGCCATCGCTCATTATCTGTTAGCCATAGTAATCGTATAGGCGAAGAAACCGCACCACATAAAATCGCACTCAATATTGACTGTAATGCTACCGTCAACGCGAAGCTATCGTTTAACGCAGCACCGACCGCCAATTCAAATACACTATTTCAAACTTCAAGTCATGCGTTTGGTGTGAAATTAAGTTGGCAAGGAGCACCTATTCTCCCGAATAAAAGCGTTGATATTACGATGATAAAAAATCAAAAAAGTTATTATATCGATGCCACTATAATCAGGGTTGCGCCTAATGGTACCGGCGACTACGGTGAGCACTCATTTAACATTGCAGGGAACTTAGCGGTAGATTACCCGTAATACAAAAACAATAACTACAATCAGTAACTCCACCCTCATCTCGCTGATTTTTCCGCTTTTATTCAGTAGGCAAGTTTTCGCTCTAAATGCAAAAATTAAAAAAATTTATTTTTCTTTATGCAAACGCTTGCGTCAAAGAATGAGATGCGTATAATGCGCCACAATTTGCCGGGAGAAACTATGAACGCTGCTGCTGTATTTTTTACAGAGAACACCTCCAACACACTGCCTTCAGGCGGTTTGGACAGCCTGTTTTTCCCCTTCGTATTTCCAAGAAAGCCCCTCAATTGAGGGGCTTTTTTTTGGCCTATAGACCTAACATGTCTTGCTGACACAGGAGAACAACAATGCCGAACCCTTTATACCAACGCGATATCATTTCAATTAATGATTTAGATCGTTCAGACCTTGAACTCGTACTCAACGTCGCCGCTTCACTGAAAAAACAGCCACAACCTGAACTTCTAAAACATAAAGTCATCGCAAGTTGTTTTTTTGAGGCTTCAACGCGGACACGTTTATCATTTGAAACCGCTATTCACCGCTTAGGCGCTTCGGTTGTTGGTTTTTCTGACAGTACCAATACATCATTAGGCAAGAAAGGCGAAACGCTGGCAGATACCATTTCGGTGATTAGCCAATATGTTGATGCAATTGTAATGCGCCACCCACAGGAAGGGGCATCTCGACTAGCCAGCCAGTTTGCAGGGCATATCCCTGTCATCAATGCAGGGGATGGCTCGAATCAACATCCTACTCAAACCTTACTCGACCTGTTCACTATTCAAGAAACACAAGGTAGGTTAGAAAATCTACAAGTCGCCATGGTTGGTGACCTCAAATATGGCAGAACAGTGCATTCTCTGACCCAAGCGTTATCAAAATTTGAAGGCAACCACTTCTATTTTATTGCACCTGAAGCTCTGTCTATGCCAAATCATATTTTGCATATATTAGAAGAGAAAGGCGCAACTTATAGCCTGCATAATAATATTGATGAGGTCATGCCAGAGCTCGATATTCTGTACATGACACGCGTACAAAAAGAGCGTCTGGACCCATCAGAATACGCCAATGTTAAAGCCCAATTTATTCTTCATGCTGCTGATTTACATTGTGCGAAACCGAACTTAAAAGTATTACACCCTCTGCCACGAATCGATGAGATCACTGTCGATGTCGATAGCACACCTTACGCTTACTATTTCCAACAAGCTGGCAATGGGATTTATGCACGACAAGCATTGTTATCACTGGTTTTAAATAAAGAATTAGCTATCTGAGGAGGAAAATCACCATGACACACGACCATAAATTACAAGTTGAAGCGATCAGCCACGGCACCGTTATCGACCATATTCCTGCTCAAATTGGTTTCAAGCTCCTGAAATTATTTAAACTGACAAAAACCGATGAGCGTATCACTATTGGCTTAAACCTGCCTTCTAGCAATCTGGGCAAAAAAGATATTATTAAAATTGAAAATACCTTTTTAACTCCAGAACAAGCTAACCAATTAGCAATGTATGCCCCTGAAGCCACTGTCAATCGTATTGAAGACTACCAAGTGGTGGAAAAATTAGAACTCACCTTGCCTGACTATATCGATAACGTACTGATTTGCCCAAACAGTAACTGTATTAGCCATAATGAGCCGGTATCCAGCAGTTTTCGTGTGAAAAAAATCGACAAAGAAGTGGCTCTGACCTGCCAGTTTTGCGAAAAAGAATTCGATAGAGACGCTGTGATCAATAACCAATAGGATATTTCAGCGTAGACTGCGGTGTTGTTCAGGCGTGATCCATGTTTATAATAGCGCCTGATGACCCATACAGTTATACTCAAATTATATTCAAATCCGCACATATAGCCGCAGGTTGAAATAACATGAGTATCTTCTCTTTACGTGATGAAACGGAGTAATTATGTCATTCGAAATCAATACAGAAAATGCACCAGCAGCGATCGGTCCTTACGTTCAAGGCGTAGATTTGGGCAGTATAGTGATGACATCAGGCCAAATTCCTGTTGACCCTAAAACAGGTGAAGTCCCGGAAGATATTGCCGCACAAACACGTCAATCCCTAGCTAACGTCAAAGCTATTTTAGAAAAAGCGGGCTTAAGTGCAGCTAATATCGTGAAAACAACGGTGTTTGTAAAAGATTTAAATGACTTTGCGACAGTGAATGCCACCTATGAAGAATTTTTCAAACAACACAATGCGCCATTCCCTGCTCGTTCTTGCGTCGAGGTAGCCCGCCTACCTAAAGATGTCAAAATTGAAATCGAAGCTATTGCTGTTCGTAAGTAACCGCTAATTTGCTTTAAACACCCCATCATCTTTATATGGGGTGTTATTTTGATAATACCGATACAGCTTATCCTTTCTTAAGTCTAGCGAACAAAACTATAATTTAAGTTAAATTAGCACTCCCTGATGATAAGTATTTATTTTTAACTTCCCCGCTTTTGATATTCATACAATTAATTTTTTTCCTTGTTTTGGATCAAACTTATTGCTGCTAAAAAAAAGCAATATCCTACATATTGTGCTTTAATTATATCAATTGGCACAATATGTAGTATTTATTCACATTTTATCCACAGAAGAGTCGTAATAATCAAGATCAAAAATACTTTGATTAACGCTGTGGATAACTTAGCAAGGAGAATGACAGTGGGAACGGTTGTGATTAAAAGAGATGGTTGTCAGGTCAACTTTGACCTTCCACGAATTCAGGAAGCCGTTAAACGTGCTGCTGCCGCAGTAAATGTTAAGGATGACGATTACTGTCTTCAAGTTGCAACTATAGTTAAAGAGCAACTTTGCAGCCGAAACCAAGTGGATATTGCCGAGATCCAAGACGCCGTAGAAAACCAATTGATGGCTGGGCCGTATAAGGACTTAGCACGCGCTTATATTGAATATCGCCACGATAGGGACAGCGAACGCGAAAAACGTAGCCAGCTGACTCATGATATTCGAGGCCTTATAGAACAAAGTAACGTCTCGTTACTCCATGAAAACGCAAATAAAGACAGTAAGGTCATCCCAACTCAGCGTGATTTACTCGCAGGGATCGTCGCAAAGCACTATGCTAAACAACATATTTTACCTCGTGATGTCGTGATTGCTCATGAAAAAGGCGAAATCCACTATCACGACCTCGACTATGCCCCTTTCTTTCCAATGTTTAACTGTATGTTAATTGACCTTGAAGGCATGTTAACTAACGGCTTTAAAATGGGAAATGCCGAAATAGAACCCCCGAAATCTATTTCTACCGCAACAGCAGTAACAGCACAAATCATTGCACAAGTTGCGAGTCATATTTATGGCGGTACAACAATTAACCGTATTGACGAAATTTTAGCGCCATATGTCGCAATCAGCTACGAAAAACACCTAAAAGTCGCCAAAGAATGGGGAATTGCAGACGCAGAAGGTTATGCCCAAAGCCGTACCGATAAAGAATGTTATGACGCCTTCCAATCATTAGAATATGAAGTTAACACACTACACACCGCGAATGGCCAAACCCCATTTGTCACCTTTGGTTTTGGTCTTGGCACATCAAAAGAAGCCCGATTAATTCAGCAATCTATCCTCAGAAATCGTATTGCAGGGTTAGGTAAAAACCGTAAAACAGCCGTTTTCCCTAAACTCGTATTTGCGATTAAAGATGGCTTAAATCATAAGCTAAGTGACCCTAATTACGATATCAAACAACTCGCTTTAGAATGCGCCAGTAAGCGCATGTACCCCGACATTCTTAATTACGATCGTGTTGTTGATGTCACTGGCTCATTTAAAACACCAATGGGTTGTCGCAGTTTTCTGGGTATATATGAAGAAAATGGGCAACAAATTCATGATGGACGCAACAATCTAGGAGTTATCAGCCTCAACTTGCCTCGTATTGCTATCGAAGCACAAGGCAGTGAAGATGCATTTTGGGCATTACTGGATGAACGCCTCGCTATCGCGAAAAAAGCCTTAATGACTCGTATTGCCCGCTTAGAAACAGTGAAAGCCCGCGTTGCCCCAATCCTCTATATGGAAGGTGCTTGTGGTGTAAGGTTAAAAGCTGATGATAATGTTGCTGAAATATTTAAGCATGGACGAGCATCAATTTCCTTAGGTTACATTGGGTTACATGAAACAATCAATGCACTCTTTGGTTCAGAAACGCATGTGTATGACAGCGAAAAACTGCGCGAAAAAGCAGTGGCTATCGTCAACCGCTTACGCCAAGCTACTGATGAATGGAAAGTTCAAACAGGCTACGGTTTCAGCTTATACAGCACACCAAGTGAAAACCTGTGTGACCGTTTTTGCCGTATCGACACTGCTGAATTTGGGGTTATTGCTGGTGTCACAGATAAAGGCTACTACACCAACAGCTTCCACTTAGATGTTGAAAAACAAGTCAACCCATACGACAAAATTGACTTTGAAGCCCCTTACCCTGCTCTCGCGAATGGCGGTTTTATCTGTTACGGCGAATACCCGAACTTACAACATAATGTTAGGGCGCTGGAAGATGTGTGGGACTATAGCTATCAGCACGTCCCTTATTATGGAACCAACACACCAATAGATGAATGCTATGAATGCGGCTTCTCTGGTGAGTTTTCCTGTACCAGTAAAGGGTTTACTTGCCCTGCTTGCGGAAACCATGACACCAACCGAGTTTCTGTTATTCGCCGAGTTTGCGGTTATTTAGGTAGCCCAGATGCTAGGCCCTTCAATGCGGGGAAACAAGAAGAGGTGAAACGTCGTATTAAGCATCTAGGTAATGGTCAATTAGGTTAATATGATGAATTACCACCAATATTACCCCGTTGATGTTGTTAATGGTCCAGGTACCCGCTGTACACTGTTTGTTTCTGGCTGTGTGCATCAGTGCCGCGGTTGCTATAACCAAAGCACATGGCGGGTGGATTCCGGCGTACCATTTACCCAAGAAATGGAAGATCAAATCATTCAAGATTTGCAAGACACGCGTATTCGTCGGCAGGGCTTGTCCCTGTCCGGTGGAGACCCGCTACATCCCGCCAATTTGCCAGCGATACTCAAGCTAGTGAAGCGAGTAAAAACAGTCTGCCCAGATAAAGACATTTGGGTATGGACGGGATACAAATTGAATGAGCTTACCCTTGAGCAACAAAAGGTGGTCAGTTTTGTGAATACCTTGATTGACGGTAAGTTTGAGCAAAATTTGCACGACCCACGTTTAATTTGGCGTGGCAGCGCAAATCAGGTGATCCACCATTTGCGCTAAGCTTCTCGGGTCCAATGTAATTTTGTACCAAATCCCAATTTATTATCCACCATTTTGACATTGTCTAAGTGAAGCTGCCAAATAGGCAGTTTCGCTGTCAATGCCACAGGAAAACGACGGCAGTACTCTGTTCTAGCTAGTTGTTCTGGTTTACTTTCCAACCTTGCTATTTTGCCGATAAATTGAATACCTTGTATCTGATTGACCGTTTTCGATTGTGTCGAAATCGTCCCAGCGACTTGTGGGTTAGCTACCATCAATTGTCCATGCTTCGAACTGGCATCAGTCATTAAAATCAACGACATAGTTTTCGCATCAAATGCATAATAACAACTGGCAGGCCAGATATCATTGTGATGATGAGCAAATAAGGAAAAAACGTGTTGGCGGGCGATATAGCGCTGGATGTGTTGTAAGGTTTGTTCAGGGGTCATAGCGGTTTCCATATAAACCCGTTCAGAACAAGCTCTTGGAGATAACCCCGTGAGCTTGCTTAAAATGTTCTGAACGTAGGCGTAAATTCGCTATTACTATAGCCTAACTAATTAGAAAATGGTTCTAATTAACTTGGCTTTTTAGGCTATCTCACCTAAGTCTTTACTCTAAATAATTCGAGTTGTAGCTAGGCGGCAAGTAAACGAGGCGCTAGAGGCATACATAAGTATGTGACTAGTGCGAATAAACACGGCCAACAACACTACGGCTCGAAGTATGACGAGTAAATTTATTTATAGATAGCTGCTGTACCACTCATTGAATTCTCACCGCCAGCAGAAATGACACGGAATGAGGTCGCACCAGCTTCATCAGCTTTTTTGGCTAATTGTGCGGTAAGGTCATTTACGCTCACAGCACCTGTTACAGATACATAACCTGCAGCCGGTTGGCTAGAATGTTGAACTTCATCAGCTGCCATTGAACCAAATGAAACAGCACCTAAAGCTAAAGCAGCAGCGAATAATGTTGATTTTTTCATGGTATGTTCCTTTTAACAAACTTGATTTTTAGTTGGGATTTTTACTGTCCCTCTGTGATATGGATCATATTATGCGCTTTAACTCAGAATGAAAATTAGCTAATTTTGCTATAGTTATTCAAATTATTTGAATCAAAACCTAACTTGAGGTTACGGATTTGTGACAGTTTTATATCATTTTTCATTTAAAATTTAATATGTTATAAACATCTTTCTTAACGAATATATTCGTTGTTAACCTATTGTTTTATCTCAACACGCCAGCACAAAATGATAAAAAACACATCAAAAAAAAGCGAAGATCAGCAAAGTAATTGGTATCTTTACTTAGTAAGAGAGAAAAATAATGCCTTGTATTGTGGTATCACGACAGATGTGCAACGCCGTTTTGAACAACATAAAGCGGGTACAGGCGCAAAAGCATTGAAAGGGAAAACGCCACTTATATTAGCTTTCTCGTGTTTTGTCGGTTCACGATCAACTGCCTCACAAGTGGAATATCAAATTAAGAAGTTGAATAAAAAGGTAAAAGAAAGGCTGGTCATTGACCAGCCTGATAATCTCATTGATTACTTAGCTAACTATAAATTACTGAAGTGTGAAGAATAAGTCACTAGGCCTTGATGAGCCCCTATTTCGCCATTTTCGAGCCCACATATCAGGAAATGGGGTTGTTGTTCAGGCCATTGGCAATTCACTCCTTGTTTTGAGGCTGGTTCAAAACCAAAACGTGAATAGTAACGCTCATCCCCTAAAACGACGACAGCACCATAACCAAATTCATTCAGGCTATCTAACCCTTCATAAACCAATTTTTCACCAATGCCTTGGCCTTGGTGAGCTTTACTAACCGCTAAAGGAGCTAACCCAACCCATTGTACGTCTTCACCATTGACATCAACAGGTGTAAAGCCTACATAACCAATGACTTCGCCGTTGTCATTGGTCGCAACAACACCAAGCGTTAATAAGCCGTCTTCTCGCAAGTGCTGAACAAGGTTAGCTTCCGCTTCTGTTGGAAAAGTTTCACGCAATAGCTTATCAATTCCCATTGCATCGACTGGGATTTCAACTCGAATTAGCATGAAGTTAACGCAGGCGATTTGTGCTCTACGTCCTCGCTATCATGAACCGTTTTAATCACCTCAGCCAATTGCAGTAAAGCAAAACGCAGCGGAGCCGGCATATTTTCCAATTCAAAAGCATCCATTAAGTTTTTAACGTATAAACCTAATTCGGTGTCCCCTTCAATCACCAAGCGACGTTGGAAAAATAAAGTATCGGGATCTTCTTTACGTGCTGCTATCAAAATAAGGTCGTTTGCATTACCACTAACGCTGACATCAGCTTGTGCGTTCTGTTTAACGGCTAATTGGCCATCTTGCAAACTGATAAACCACACCAATGATAAGTCACGAACTTCAACTTTTAGCCATTTATCCTCGAGAAAATCGAGTTCCCCTTCTTTGACTGACTCACGAAATTGCCAACTTAGTAGCTGTTCAAGCACATGGCGTTGCACAGCAAATGGGGTCACTTTTAAAGGTAATTTCAAAAATGAAGGACCTTTTGTGATGAGTTGAGAACGAATTTTACCTAGCACAGTACTGACTCCCGTCTTAATTGTCTGCCCGTTTTCGGGTAACTACTCAACAACAGTAGCAGCTCGAATTATTTAGGGTAACATATTGTATATTCAATTAGTTAAACAAAATATTTGTAGTTAATAACCCCAATTACTGAGATCATCAATACACTATTTAGCTCACGATGAGTTATCTTGCCAAAAAAACACCTTATTGGTCTGATCCTATATCAATTTTTGCCCATGTCACCCATATTTATTTTTAACAAAATGGATAGTTTCTATTGGTGGCTTTTACCACAAATCATGATCAATAAATAACCAAAAATGACTTAATATCCAGATTTATGAAACGGGTCTCATTTTATTCTTTAGTGCCCTAACTCACAAAAAAGTCACTCACTAATTCAGTCACCCACAGCCTTAATTAACGAATACTGATATCCATTAACAATTTCTCTGCTCTAAATCAAAATCTATAACAGTTCCCTTGACTAGAATGTCCGTTGTTAAATTTTATACAGGGATAGGCCAATGGAATTACTCTGCCCAGCAGGGAATTTGCCTGCGTTGAAAGCCGCTGTCGATAACGGCGCAGATGCTGTTTATATTGGGTTAAAAAACGATACCAATGCGCGCCACTTCGCAGGGCTCAATTTCACTGAAAAAAAGCTGCATGAAGCAGAGCGCTACATTCATAACCATAATCGCAAATTGCATATTGCGATTAACACATTTGCACACCCTACCGGTTATGAACGTTGGCAAAACTCCGTCGATCTTGCTGCGGATTTAGGGGCTGATGCGTTAATCTTAGCCGATATCGCGATGTTAGAGTATGCAGCAAACAAGTACCCGCATATCGAAAGACACGTATCGGTTCAGGCTTCAGCCACCAATACAGAAGCGATCCGCTTCTATCAGCGAAACTTTCAAGTACATCGTGTTGTCCTTCCACGCGTTTTATCTATTCATCAAGTAAAACAACTCGCTAGAAATAGCCCTGTGCCGCTTGAAGTGTTTGCTTTTGGTAGTTTATGCATCATGGCTGAAGGCCGTTGTTATTTATCTTCCTACTTAACGGGCGAATCACCAAACACCGTAGGCGCTTGCTCACCAGCTCGTTTTGTTCGTTGGCAGCAAACAGAAAATGGTATGGAGTCTCGCCTGAATGACGTCTTAATCGACCGCTACCAAGAACATGAAAATGCAGGCTACCCTACTTTGTGTAAGGGGCGTTACCTTGTCGATGGTCAAAAATACCACGTCCTAGAAGAACCAACTAGCCTCAACACGATTGAACTGTTACCAGAACTCATGGCCGCTAGTATTGCTTCGGTTAAGATTGAAGGCCGCCAGCGCAGCCCTGCTTATGTCACGGAGGTAACACGGATTTGGCGCCAAGCGATTGACCGTTACAAAGCCAACCCTGATAACTTCACCACCGACCCTAAATGGCTAAAAGTATTAGGTGGGCTTTCAGAAGGCAGCCAGACGACTTTGGGTGCTTATCATCGCAAGTGGCAGTAATTGAAAAGGTAAATATTATGCAGTACTCATTAGGATCGGTTCTTTATTACTGGCCAAAACACACATTAAGTGAATTTTATCAGTGCGCAATCGAAAGTGAAGCCGATATTATCTACCTTGGAGAAACGGTTTGCAGTAAGCGCCGAGAAATGAAACCCAATGATTGGATAGAGCTCGCCCAACAACTGGCCAAGAGCGGCAAACAAATTGTTCTGAGTACCCTTGCCCTTCTTCAAGCCCCTTCCGAACTTAAAGAAATCAGTAAGTTAGTTGATAATGGTGAGTTTCTCGTTGAAGCCCATGATTTTGGTGTGGTCAACATGTTAGTCGAAAGAAACCTTCCTTTTGTCGCTGGGCACGGGTTAAATTGCTATAACGCACAAACTTTAAATATTTTATTACGCCAAGGTATGACGCGCTGGTGTATGCCTGTAGAGCTATCTCGTGATTGGCTAATTAATTTGCTCAATCAATGTGATGATATTGGTATCCACGGTAAATTTGAGGTGGAAGTGATGAGCTACGGTCATTTACCTCTGGCCTACTCTGCCCGCTGTTTTACGGCTCGTTCAGAAAATCGGCAAAAAGACGAATGTGAGACTTGCTGTATTAACTACCCCCAAGGGCGCAAGGTTCTTTCTCAAGAACAGCAGCAAGTATTTACCTTAAATGGTATTCAAACACTCAGTGGCGCTTGCTATAACCTCGGCAATGACCTGTATTCAATGCATGACCTTGTGGATATTGTGCGCATTTCACCTGAAGGCATTGAGACCCTTGAGGTAATCAAGCAGTTTAAAGCCAATGAAAATGGGGAGATCCCGTTGAATATTATCAACCAAAATTGCAATGGTTACTGGCGACAAATTGCAGGGTTGTCGATGGTGCCTTAAGCCTATTACCCACCTCATAACCACCTATCCTCAGTGTAATGCAAATGCATTGCACAATGCATTTGCATTTGCATTTGCATTTGCATTACACTGAGGATAGGCTGGAAATTTTTGAAGTAAATAAAATGATTGATATAAACCCAAGCACTGTTTCTTTACGTGCAAAATCCCGCCTTACCTAACGCAGTCAAACAACTATCCCTGTGGCCATACATGATGCTTTACACTTACAACCTGGTGAAATAATTGAATATTCGCTATTAGCAGATGGTAATGTCATTATTTCTAGGCAAACAAACGCCTATGAGGACCCTATAGTTTCTCAATTTCCTAGAAAAAGATATGAAAGAAAATCCACGACACATTTATCCTGTGCCTGTAGCATTATGGAATAAGGTCAATGAACTTACTGCGAATATCGACATTGATTTAGATGCACCACTTACTGATAGTTAATCATGGAGTCACAGGGAATGTTAGAAATTAACGGATGGAAAATTTTTTTCACTCATGTTTCTTAGAACAGTTAGTTGCATTAGTCAGTACAGTACAAACCTTAAAAAAATCTGCCCCAATAGGCTATAAAAAGAAAGCTCCCACAAAATTACTCGCTGCAATTAATAAAGTGATAACAGAACGAATTGCAGTTAACCCACTTGACCCAATTTTTTACCAAGGTAATACCTTAGGAGCGAAACACAAACATTGGTTTCGGGCTAAATTTTTACAGCAGTTCCGTTTATTCTTTCGTTGCAGTGAAAAAGATAAAATCATCATTATTAGTTGGGTAAATGATTTCAGTACATTACGTTCATATAGTTCCAAAAATGATGCCTATCAAGTATTTGCCTCAATGCTAAGCCCTCCTGATGACTGGGAAACCTTAAGCCAAGAAGCAAAAATGGCAACAAAAGCCGTTGATCCTAACTCAGCCATAGGTTTCCTACTCAAAAATAACGATTAATGCCGATGCCTACGCCAACGGTTAAACATATGGCTAATATGGCGTAACTCTCCATCTCTTAGCATGCCAATAAACACACCAATAACCGTATAAATTACACCAAGTGTTAGCATCATAACGATATCCATCAACACCTCACTAAACGGCAATCCCATTTGGTTAAGGCCTGCCATGGCGTTTGTGGCCCATGTTGATGGCAATGCTGAAGCAATCATACGTACCCAATCTGGCATCGCTTGTAATGGCCAAATAGTGCCTGACATATAAAACACTGGCGTAGTGATAAACGCTAACGTTAAATAGATCATTTCAACACTGCGCAAGCATTCTGTTACCAACTTGCCTAGGCCAATAACCGCTAATAGAAACGGGAAGGTAAATATCCAAATTAAGTACAGCGGTGCTTCTTGCCGGAAGCCCAATACCCATGGCCAAAGTGCAAAAAAGACCGTAGATAAAAACAACCAAATGGGTATTAACGCAGATAATGCTCCCAAATAAACGGCTAAAGGCGGTTTACCTTTCGGTGTTGAACGGATCGCAATACTGACGCGCACACAAGCGATCAACAAGGAGTGCTGTAACAACATCACCAATAAACCTGGGAAAACAATGGCCGCAAAGCTGACTCCGGGGTTATACAACGGCTCAGTTTCACTGCGGACTGGGGTAATGATAACTTTGGCTTGTTCTTTGCTATAACCTGCTTTTGTTAGTAATTGCGTATTATAAGCGTTTAAAAGAGTTTGATATGCTTTTGAAAGCTCTTGTTGAATTTGGCCGCTAGCGAGGCGGTTAGTCGCATCACCATAGACAGGGACAGTAATGCTTTTACCACTTAGTAAATGCTGCTGAAAATCGGTTGGAATGATAATTATCGCAAATAATTTTCTAGCGATCATATCCTGACGAGCCTGCGCAAGGTTATCATAACCATGCAATTGTACTTTTGGCGTCGCGTCTAAATCACGGATTAGTTCGCGGCTAGCAGTGCTATGGTCCATATCGATCACGGCAACAGGCAAATCCCATAAAACAGGTTTTGCATAGACCAAACTCATCACGCACAATGAGACTAAAAGTAGTAGCCACATCGGCTTTTCTAACATACCCAGTAGCACTTTACGGAAAGTCGCAAAATAGACCGCCATTAAACTTCCCCTCCTTGAGTTGCAAGCCGCTTAACCAAGCGTTTACGAACTAAAAAGGCAATTACGACAGGGTAAATTAATAAAAACAAACAAACTTCTACAATTCGACCAAACGAAATTTCCCGTAAGAAAATATCGAACATTGCATTAAGTGTATGCGTAAGGGGTTCAATATTAGAAATAATTCGCGCGGGTAAAATCATCGATAATTCAGGCACAGCCATTCCTGAGAACGCTAAAGCGATACTCACTAGCATCCCTATTAAGCTATAAGCCATAATAGCACTAGAGGTAAAGCTAAATAGTAATACCCCAATACTTTGTGCCGCTATCACATAAAAGAAGCCTACCACCAGCATATACAATGGGTTACCCACCACTTTAGCATCAAAAATGGTCACGAGTGCAGCAAGTTCAATTGCCAACAATGTCGTGAAAAATAACGTATACGGAGCCATCTTCCCTAATAGGGCAGTAGCGAAAGGTTTAACGCTTTGTAAAGTGCTCCCTCGCGACATAGTATAAATAGTCGCTGTGACGACAAACAGCTGTAACATATGAATAGTCGCAGCAAACTGCTGGTAATAAATATAACTACCACTCGGATTGAACAAGCTGTCATAAGAAAGTGTCACTTGCGCCAACGGCGGTAGTGCTTTTCCCATCGACCTCGCCAGTTCTTGGCGGTACTTTGCATTTAGCTCCGCAACTAAGCCGCTAAAGTCTTGAATTGCATAACTTCCCGATGCGTAAAATAAAGCGTTGTAGTACATACGCAGTTCAGGTTGGCGCCCTCTTAACACATCCTCTTCAAAATCATGGGGGATGTACAGTAATGCATAATCTTTTGAGCTGCCTAATCTTTTTAAGGATGTATTCAGATTGTCATCGATAGTTTTTACATCTGCGTGAGGGCCTGAATTCAAGTCGCGAATAATTTGCCGAGATACTGGACTATGGTTGTCATCTACCACTGACACAGGCAAATCCATCAGCGTTCCTTCTGAAAAGTTAGAACTCACCAACGTAAACAACATCAATGGAAACAACCAGCTCAACCAGTGAAAAACAGGGCTACGGATAGCCATTTTAGTTTCACGGCTAAAAGCATGCTCGAAGCCTTGCCAAGCGAACTTTAATTTCATGGCAACACCTTTTACTTATCCCAGTGCCATAGCACACTCATACCGGGCCGCAGCCCATCAATTGGCTCTAATGGATATAAACGAATTTCAAACGTTTTTAAATCAAAGTCACCAGTTGCACGGGTTGCACGCTTTGTTGCGTAATCACCTTTTGGTGCAATATAACGAACCTCAGCCTCAATCACCTTATTGCCTAATGCGGGCACATCAAGTTGAACTTTATCGCCTTTTTTCACATTGACTAAAATATCTTCTCTCAAGTTATAAATGAAATAAGCCTGAGGTAAGCGAATTAATGAAATTAACGGGCTGCCTGCATTGAATAGTTCACCTATTTCTGCTGGGATAGGGCCGACTTCACCGTCAACAGGCGCTCTAACTTGTAGGTCATCAACCTGTACTTGTAGCTCTGTAAGTTTTTGTTCTGCTTGATTCAGAGCTGCTTCGTATTGTTTTCGTAACTCAACACGATCCCCATTCTGCCCCTCTTCTAACCGAGCTTTTGCACCTTGTACTTGAGAATATGCAACATCTTTAGCTTTACGGGCATTATCAAGTTCATTTGCTGAAACATACCCTTTGCTTTTTAAATTACTCAAACGCGCATATTCGCGAGAAGCATTTTGATATTGTGAGTTTGCTTGCGCTAATGTGGCTTTAAGGTCCCGAATAGTCTCTGCTCGGGTCCCGTTAATCGATTGTTCGAGCTGAGCTTTTGCTTGGTCCCTTGCCGCTTTTGAGGCTTCGTATTGCGCTTGCAACTCAGGGCTTTCTAATGTTAATAAAAGCTGCCCTTGTTTGACATCGTCCCCACGCTCGACATGGCGTTCAACCACTCGCCCCTTCGCTTTTGAGGTGACAATAACTTCAGGTGCATCCACTTCTCCCTGCAACAATAAATATTGATTATGGGAATGAAAAAGTGCAGCTGCTGCTATTAAAATGAGCATCAGCAAAATCAGTACTATTGTTCTTTTTTTCATTATTTATGTGAACCTTAAATAATAACGGGGGAAACTATCATCCCTAGAGTATGACAAGAAAATTAAATACAGCGTTAATAAATTCGTGCGCAAGATCACGAAAAGGTAGGGCATTGTCTAATATTGAATCGATTTTTTTCTTATGTCAAATAATGATGAATGTCCTTTACTCAAATGTCGATTACTTAACCAATGACTTACGGTATAATCACTCGCCAAATAAAGACTAAAAATAGACGCTAAAGTGAATAACTCCCGCAATGTAAAATATAACGAGCCATGTTCTAAATAGTTCACATTGTGGATAGGCGACAAGAGAAGACATCTTAGGGAGCATACATCAGTATATGACCCAAAGAGCTGAACGTAGTCAACATCCCATAACGTGCACATGACGAGCCATGCTCTAAATAGTTCGCATTGTGGGTAGGCGACAAGAGAAGACATCTTGGGGAGCATACATCAGTATATGACCCAAAGAGCTGAACGTAGTCAACATCCCATAA
>NZ_JBMWDT010000010.1:48395-150463 GCF_049545585.1 Providencia sp. NPDC089933
CGTGCACATGACGAGCCATGCTCTAAATAGTTCGCATTGTGGGTAGGCGACGAGGAAACGAGGCCCTAGGAGCATACAGTAGTATGTGACTAGGGTGAGATGACAAAGTCAACACCCCATAACGTGCACATGACGAGCCATGCTCTAAATAGTTCGCATTGTGGGTAGGCGACGAGGAAACGAGGCCCTAGGAGCATACAGTAGTATGTGACTAGGGCGAGATGACAAAGTCAACACCCCCACAATGTGAAATATGACGAGCATGTACGAATTTGATTTAATATTACTCCTACTCCAGCAAATGTGCGTCTACCTTGTTATCGCATGGGCGCTCAGCCGCACCCCACTCGTCATTCCCTTATTGAAAGTCACTATCCGCTTACCCCACAAGGTGATGTGCTACCTGATTTTTTCCGTATTTTGTATTATCGGGACATATTTTGGCTTACATATCAATGATTCCATTGCCAATACTCGGGCAATTGGTGCGGTATTAGGTGGGCTACTTGGCGGCCCTGCTGTCGGGTTTGCCGTTGGTTTTACTGGCGGAATACACCGTTATTCATTAGGAGGGATGAGTGCATTTGCTTGCATGGTTTCGACCATTGTCGAGGGGCTCATTGGTGGCTTAGTCCATCGTTACTATATGAAACGTGGCGAAATTAATAAAATTTTTAACCCAGTTACTGCCAGTTGTGCGACTTTTGTAGCTGAAGTCCTACAAATGCTGATTATTCTATTACTTGCGCGCCCTTTCGATGAAGCCCTTGAGCTGGTGAGAAGTATTGTCGCACCGATGTTAGTCGCTAACACCATTGGTGCAGCCATGTTTATTCGTATTCTACTCGACCGACGCGCAATTGTTGAAAAATACACCACCGCTTTTTCCGCACAGGCCCTTAAAATTGCCTTAACGACCGAAGGTATTCTACGTAAAGGCTTTAATGCGGATAACAGCATGAAAGTTGCCAAAATTATTTACCAAGAACTGGAAATTGGAGCTGTTGCCATTACCGATCGCGAAAAAATACTCGCCTTTATTGGTATTGGGGCAGACCACCACCGACCTGGAACACCAATCTCATCGACACAATCAAGACAAGCCATTGATAATAATGAGGTTGTCTATGCCGATGGGAATGAAACACCGTATAAATGTTCCCTCAGCCCAACTTGTAAACTTGGCTCGGCACTCGTCATTCCCCTACGAGGCGAAAATGACCGAGTGATTGGGACCATAAAACTCTATGAAGCCAAAAATAGCCTATTTAGCTCAATCAACCGTACATTAGGTGAAGGGATTGCCAGCTTGTTTTCAGCTCAAATTTTGGCAGGGCAATACGAACGCAATAAACAATCGCTGCTACAATCAGAAGTAAAATTGCTCCATGCCCAAGTAAACCCTCATTTTTTATTTAATGTACTCAACACGTTGCAGGCCGTGATCCGCAAAGACAGCCAACAAGCGGGGCAATTAGTGCAATATATTTCGACCTTTTTCCGTAATAACTTAAAACGTCCGGAACAAAATGCCACTTTGGGAGAAGAAATTGAACATATCAATGCTTACTTACAAATAGAAAAAGCTCGTTTTCAAGAAAACTTACAGATTTACATCGACATTCCAGAGGAAGTTAAACATGTTGAACTCCCTGCATTTACCTTACAACCTCTTGTTGAAAACGCAATTAAACACGGCACCTCACAGTTATTAGAGACGGGATATATTACAATACGTAGTTATATCGGTAGCGAACACGTCTATATTGAAATTGAAGACAACGCAGGGCTCTACCAATCTGCGAAGCAAAGTGATGGCTTAGGGATGGGCTTGGTCGATAAACGTTTGCGTTTAAAATATGGCGAACAATACGGCATTAGCGTAGAGCATGAGCCAGAAAAATTCACACGAATGAAAATCCGCCTACCGTATTTGGCGGCACCATAATAATGATAATGTAACCCTATGAATGTATTAATTGTTGATGATGAACCACTTGCGCGGGAAAACGTCCGTTGCCTCCTCGAAGAACACGATGATATTGAAATCATTGGCGAATGTGCCAATGCGATAGAAGCTATTGGGATAATCCATAAAAAAAAGCCTGATGTGGTCTTTCTCGATATCCAAATGCCGCGCTTAACTGGCCTTGAAATGGTGCGCATGTTAGATCCTGAAGACCGCCCCTATATTGTCTTTCTAACCGCTTTTAATGAATTTGCTATTCAGGCTTTTGAAGAACATGCTTTTGATTATTTATTAAAACCCCTTGAGCCAGAAAGATTGGAGAAAACATTAAGCCGGCTCCGTCAAGGTAAACAAAAACAAAACCTTGAGCTACTGGGTAATAATGAACCACTTAAATTTATTCCGTGTACTGGTCATAGCCGTATTTATTTGATGAAACTCGATGAAGTATTGTATGCAACTTCTCGTTTGAGTGGCGTCTACGTCATGAGTACACAAGGGCAAGAAGGCTTTACTGAACTCACATTACGCACCTTAGAAACTCGTACACCGCTAGTGCGCTGCCATCGCCAATACTTAGTCAATATGACCCAATTAAATGAAATTTTATTTGGCGATAGTGGGCAAGCCGAGTTAGTACTTAGCTCTGGCGAACGCATCCCCGTTAGCCGCCGTTACCTCAAACCACTAAAAGAGGCATTGGGTTTGGTCTAAATGGCTCTTCGACTTCTCACACATGCACTTGGTGTATAAATTAATAATAAATTTGTACATCAAAACAATTTTTCTATAATCAGAAACATAAGTTCAAAAAACACACAATACGTTATTCTGTATTCCGTGTTGTGTGTTCACCATTTATAGGAACAAAATATATCTAATACAATGTCGCAAAAAGCAGCACGTGAAGGCCTTGGTAACCCTGAGCTCTTTAAGGGGGGCGTTTTTGTAACAAAAAATGGGCAGTCTGAGCTTTTTATTCAAACTAGTGTGGAACGTGAAATAGAGCTAAAAGAAAGAGAAAGAGAGCGCCAAGCAAATGCACTGCTAAAATTGGTGATGGCAGCAAAAGATGATGTTAAAAATAAAAGAACCTTATCACCAGAAGAAGCGCTAGAAAAATTACGTGCAGCAAGAAAATAATGAAAGGAAATTGTGATGGAACAACCATATACGGTCACCCTCGCAGAAACTGCATTATGGTCACTACAGGATGTAGAATCGTTTAAAAATCAATTTTATGAGTAGTATTCAAGCTGCAGCGTTTGTTGATGAGCTACTTCTATCATCCGTAAAAGCAACATCAGAAGATCCTAAACCTTATCGCCCAAATCAAATGTTAGCCGATAATGGTCTACTTATTCGAGAATGAATCGATATAACTAGCCAATATCGCTGTTTATATGAATTTGATAAGCAAACAAATAACGTCGTTATCCTACTTTTTATTAGCACAGCACAAGATTTAGAAAAAGCGCTTTATTGCCACTATATACTTAAATAAAAATGACTAATAAAAAAACCCGCACTTCAAAGTACGGGTTTCGTTTTATTGGGATTAAACTCCCCAAAACCTAGCTATTACGCGTTATGGCTGCTGCTACGACGACGAGGTGCCGCATTAGTACCATCTTGGCGAGGTGCTGCATTGCCACGGTTACCACCGCCACGGCGTTCACCACCACCGTTGCTACGACGCTCACCACCACGGTCATTGCGACGACCTGCACCGAAACCTCCCTCGCTACCACCTTCACGACGAGGACCACCACGACGCTCACCACCGCCACGACGCTCAAACGGTTGTGCATCACCAATCAGTTGCATTTGCATTGGTTTATTTAATACACGTGCACGGCTTAAGTGAGTTAACACTTCGCTTGGCATACCTTTTGGTAACTCAATGGTTGAGTGAGTACCAAACAGTTTGATATTACCAATATAACGGCTACTGATGTCCGCTTCGTTAGCAATCGCACCAACAATATGACGAACTTCCACACCGTCATCGCGACCAACTTCGATACGATACATTTCCATATCGCCAACATCACGGCGCTCACGACGACCGCCACGCTCCCCACGCTCTGCACGGTCAAAACCATTACCATTGCTATTGCGGTCACGACGGTCACCACGGCGCTCATCACGGTCGTTGAATTCACGACGCGGACGACGAGGTGCATCTGGTGGTAGGATCAGGGCGCGTTCGCCTTGAGCCATTTTCAGTAACGCTGCTGCTAGAGTTTCCATATCAACATCTTCTGATGGAGACATTTTCGCTAACAGTGAACGATATTGGTCTAAATCGCTGCTTTCTAATTGTTGCTGGATTTTTTCAGCAAATTTTTCCTGACGACGTTGACTTAACAAATCTGCATTTGGCAGTTCAACTTCAGGAATAGTCAGTTTCATCGTACGTTCAACGTTACGTAACAGGCGACGCTCACGGTTCTCAACGAACAGTAAGGCACGGCCCGCACGACCTGCACGGCCAGTACGACCAATACGGTGAACATAAGACTCAGCATCCATAGGGATATCATAGTTAACGACTAAGCTAATACGCTCAACGTCTAAACCACGAGCTGCCACGTCAGTCGCAATCAAGATATCTAAACGACCATCTTTCAGGCGCTCTAATGTCTGCTCACGCAGAGCTTGGTTCATGTCACCATTCAGCGCTGCGCTGTTATAGCCGTTACGCTCTAATGCTTCTGCGACTTCTAATGTTGCATTTTTAGTACGGACGAAAATAATCGCCGCATCAAAATCTTCTGCTTCTAAGAAACGAACCAACGCTTCATTTTTACGCATACCGTAAACAGTCCAGTAGCTTTGAGCAATGTCAGGACGTGTGGTAATGCTTGCCTGAATACGAATCTCTTTAGGTTCTTTCATAAAGCGACGCGTAATACGGCGAATTGGCTCAGGCATTGTCGCAGAGAACAATGCGGTTTGGTGCTCTGCTGGAATTTGGCCCATGATGTTTTCAACATCTTCAATAAAGCCCATTCGTAGCATTTCATCAGCTTCGTCTAAGACTAAGCCTTTTAATTTAGAAAGATCTAAAGTACCACGCTTCAGATGGTCAAGAAGACGGCCAGGTGTACCCACAACGATTTGTGGACCTTGGCGTAACGCGCGCAATTGCACGTCATAACGTTGGCCACCGTATAGAGCAACGACGTTAACGCGGCTCATATGTTTAGAGAAATCGCTCATCGCTTCAGCTACCTGAACAGCCAACTCACGAGTTGGTGCCAGAACTAAAATTTGCGGAGCTTTTAAATCTGGGTCAATGTTTTGCAGTAATGGCAAACTAAATGCAGCGGTTTTACCACTACCGGTTTGTGCCATACCTAATACATCGTTACCATCCATTAACAATGGAATACATTGTTGCTGGATTGGTGATGGTTTTTCGTATCCCAGGTCGTTCAGTGCTGTCAAAATAGATGCTGATAAACCTAAATCAGCAAAAGAAATATCGGTCTCAGTAGTCATGTAAAGGTGCCTCATACATAATGGCAGCCAGTTTACATAACCATGCGAAAATCATTTCGGTCATTTTCATTTAAAATGTGAACTGGCTCAAATTGTGTTTATTAAACGAACAAATAGGCCGTCACCCCGAGGGATGATGACTTAAAAATTAATCATGAAATGTTCGTCAGCTATTGCTGGCCCGATTCTAAAAGGTCGTCTTGTTCTTGGCCTAACAGCGCCAATTCCAACAATGCATAGCGGTGTTCAACAAAGCTGTGAGCGTTGTTAGCTACCGTCAGTTTGAATAACGCAACTGCGCTATTCTTATCCCCCAGACTTAGGTAATGCTTACCTAAATAGAAGTTAGTTTCACTGAGATGCTCAGCGAGCGAAGTGTTATCCGTAGACGTTTCTTTCAAACGCTCCATCAATGTTGTTTCATTGATATTGCCAAGATAGAATTCTACGATATTCCAGCCCCATTGCCCTTTCTCCGCTTGGTTGTAACGAGCAGCAAGATTATCTTGTGCCGTACGCGGGTCTATGTCTTTTTCTACAAGATAAAGCCATAAAACACGAAAAGGATCATTTGGATCTATCTGATAATACGCCAGCAGATCATCCTGCGCTAGTTTGTACCGTTCACCGTAATATAAAGCGATGCCACGATTCATCCGCGCGAAATTGTAAGTTGGATCAAGCTCTAAAACAGAATCAAACGCTTCATAGGCAGCATCATAGTTCCCTGCCTGCGTAAAATATATCCCTAAAAAATTAAAAACTTCAGGAATATCAGGACGTATGGCTAACGCAGTTGAAAAATCATTACGCGCCAGCGCCCTTAAACCTAGACTATCATACAACACACCGCGCTCATATAAAAGCTGTGCGTATTCGTCATCGGTTAAAGACCGGCTCGCAAGGATTTGTTCCATACGAGCCAATATCACTTCTTGTTGCAATGAAGGTTGAAGTGGAACGGCAAAAACCTCGTTCTTTCGCCAATCTTTGCTGCTACATCCAATAATAACAAAAAAGATAAGCGCCAAGAGCACACGCGGTAACGTGCGATAATCTCTTACCCGAAGACAGATACTGTTCAACATACTCCGCCCTTACATTACCACGCATTTACAACAAATTATGGTTTCAGCAAATTTAGGCTGATAGCGCTCTAAACAAATAGAGCGCAGCTAGGTCAACTTATTCTGCTGAGTCCTGAGGTTGCGAACTTGGTTCCTCAGTTGCTACCGCTTCTTTCATGCTAAGGCGGATACGGCCTTGACGGTCGATTTCTAATACCTTAACTGGGACTTCTTGACCCATTTGCAGATAATCAGTCACTTTCTCAACACGCTTATCTGCGATTTGAGAAATGTGTACTAGACCTTCTTTACCGCCACCAATAGCAACGAATGCACCAAAGTCAACGATACGAGTCACTTTACCTGGGTAAATACGACCAACTTCAACTTCAGCAGTAATATCTTCAATACGGCGAATGGCTTCTTTCGCTTTGATACCATCAGTTGCAGCAATTTTCACTGTACCATCATCTTCGATTTCAATCGTAGTGCCTGTTTCTTCCGTTAATGCACGGATGACAGAACCACCTTTACCGATGACATCTTTAATTTTGTCTGGATTGATACGAATCGTATAGATACGTGGTGCAAATTCAGAGATTTCTTCGCGAGGACCATTAATAGCTTGTTCCATCGTCCCCAAGATGTGCAAACGTGCGCCTTTCGCTTGGTTCAAAGCAACCTGCATAATTTCGCTGGTAATCCCTTCGATTTTGATATCCATTTGCAGTGCACTGATACCATCACGGCTACCGGCAACTTTAAAGTCCATATCACCTAAGTGGTCTTCATCACCTAAAATGTCAGATAGGACAACAAAATCGTCACCTTCTTTCACCAGCCCCATTGCAATACCAGCAACAGCAGCTTTAATTGGCACACCTGCATCCATTAATGCGAGTGAAGCGCCACAGACAGAAGCCATAGATGATGAACCGTTAGATTCAGTAATTTCAGATACAACACGGACAGTATATGGGAAATCTGCGTGATCTGGCATTACAGCTAACACACCACGTTTCGCTAAACGACCATGACCAATTTCACGACGTTTCGGTGAACCTACCATACCAGTTTCACCAACAGAGTATGGAGGGAAGTTATAATGGAATAAGAAACGGTCAGTGTATTCGCCCATTAGCTGGTCGATAACCTGTGCATCACGCTCTGTACCTAAAGTTGCAGTTACCAGTGCCTGAGTTTCACCACGTGTGAACAATGCAGACCCATGAGTACGTGGCAGAACACCGGTACGCACATCAAGTGCACGAACCATGTCTTTTTCACGACCATCAATACGAGGTTCACCACGGATAACACGGCTACGTACAACTTGTTTTTCTAAGTTACCTAAAATATCAGCAACTTCAGAAACATCAACGTTTTCATCTTCAGCGACTAATGTAGCAATGACTTCATCTTTGATTAAATCAACTTGCGCGTAACGTTCTTGTTTCTCAGTAATGCGGTAAGCATCACCCATACGGCTTTCTGCTAATGCCGCAATGCGGTCATTTAATGCTTGGTTAACTGGCTCTGGCTGCCAATCCCATTTTTCTTTACCTGCTTCTTTGACCAACTCATTGATGTTTTGAATAACAATTTGTTGTTGGTCGTGGCCAAATACGACCGCACCTAACATTTGTTCTTCGCTTAACAAGTCAGCTTCAGATTCAACCATTAAGACCGCGTTATTGGTACCTGCAACCACTAAATCTAAACGGCTGTTTTTCAGCTCATCAGCTGTTGGGTTAAGAACATATTGGTCATTGATAAAACCAACACGAGCAGCACCGATTGGGCCATTAAATGGCGTGCCAGACAGCGCAAGAGCTGCAGATGCACCGATCATCGCAACGATGTCAGGGTTAACTTGTGGGTTAACAGACACAACTGTAGCAATGATTTGAATTTCGTTTAAAAAACCTTCTGGGAACAGAGGGCGCAGTGGACGGTCAATTAAGCGTGCGATTAACGTTTCGCCTTCACCAGGACGACCTTCACGACGGAAGAAACTCCCTGGGATACGGCCTGCTGCGTATGTACGTTCTTGATAGTTAACAGTTAAAGGGAAGAAATCTTGACCTTCTTTAACTTTCTTCTGAGCAACCGCAGTAACAAATACCGCAGTGTCATCCATGTTAACCATAACAGCGGCTGTCGCTTGACGCGCCATCATTCCCGTTTCAATCGTAACGGTATGTTGACCATATTGGAATTTACGAACAATAGGATTTAACACAATATTACCCTTTTTGTAAGGCTATCTGAGCATCTCGGATAGCATTGGCTTATTCTTCCTACAGCCTCGCGACTAATGAGAAGATTGATATTCAAGTCATCAATGTTCTCATTAGCCGCGCGAATCGGATGTAGCGAAGAGGCATTATTAAAACAACTAATTACAAACCATAGCTTAACATTTAAGTTAAGAACAATTCGAGTATTACTTCAACTTTCAAAATAACTTTTAGAAGAAAAGGGGCCTGTGGCCCCTTTTCTCTGAAACTGACTCTACTCGTCATACTTCAAGTTGCAACGTTGTTGACTACACTCACTCGTACTAGTCACATACTGATGTACATTCCTAGCCACTCACTCATTGGTCGCCTAGCCGCAACTGGAATTATCTAGAGTAAGATTAGCGGCGCAGACCTAAACGCTCAATCAGAGCAGTGTAGCGTGCGATATCTTTACCTTTCAAGTAAGCTTGTAAGCGACGGCGTTGTGCAACCATACGCAACAGACCACGACGGCTGTGGTGATCTTTTTTGTGCTCTGCAAAGTGGCTTTGCAGATGGTTGATTTGTGCAGTCAGCAGAGCGATTTGTACTTCGCTTGAACCAGTGTCATTTTCACCGCGGCCGAACTCAGCAACGATTTTAGCTTTCGCTTCATTACTTAGAGACATAATAAACTCCAAAATGATTAATGTAAGTGATGAGAGCCAATCTCTAATTTAGCATCTCAAGATTAAGCGCCGCTATTCTACGCTGCTTATAACAGCAAAGCAATAAGCGCCACTATGCGGATTGTTCATTTTCCACAACCAAACGCTTTGGTGCCACACGGCCATCTTCGCTAATCAGAGCAATACCGATAAAACGCTGCTCTTCACCGCAAGTCACTCGGACCATGTCCCCTTCAATGAGACCTTCAACATTCGCCCTAACAGGTTGACCCTGTTTAAAGTAAGCCGCTGTTTCTTCAGTAATATTGATAGCTGGGAAATGAACAACTGCGGTATCCATTGGCAATAACAAGCTATCCAGTAATGATTCAAAAGAACCTTCTCCTGCATCTACTTGTGCCCGCAAAGCGGCTAATTGCTCTAATGTTACCATGCGCTCATATGGGTAATTAGCGACTTGAATACGCCGTAGATAAATCACATGAGCGCCACAGCCTAACATTTCGCCTAAATCATCAACAATAGTACGAATATAAGTCCCTTTCGAGCAATGAATTTCCAGTTCTAACTCATTATTTTCTAAACGAATAAACTGTAGTTCATACACAGTAATTGGGCGGGCTTCACGCTCAACCGTAATCCCTTTACGTGCATATTCATACAATGGACGACCTTGGTGTTTTAATGCGGAATACATCGAAGGTACTTGCAGTGTATCGCCTCGGAAAAACGCTAAGGCGTCATCTAACTGTTGCGGCGTAAACTCAACGTTACGCTCGCTGATGATTTCGCCATGAGAATCCGATGTATCAGTACGTTGACCTAAACGAGCTACTACACGATAACGCTTATCTGAATCGAGTAAAAATTGGGAAAACTTCGTTGCTTCACCAAGGCAAACGGGCAACATACCTGTTGCTAACGGATCAAGCGCCCCTGTATGCCCAGCTTTATTAGCATTAAAAAAGCGCCGCACTTTTTGCAGCGCATCATTAGAAGAAATATCCGTAGGTTTATCCAGCAGCACTACACCGTCGATATCACGGCCGCTACGACGACGCCCCATTATTTTTCCTCTTTATCATCTGCATCAGCACGACGTTTTTCATCATCGCGAATGACATTCGAAACGAGGTTAGACATACGCATACCATCAACCAAAGAACTATCATAAGAGAATGTCAGTTCAGGAATAACACGTAAGCGCATGGCTTTACCTAATAAAGAACGAATAAAACCTGAAGCTTCATTCAGCGCTTTAATGCCTTCTTTTACCATATCAGACTCATGTTCTTCATGAGAGATATTTAAAAACGTAACGAATACTTTACCGTATGCCAAGTCCCTAGACAGTTCAACACCAGAAACCGTTGCCATACCAATGCGAGGATCCTTCACTTCACGTTGCAAAATGATTGCAATTTCTTTTTGCATTTCTTGTGCAACGCGCTGAGAACGACTGAATTCTCTTGCCATTGTTCTATCTCCTGACAAATTGGGGGGCTAAGCCCCCCAATGGAAAATAAAGTATGAAGATATTTACCCGCTTCGCTTTATAACAAAGTGATATTACGGGTATCTATAAAATTAACCGTCGATCGAACGCTTAACTTCAATAACTTCGAAGACTTCAATCATATCGCCGACACGAACATCGTTGTAGTTCTTAACACCGATACCACATTCCATGCCGTTACGAACTTCAGCAACATCATCTTTAAAGCGACGCAGAGACTCTAACTCACCTTCGTAGATAACCACGTTGTCACGCAGTACACGAATTGGGTTATTACGCTTGATGGTACCTTCTGTAACCATACAACCTGCAACAGCACCAAATTTCGGTGATTTAAATACATCGCGGACTTCTGCAAGACCAATGATTTGTTGTTTGTATTCAGGTGCCAACATACCGCTCATTGCTTGTTTGATTTCATCAATCAAGCTATAGATAACGGAATAGTAACGTAAATCAACGCTTTCACTTTCAATGACACGACGCGCAGATGCATCTGCACGGACGTTAAAGCCAAGAATGATAGCATTTGATGCCGCTGCTAATGTTGCATCTGTCTCAGTGATACCACCAACGCCAGAACCGATGATTTTAATTTTAACTTCATCAGTTGACAGTTTCATCAGAGAGTCAGTGATCGCTTCACAAGTACCTTGAACGTCAGTTTTCAGCACGATATTCAGTTCAGAAACTTTACCTTCTTCCATGTTCGCAAACATGTTTTCCAGTTTAGATTTCTGCTGGCGCGCTAATTTAACATCGCGGAATTTACCTTGACGATATAGAGCAACTTCACGGGCTTTTTTCTCATCACGAACTACTGTCGCTTCATCACCAGCAGATGGGACGCTTGATAGCCCCAAAATTTCAACTGGCATAGAAGGGCCTGCAGATTGAACTTCTTTACCTAATTCGTTACGCATTGCACGAATACGGCCATATTCAAACCCACATAAGACGATATCGCCTTTGTTCAGTGTACCTTCTTGAACTAAGATAGTTGCCACTGGGCCACGACCTTTGTCTAAGTAAGATTCAACAACAACACCGCTTGCCATTCCTGCATAAACTGCTTTCAGTTCTAAAACCTCAGCTTGCAGTAAGATAGCATCCAGTAGGTCATCAATACCTGTACCTTTCTTAGCTGATACGCTAATGAACTGAGTATCACCACCCCAATCTTCGGAAATAACACCGTATTGAGATAACTCATTTCTGACGCGGTCTGGATCAGCTTCTGGCTTATCGATTTTGTTGACTGCAACCACAATTGGTACACCCGCTGCTTTCGCATGCTGAATAGCTTCAATTGTTTGTGGCATAACACCATCATCGGCAGCAACAACAAGGATAACGATATCCGTTGCTTGAGCTCCACGAGCACGCATAGAGGTAAACGCGGCGTGACCTGGGGTATCTAAGAAGGTAATCATACCTTTATCGGTCTGTACGTGGTACGCACCGATATGCTGAGTAATACCACCGGCTTCACCTGATGCCACTTTCGTTGAACGAATGTAGTCAAGTAAAGACGTTTTACCATGGTCAACGTGACCCATAATAGTAACAACTGGTGCGCGTGGTTCTTGTAATGCAGAGCCTGTATCACGGTCATTCATTACCGCTTCTTCTAGCTCATTTTCACGACGCAGAATAACTTTGTGACCCATTTCTTCTGCAACAAGCTGTGCAGTTTCTTGGTCAATCACTTGGTTGATAGTCGCCATAGCGCCCATCTTCATCATTGTTTTGATGACTTGAGAGCCTTTAACCGCCATTTTATTAGCAAGTTCGCCTACAGTGATCGTTTCACCAATGATAACATCGCGGTTTACCGCAGCAGCTGGCTTAGTAAAGCTTTGCTGTAAGGAACTGCCTTTACGTTGTTTACCTTTAGTACGACCTGAACGACCTGCTGCACGCTCTTCTTCGCGATCAGCTTTCTCTGAAAGCTTGTTACCTTTTTTCTGGCGAGGTGCTTTAGCGGTACGGTTACGAGAACGACGGCCTTCTTCTTTCGCATCATTTTCATCTTCAGCGGCACGAGCGTGCGTAGAAGTGGTTGTATGATAATCGCTGTCTTCTTCAGTTTTAGTTTCAGCCGTCCATTTTTCGCCATTTTCTTCAGCCATTTTACGGGCTTCTTCAGCAACACGACGCGCTTCTGCTTCAACTTTACGTTGAGTTTCTTCTTCAGCTTTGCGTTTTAGCTCTGCAGCTTCAGCTTCACGGCGTTGTTTGTCGGCATTAGTTTCAGACGATTTGCCTGCTTTTTGATGATTTTCGCTTGGTTTCACTTTTTCTCTTTCCGCTGCTTCGCGCGTAGCTTTATCTGCTGCTTCACGTTTTGCTTTATCTTCGGCATCACGTTTTGCGTTTGCTTCTGCTTCGCGTTTTGCAGCTTCTTCTGCTAATCGCTTAGCTTGTGCTTCACGTTGTGCCAGTTCTTCAGCTTCGCGCTGTGCCTGCTCTTCCGCTTCACGCTGTGCCTGCTCTTCCGCTTTCGCTTCTTCAGCGTCACGGTTCACATAAGTGCGTTTTTTGCGGACTTCAACATTTACCGATTTGCTTTTGCCACCGGTGACCGGAACACTCAACGTACTACGAGTTTTACGTTGTAGTGTTAACTTACTTGGCTGACCCGCCGCCCCGCCTTGTTCGCGGTTTAGGTGGTTCAGTAAAGCTTCTTTTTCTGACTGGCTAACAGAGTCATTCTCACTTTTTTTGATCCCTGCTTCAGCAAATTGCTGTACCAGGCGATCAACTGTGATTTGAATTTCCGTTGCCAATGTTTTTACAGTTTCTGTCATGCCGTTCCTTCCTGCTACAGTGTTTACGCATCGTTACCGAACCAGCAAATATTACGTGCGGCCATGATGAGCGTACCTGCTTTCTCATCATCCAGACCTTCAATATCAATCAGGTCGTCGATGCCCTGCTCAGCAAGATCTTCCAGTGTACAGATTCCACGAGTAGCCAAGTTATAGGCAAGAGTACGATCCATACCGTCAAGATTCAACAAATCTTCTGCTGGCTGATTATCACCTAGGCTCTCTTTTTGAGCCAACTCAATTGTGGTGAGGGCAGCTTTCGCTCTTTCACGTAGAACTTCAACGGTATCTTCATCAAGACCGTCAATTTCCAGAAGTTCATTAATAGGCACGTAAGCCAGTTCTTCTAACGTAGAGAAGCCTTCTTCAACAAGTGCAGTGGCGAACTCTTCATCAATATCAAGATGCTTGGTGAATGTATCAATAGAAGCATGTGCTTCTGCCTGATGTTTTGCATTTAGCTCTTCTGCGGTCATGACATTCAGTTCCCATTTGTCATCACCACGGTGTTTTTTCAGCAACTGAGCAGCTAGACGAACGTTTTGACCGTTACGCCCTATTGCTTGTGCCAAGTTACTGCTTTCTACGGCAACATCCATCGTGCATTTGTCTTCATCGACGACGATAGATGCAACATCAGCCGGAGCCATTGCATTAATAACGAACTGAGCTGGGTTATCATCCCATAACACAATATCGATTCTCTCGCCGCCTAACTCACTAGAAACGGCTTGAACTCGCGCACCACGCATACCAACACAAGCACCAACTGGGTCGATACGTTTATCGTTAGTTTTTACAGCGATTTTTGCACGAGAACCTGGATCACGCGCAGCGGCTTTAATTTCAATAATTTCTTCGCCAATTTCAGGCACTTCAATGCGGAATAATTCAACCAACATTTCCGGGCGAGAACGCGTAACAAAAAGTTGTGCGCCGCGAGCTTCAGGACGGACATCATACAGGACTCCGCGTATGCGGTCACCTGGGCGGAAGTTTTCACGTGGCAACATATCTTCACGCAGAATAACCGCTTCAGCGTTATTACCTAAGTCTAACGTGATGTTTTCACGGTTAACTTTCTTCACTTGAGCAGTGATAATTTCGCCTTGTTGCTCACGGAATTGGTCAACAACCATAGCACGTTCAGCTTCACGAACTTTCTGAACAATAACTTGTTTTGCAGTTTGTGTTGTAATGCGGTCAAACACAACAGATTCGATCTGGTCTTCAACATACTCACCTAGTTGCAGTGCAGGGTCTTCGTATTGCGCTGCTTCTAATGTGATTTCGCGAGTTGGCATTGTCACTTCATCGACAATTAACCAACGACGGAACGTATCAAAATCACCGGATTTACGGTCAATCTCAACACGAACATCGATTTCTTGCTCATATTTCTTTTTGGTTGCCGTCGCTAATGCCGTTTCCAGAGCCTCGAAGATTTTTTCACGAGGGAGGGATTTTTCGTTAGAAACCGCTTCTACAACAGCCAGAATTTCTTTATTCATCCTAGTTGCCTCATTGAACTTTATTAAAAGTGGGGTACCAAGTTAGCTTTCTGGATGTTGCCGAGGGCGAACACCTCATCCTTACCATCTACAGTAACCGTAATCATTTCACCGTCTACGGCTTTGATAATTCCTTGCCATTTACGGCGGTTCTGCATTGCTATACGCAAAGTTAACGCCACCTCTTCACCAACAAAACGCTCGTAATGAGCGACTGTGAATAATGGGCGCTCAAGCCCAGGTGACGATATTTCAAGGTTATAAATAACAGAAATTGGATCTTCGACATCCAATACTGCACTAACCTGATGGCTGACATCAGCACAATCGTCAACAGTGATGCCTTCTTCACTATCAATGAAGACACGCAGTGTCGATGTGCGACCACGGACAAACTCTAAGCCAACAAATTCAAAGCCTAGCGCCTCCACAGGTGCTGAAATCATCTCTGTTAATTGCTGTTCTAATGTGGACAAGCCCACCCCCAGACATAAAAAAAGGGCTATAAAAGCCCAGTTAATTCGATTGTCAAATAACAAAAAACCCCGAAATTCGGGGCTTTATGCAACTGGACCCTGTAGTGCACGGGTTCACCATATTCTTATTATACCTGCAAAGTCTAGAGAAATCGATGAGAAATTTTGGGAGCTATTAGATAACTACACTTGATTGCTACATCTGACAACAACTCTGACTACGATACTGACAAGGTATGTTGAATAAGAAATGGTTGCGGGAGCCGGATTTGAACCGACGACCTTCGGGTTATGAGCCCGACGAGCTACCAAGCTGCTCCATCCCGCGTTCGAAAACGTGACATATTCTACACTGATAACTCGTAAACTACAAGCTATCAAAATAATGGTGCCGAGGACGGGACTTGAACCCGTACGCCCGTTTTGTAGGCACTACCACCTCAAGGTAGCGTGTATACCAATTTCACCACCTCGGCACTGAGGCGAGGTTATCAATTTAAAATCAATAACCTCAAATTTTTAACTTCTTACTCATTTCTGAGCTTACTACTTAATGATGACAATAACTGCCTTCATTCGGAATCTTTAACACTTAACGAGGAATATCGCTCGTTGGTGTAGCTGGTGCTGCCGGCACGTCTGTTGGTTGCTCGACTTTCGCAGGTTCACTAATGTTTTCCCACTTACTACCACTACCAGTTCCATACTTATTTGCAGTCATATTGCCAAGTATTAAACTGATGATGAAAAACACAGCAGCCAAGATTCCAGTCATACGAGTCATGAAGTTACCTGAACCCGATGAGCCAAACAGTGTTGCAGAAGCACCCGCACCGAATGATGCACCCATGTCAGCACCTTTACCTTGCTGTAACATAATCAGAGCAATAAGCCCGATAGCTGCTAGCAGGAAAATAATTAAAAGAGCTATGTACATTTGAGTTACCTATTCAGTTACGGTGCATAGCCTAATGCTATGACCTTTATCACTGCACACCCGCCCAATTCCCCGCAAAAGGACACTCTTACAGGATTGAGCAGGTGCGAATACTACCCAAAGCTGAGCCGACAAGCAAGTCTATTTTAAACTCTATCGATTATTTGCGGAAAAAAACAACAAATTTTCGAAATATTGCTCAGCTTTATTTATTACAATCAACCTGCGGCTTTAACTGCATCCGCAATACGATTCGCCATTGCAGTTACATCCGCTTCATTTTCGCCTTCAACCATGACACGAATTAACGGCTCTGTACCCGATTTTCTGAGTAACACGCGGCCTTTACCTGCCAGTTGCTTTTCAACTTCTTCATTAGCAGCAATAACCCCCTCATTTTGTAGAGGGTCGTGTGTGCCTTTGAACCGAACATTAACCAGCACTTGAGGTAATAATTTCATACCACTACATAAGTCATGCAAACTCATATGGTTACGTACCATAGCGCTCAAAACTTGTAGGCCAGCAACAATACCGTCACCCGTGGTGGTTTTATCCAGTAAAATTACATGGCCTGAGTTTTCCGCGCCCATGCGCCAGCCTTTTTCCTGTAATTTTTCGAGCACATAGCGGTCACCCACTTTAGCTCGTTCAAATGGAATGCCTAACTGTTTCAGGGCTATTTCTAAGCCCATATTGCTCATTAATGTACCGATTACCCCGCCTTTTAATTGACCTTGGCGTAGAGCTTCTCTAGCGACAATAAATAAGATTTGGTCGCCATCCACTTTTTCGCCCATATGGTCAACCATGATAATACGGTCACCATCACCATCAAACGCTAGGCCGACGTCTGCTTTTTCTTCTAATACTTTTTGTTGTAGTTGTCGAACATCAGTAGCGCCGCATTCTTCATTGATGTTGATCCCATTCGGGTCACAACCAATAGTAATGACTTCCGCACCTAACTCACGAAATACATTGGGGGCAATGTGATAAGTCGCACCATTAGCACAGTCAATAACGATTTTTAGGCTGGATAAGCTTTGCTCATTTGGGAACGTCCCTTTACAGAACTCAATATAACGCCCAGCAGCGTCTACAATCCGATTAGCGCGACCCAATTCTGCTGATTCGACACAAGTGATCGGTTTTTCCATTTCAGCTTCAATGGCTTCTTCGACTTCATCAGGTAACTTAGTCCCATCAATTGAAAAGAATTTGATGCCATTATCATAATAAGGGTTATGGGAAGCGGAAATAACGATCCCCGCTTCAGCGCGGAAAGTACGTGTTAAATAAGCCACCGCTGGCGTCGGCATTGGCCCTGTAAAAGATGCTGATAGCCCAGCGGCCGCTAGCCCAGCTTCTAGAGAAGACTCCAGCATATAACCAGAAATACGCGTATCCTTACCGATAATAATTTTACGTGAGCCATGACGCGCAAGGACTTTCCCTGCTGCCCAACCTAATTTTAAAACGAAGTCAGGAGTAATTGGGCTATCACCCACTTTGCCACGGATACCATCGGTACCAAAATATTTACGCTCACTCATACGCTTACTTTTCCTTTTCTGACAGAGTCATCTGTACCACTTGCATCGCTTGCACTGTTTCTTTGACATCATGAACTCGAATGATGTGCGCTCCTTGCATTGCAGCAATAACTGCGCAAGTAAGGCTGCCTGCGAGACGCTCTTGAGGTGGAACATTCAATAATTGCCCAATCATAGATTTACGTGACATACCAGCCAATAGCGGTAGTCCGAAATTATGAAATTGTTCTAAGTTTGCCAATAATTGATAATTATGCGACAAGTTTTTACCAAACCCAAAGCCTGGATCAAGGATAATTTGCTGCCTATCGATTCCAGCATTCACACAACGTGCAATTTCAGCCTCTAGATAGTCTTTAACTTCACGCACAACATTCTCATAATTTGGGGCGGCTTGCATTGTTCGTGGCTGGCCTTGCATGTGCATAATACACACAGGTAACCCAGTTTGAGCAGCAACGTCTAATGCATCCGGCTCATGAAGTGAGCGAATATCATTAATCATATGCATCCCTGCCTTTGCCGCTTCAGACATCACTTGCGCTTTCGAAGTGTCAACAGAAATCCACACATCAAAACGTTGGGCAATAGCCTCTACTACAGGGATCACCCTATCGAGTTCTTCGCTAACAGAAACTTCAGCTGCCCCAGGACGAGTTGACTCACCACCAATATCGATAATGGTTGCCCCTTCTTGCACCATCCTAGCTACATGCTCTAATGCATCATGATAACGATTATGAGTGCCACCATCTGAGAACGAATCAGGAGTAACATTCAGAATCCCCATCACTTGCGGTGTGGATAAATCAAGGACACTGCCTCTCGCTTTGATTTGCATTGTTATTTTCCTTAACGAAAAAAACCCCAGCGAACTGGGGCTCTCGATTACCTTACTTTTCCGATAACTTATTGTGGCTTGTTATCGTTATTGTCTGATGGGTTTGATTCATCAGTATTGTTGCTTGGCTCTTCAGCATTATTTTTTGGTTCTTCAGTTTGAGGTTTATCAGCAACTTTATCGCCATTTGACGCACCTTTGCCAAATGTTCCAGTCACGTTACTGACTTTTTTGTCCTCATCCCAACCTGCTGGTTCACGTACTGGACGACGATTCATTAAATCATCAATCATTGGCATATCGATAGTTTCGTATTTCAACAATGCGTCTTTCGTTGCATGCAGAATATCAATATTGTCTTCCAGTGTTTTATAAGCCAATTGGTAGCAGTGGTCTAAGATTTTCTTAATTTCTTCATCAACAATACGCGCTGTTTCATCAGAAATACCTGAACCATTACCCGCAGAACGACCTAAAAATGCAGGGCCTTCTTCTTTTGAGTATTGCATTGGACCTAAACGGTCTGAGAAGCCCCACTGAGTCACCATGTTACGCGCTGTATTCGTTGCAAACTGAATATCAGAAGAGGCACCCGTGGTGACTTTATCTCGCCCGTAAATCAGTTCTTCTGCGATACGACCCGCATATGCTGTCGCAATCATCCCTTCCAGTTTTAAGCGGCTACGGCTAACTTCATCACCTTCTGGTAAGAAGAATGCCACACCCAGCGCTTGACCACGTGGAACGATTGTGACTTTGTGAACAGGGTCATGCTCTGGCATTAAATGACCGATAATCATATGGCCACCTTCATGGTAAGCCGTTGATTCTTTTTGTTCTTCAGTCATCATCAGAGAACGACGCTCAGCACCCATCCAAATTTTATCACGAGCTTTTTCAAATTCGACCATAGAAACGACACGCATATTTGCGCGAGCTGCGAACAATGCCGCCTCGTTCACTAGGTTGGCTAATTCTGCTCCAGAAAAACCAGGGGTTGCACGAGCAAGGATGAAAGTATCAACACTTGGGTCGATAGGAACACGACGCATATGCACTCTCAGAATTTGCTCACGGCCACGAACATCTGGCAAGCCAACAACAACCTGACGGTCAAAACGACCTGGACGTAATAACGCTGGGTCAAGTACGTCTGCACGGTTAGTTGCGGCAATAACAATAATACCTTCGTTACCTTCGAAACCATCCATTTCAACTAGCATCTGGTTCAGGGTTTGTTCACGTTCATCGTGACCACCACCTAAACCTGCACCACGTTGGCGACCGACAGCATCGATTTCATCAATAAAGATGATACAAGGCGCAGCTTTTTTCGCTTGTTCGAACATATCACGAACACGAGAAGCACCAACCCCCACAAACATTTCCACGAAGTCTGAACCGGAAATAGTAAAGAATGGGACTTTTGCTTCACCCGCAATAGCCTTTGCAAGTAGTGTTTTACCTGTACCAGGAGGCCCTACCATCAGGACGCCTTTAGGAATTTTACCGCCAAGTTTCTGGAAGCGAGCAGGTTCACGTAAAAACTCTACGATTTCACCGACTTCTTCTTTCGCTTCATCACACCCTGCAACGTCTGCAAATGTTGTTTTTATCTGATCTTCCGTCAACATGCGGGCTTTACTTTTGCCGAATGACATTGCCCCCTTGCCGCCGCCACCTTGCATCTGGCGCATAAAGAAAATCCAGACACCAATCAACAGAAGCATTGGGAACCAGGAAATGAAAATAGATGTCAGTAAGCTAGGTTCTTCTGGTGGTTCACCAACGACAGTCACATGCTTATTCAGCATGGTGTCTAACAGCTTCTCATCCTGCATAGGAAGATAAGTTGTATAGCGGCTATTATCAGCCTTTCTGACGTTCAGTTCACGACCTGTGATACGAACTTCACGTACCTGATCCTGGGCTAACTCATTGATAAACGTAGAATAATCAACTCTGCGACTATTCGAATCGCTTGGGCCAAAACTCTGGAACAAGGACATCAGAACAACTGCGATGACTAACCAGAGAATCAGGTTTTTCGCCATGTCACTCAAGGGATTAACCTCATATTACAACTGTGTTAACAAATAACGCTCAGGGTACTATAGTTTTAGCCCTGTCGCTACAATGTATACTTCACGTGACCGTGCCCGCGAAGATTCAGGTTTACGAACTTTTACTTTCGTAAACAGGGAGCGGATATCCCTAAGGTAATCGTCAAAGCCTTCTCCCTGAAACACTTTAACAATGAAACTCCCCCCAGGCGCCAATACAGCACGGCACATATCCAATGCTAATTCAACCAGATACATAGAGCGAGGAATATCGACCGCAGGTGTCCCACTCATATTTGGGGCCATATCTGACATGACCACCTGTACTTTTTTGTCGCCTACTCGTTCTAGCAAAGCGGCGAGCACTGCCTCGTCACGAAAATCCCCTTGAAGGAAATCAACGCCAACGATTGGGTCCATCGGTAATAAGTCACAAGCAATAACACGCCCATTATGACCTATTTGGCTGACAACATATTGTGACCAACCACCAGGGGCTGCTCCTAAATCAACAACGGTCATACCTGGTTTAAATATTTTATCACCTTGCTGGATTTCCTCCAGTTTAAACCATGCACGTGAGCGTAGCCCTTTTTTTTGTGCTTGCTGAACATATTTATCACTAAAATGTTCTTGCAACCAGCGACTTGAGCTTGCCGAACGTTTTTTATTGGCCATTGTGTCTTCCAACTATACTAAAAGATCTACACCTATGTTGCTGCTTCTTTACCATCGAACAGATATAATTGATGGTGATAGATATCAGATGGCGGTAGAATAAGCCATTTTCAATACTAACCAAGCAAAAAATCGATGAATCTTAATAAAAAACAAATTCAGCACCTAAAAAGTCTCGCTCATCACTTAAACCCTGTCGTTATGATTGGCAACAACGGTTTAACCGAAGGTGTCTTAGCTGAGATTGAACTCTCACTAGCGCATCATGAGCTTATCAAAGTCAAAATCGCAGGCGAAGACCGTGATACTAAAAATTTGATCGCTGATGCGATTGTTCGCGAAACTGGTGCAGTAAATGTACAAATCATTGGTAAAATTCTTGTTATTTACCGCCCTTCGGCGGATCGCAAAATCATTTTACCTAAATAATAACCCATCATTTATATAAAAATGCCATTGAAAGCATGTTTTATATGTTGAAAAAGGCCGCCTGCGGCCTTTTTCTTTAAATCCGGGGAAATAATATAACCAATTCAGTAAAATAGGAATCAGATATACTCAACTTTAAGAATTTCGAACTCTACATCCCCACCTGGGGTTTTGATTGAGACGACATCGTCAACCTCTTTACCGACTAAACCACGTGCTATTGGTGAATTGACTGAAATCAGATTAACTTTAATATCAGCCTCATCATCACCAACAATACGATACGTTAGCTCTTCGTCGGTATCAACATTTAATACTGTCACTGTTGCGCCAAAGATCACTCGACCGTTATTAACCATTTTGGTTACATCAATCACTTGTGCGTGAGAAAGTTTACCTTCGATTTCTTGGATACGGCCTTCACAGAAGCCCTGCTGCTCACGAGCCGCATGATATTCTGCATTTTCTTTTAAATCACCGTGCTCCCGCGCATCAGCAATTGCGGCGATAATTTCTGGGCGGCGAACAGATTTCAGGAACTCCAGTTCCTCTCTTAGTTTGTCCGCACCAAGTACTGTCATCGGGATCTGTTTCATTAATAAATACCTCGGTTCAATCCTATCTAAAAATAAGTATCTTCCTGATTTTGTAACAACAGCACACCGAACACCTCTGTATAACAGGGGGGTGTTCTAGGTAAAAAAACTCAATCAGACTTATGTACTCATTTATCTTATCATAATGTACGCTATTTTAACTGAGACTTAATAGCGGGTCACCGTTTACTTTATTAGGCATTACACTTTAGTATGTGCTGTATGTCCACCCTAATGCGTGAAATATATGTCATTATTAACTTTAACCAGAAAATGGATAATCACTTTAGGGATCACCCTAGCCAGTAGCCAAGCTTTGGCGATCCCAATTGATGAATACAAGCAGTATCTACCTGACGGCACTAACCTTGCTCTGGTCGCGCAAACGGTGGGAAGTAATACCCCATTAATTGATTATAACGCCCAGCAAATGGCTCTTCCAGCGAGCACCCAAAAAGTGGTGACGGCACTTGCAGCATTGTTGCAATTGGGGCCAGATTACCGTTTTGTTACCAATTTTGAAACGAGTGCAAAACTGAGCAACAATACACTGACAGGTGACTTAGTCATCCGCTTCAGTGGTGACCCAACGTTAACTCGCCAGCAAATTCGGAACATGGCAAATGCGTTAAAACAGCTAGGGATCGAAAAAATTGATGGGGATTTGATCGTCGATATTTCCGCATTTACCAGCCACGATAAAGCACCTGGCTGGGTATGGAATGATATGACCCAATGCTTCAGTGCGCCACCTGCTGCCGCTATTATCGACCGCAATTGTTTTTCTGTATCCCTATACCCTGCTGAAAAAGCAGGTGATTTTGCCTTTATCAAAACAGCTAGTTTTTATCCTGTTAACATGTTCAGTGAAGTCAAAACATTGGCAAAAGGCTCTCCCGAAGCCCGTTATTGCGAACTTGACGTCGTACCCGGTGAGTTAAATCGCTATACTTTAACAGGTTGCCTTACTCAACGTAGTGACCCCTTACCTCTCGCTTTTGCGGTGCAAAATGGAGCTAGCTACTCAGGGGCAATTGTCAAAAATGAGCTCACTACCGCAGGCATCGAATTAGTCGGTCATATAAAAAAACGGACTCAGCCAACAGCTCAATCACAAGTGTTAGTCAAAACAGAATCTAAGCCCTTACATGACTTATTGAAAGTAATGTTAAAGAAATCCGATAACATGATTGCCGACACCGTTTTTCGTACCATTGGTCGCGAATATTATGGTGTTCCAGGAACATGGCGCTCAGGGTCTGATGCCGTAAGGCAAGTTTTGAAACAAAAAGCGGGGATCGATCTTGGCAATACTGTCATGGTCGATGGCTCAGGGTTATCACGCCATAATTTAATCACCCCGGCAACGATGATGGAAGTTTTGCAGTTTGTCGCTAAAAACGATCAACAGCTCGATTTTATCTCTATGCTCCCCTTAGCAGGTCATGATGGGACATTACGCTATCGTGGTGGTTTTGATGAGGCGGGCGTTAATGGGAAAGTGTCTGCCAAAACAGGTGCATTACAGGGGGTTTATAACCTAGCCGGCTTTATTACAACAGCCAGTGGGCAACGCGTAGCATTTGTACAGTTTATTTCTGCTTATGCCGTACCACAGAGCCAACAACGCAGTCGTCGTGTACCGTTAGTGCGCTTCGAAAGCCGTTTGTATAAAGATCTGTACCAGAAAAATTGATCAATCAAAATTTGGTAATTAAAAAAGGCGCCTTTGCGCCTTTTTTATGTCTCAACGATAACTATTTCTGGTAAATGATTTCGACGCCTTCGTCGTCATCTTCATCCCAATCGTCATCCCAGTCATCATCAATATCTTCAGCGCCAGAAAGCTGTTCTTTGTGATAATCATCCCACATGAACTCGACTTTTTCTGGTTGCGGAGCATCTTCAGTGGTTGCCATATCGCGTGGCTGAGTATTCATAAATTCCATGATGTCCCAACAAAGTGCTTTTACACCTTCATGGTTAACTGCTGATATCATGTAATATTTATCTTCCCAACCCATTGCTTTAGCAATTTCTGCTGCGCGTTGTGCGGATTCTTCTTCACCTAAGATATCGATCTTATTAAAGACTAACCAGCGAGGCTTCGCAGCCAGTTTTTCACTGTATTTTTCTAGTTCACTGATGATGATCTTGGCATTTTCGACAGGATCTGATTCATCAATAGGACAGATGTCGATCAAGTGTAATAAAACACGACAACGTTCTAAGTGTTTCAGGAATTGGATCCCAAGACCTGCTCCTTCCGCAGCGCCTTCGATCAACCCAGGAATATCCGCGACCACAAAACTTTGTTCGTTATCCATACGCACCACACCTAGGCTTGGCACTAAAGTTGTGAATGGATAATCAGCTACCTTTGGCTTAGCGGCTGATACAGAACGTATAAATGTTGATTTACCTGCGTTTGGCATACCCAACATGCCTACGTCAGCTAATAGCATCAGTTCTAACAGTATTTCGCGAGTTTCGCCCTTCGTCCCCATAGTACGTTGACGTGGAGCTCGATTTACTGAAGATTTAAAACGTGTATTCCCAAGGCCATGAAAGCCGCCTTTAGCAACCATATGGCGCTGTTCATGGCGGGTCATGTCACAAAGGATTTCATTAGTGCCTAAATCGCGTACACGCGTTCCTACAGGGACTTTAACCGTGATATCTTGACCACGCTTACCGGTACACTCACGACTTTGACCATTTTGCCCACGTTCTGCACGAAATGATTTTTCAAAGCGATAGTCGATCAGGGTGTTGAGGTTTTCATCTGCTTGCAAGTAAACATCACCACCATCACCACCATCACCTCCGTCAGGTCCCCCTTTCGGAATGTATTTTTCACGGCGGAAGCTGACACAACCATTGCCACCATCTCCTGCCACGACTAATATTTTGGCTTCATCTACAAATTTCATAATTCTCTCTCCGTTTCTGAGCCATATAACGCTGGATGGCTGTTTTACTCAGAGATGGCGTATTTTTTAATACGAGTGCACTTCATTAGAAACAAAATGCCTGAATATAAAAAGCCCCGCAAAAGTTTTTTGCAGGGCTTTAATTCTGAATTAAAGATCAGAAAACTTATTCAGCTTCGATGCTGATAAATTTACGATTGTTTGGACCTTTAACTTCAAATTTAACTTTACCATCCGCTAATGCGAATAGAGTGTGGTCACGGCCACAACCTACGTTGTTACCTGCGTGGAACTTAGTACCACGTTGACGAACGATGATGCTACCTGCTAATACAGCTTCACCACCAAAACGTTTAACACCTAAACGTTTTGCTTCTGAGTCACGACCGTTACGAGTCGAACCACCAGCCTTTTTGTGTGCCATTAATCTGCTCTCCTAAATCTTAAGCGATGACAGTGATCTTAACATCAGTGAACCACTGACGATGACCCTGTTGTTTACGGCTATGTTTACGACGACGGAACTTGACGATTTTTACTTTTTCGCCACGGCCGTGTGCAACAACTTCCGCTTTCACTTTAACGCCTTCAACGACAGGAGCGCCGATTTGGATCTCATCGCCATTAGCAACCATCAGAACTTGATCAAATTCAACAGTTTCACCTGTTGCGATGTCCAGCTTTTCTAGGCGGACAGTTTGACCTTCGCTAACTCGGTGTTGTTTACCACCACTTTGGAAAACCGCGTACATATTAACTCCGCTTTCCGCGTACCCGTTAAATATCTCAATTCCAGAGCACGCTATAAAATATTCACAATAGGGCGCGAATTCTACGCAAAAAAGCATCAGAACACAAGCCTATAATGCGGTTAGATGACAAAAAATACGACTTTTTTCTCAATAACCGTTTTTGAGCATTGATTTCACGCTTATTGCTTCAATTGTTACTTATTTAAACATTTTTTGCATCACACCTGATAATCTTATTATTAATAATGTTATGCTAATACCATAACTGTTATATCGGTCTCCCGATTTTTTATTCAGGGAATGAACCAAAAACTAATAATATGAATAAATTACGATGAATTTAGAATCTATTATTGAACTAACAACTGAAGATATGTCTGCGGTAAACGAGGCTATTCTCAGTCAATTGAATTCAGATGTTGCGCTAATTAACCAACTTGGTCATTACATTGTCAGTGGTGGTGGCAAAAGGATCCGGCCAATGATCGCTGTGCTTGCAGGGCGAGCACTCGGCTATTCTGGTCATAAGCATACCCAAGTCGCAGCCTTGATCGAGTTCATTCATACCGCAACGTTATTGCATGATGATGTTGTCGATGAATCCGATATGCGTCGTGGAAAACAAACCGCTAATGCCGTTTTTGGTAATGCGGCAAGTGTTCTTGTCGGTGATTTTATTTACACTCGATCCTTCCAGATGATGACAGATCTTGATTCAATGCGGGTGTTAAAGCTGATGTCTGAAGCGACTAATGTGATCGCCGAAGGGGAAGTATTACAGTTGATGAACTGTAACGATCCCAATATTACTGAAGAAAACTACATGCAAGTGATCTACAGTAAAACGGCGCGTTTATTTGAAGCTGCAGCTCATGCTTCTGCTATTTTAGCCAATGCGACGCCAGAGCAAGAAAAAGCCTTGCAAGATTATGGTCGTTATATTGGTACGGCATTTCAACTCATTGATGATCTTTTGGATTACGATGCAGATAATGCGCAATTAGGTAAAAATACAGGTGACGATCTTGATGAGGGTAAACCAACGCTCCCTCTTCTTCACGCCATGCAACATGGTAATGAAGAAGAATCTGCTTTGATCCGCCAAGCGATCGAGCAAGGCAATGGACGCCACTTATTAGATACCGTCCTCGCAACGATGAAACGTTGTGGCTCCCTTGAGTATACCTATGCCCGCGCACAAGAAGAGGCACAAAAAGCCATTGATATGCTAGATGTTATTGATGATTCTATCTATAAAGAAGCATTAATTGGCCTAGCGCACATTGCCATACAACGCCATTCCTAAGATTCACTCATGCGATGCGAGAAAGAGGAGTTATTTTTCCTCTTTCTCTTCTTCACCAATTTGAGCAAGAAGTGATGATAAGCCGTAACGCAAGATATGTTTGACAATTTTATTGCGTTCAGCCTCCGTCAATTGGTAATAGGCTTCTGACCAAATTTGCAGTGCATCTATTCTTTGGCTTTGGTAAGTCACCGATGGCTCACATAAACTGAGTTGCCCTTGAATTTCATCAGGTAAGCTCTCTACATAATATTCAACAGCCTTACCTTGAACGCCCCGTTTGCGACGATGCTTCCAGCCTTCTCGTCTTGCCATTAGGTTTACCCCCTGAGGCGATGTAGGGAGACCTTCTAGCCCTGCTAATTCTTTTGCAGTGAACCACAATTTTTTCATATTTTCACTTTCACGCTTATATTATGAAACCTGCTGTTGCAGCTTTACCAAATCGTCAACTGTTAAAAAAATTTTAGACTCAATATAATATTATTTTTATATACTAATTATTTGCATCTTAAGTATTTGTAAACTATTTATTATTAATTAAATCGATTAGTGCTAAAGCCCCTTCACGCATAATGAATGTCAAAATAATGTCACGCTCCTCGTTAGAAAGCTGGTTATATGCCTCCTGCCAAATAAACGAATTATCATTTCGTTTGACTTGATAAGGTGCAGAAGTTTCATTCACAAACTGGCTTTCAAAAATATCGATAGGCAAAGAACTAATATGATATTCCAACGCTTTTCCTTGAATCCCCCGCCTTTTACGGCTGACCCAATTTTCTCGCCTTGCCATCGCATTAATGCCTTGAGTCGTCATGGGAAGCCCTTGCAACCCAACCAACTCCTTTGCAGTTAGCCATTCCTTGTACATGCTGACCCTCCTAGTCATGATGACAATTTATTTCTAGTTGCTGAAAACTATCTATATTTTCTTAAAAACATTAACTCATTCATTTTATTTATAACTACAAATAATAATATACAAATAATATTTGTTATTAGTATTCTAATTTCTTTTAATAACAGATAATTAAATGATTTACTCGCTAATAATTTAACTAATTTTATTGAGTAATTTATATATATTACTAATACAAGTAACGGATAACATTAAATACGCCATTTCCACTACTAACTCGAAAGAGTTAGTTTTAATTTCAAAGTTTTATCCTAATTCACAATTATTAACACTGACTTTCTATTTAGTTTCACAAAAACCCCGACAGTTTCATAAAATGAAGTTTTTAGAAAAAACTGGAAATTATTTTGGGAAATTTCTGTTATTTTATTTCCAATAACAGGGAGTTTGTACTGAATGTATCACAGTTTCCCGTTACTCGTACCATTAACTCTACATTATTCTGAGCGAAAAAAGGACTAAAAAATGATTTTACGGAAGTCGGACTGGCATCCAGCAGACATCATCGCCGCTTTACGTAAGCGTGGAACAACTCTGGCCGCTATTTCTAGAGAGGCAGGTCTTAGCTCTTCTACGTTAGCGAATGCACTATCACGCCCTTGGCCTAAAGGGGAATGGATCATTGCCAATTTTTTAGGTATCCATCCTTCTGAAATTTGGCCTAGTCGGTATTATGACCCTATCTCGGGGAACTTATTAGAAAGGAAAGTCAGAGATAAAACACAAGTAGAAAGCTAAAAAAATAATGAATATAAAGCCATTGTTATGAGTTATTATCGGTGGCTTTATATTCTTATACTAACTGATTAATACTAATTGATTAAGTTGAGACAATTTTTATCTAAACCCAAAAACCTTATTGATGGGGCGTTATATTAAGTCATCTATATTTCTTCACTCGATTTGCAATCTCAATATTTCCCCTACAGCCCATTAACTAACAATAAGATGCCCCATATCATTAAGCAGCCAAAAACCACTTGCTTACATCATCGATTATAAATGAGTAAAACAATTAGCCCCTATACAATATTGGCTGGCGTCTATTTTGCATCCATTACTATGGGAAATAAGTACTCATAGATCTTCATTGGAGTCAGTACATGAGGTGAAGAATACCGTGGCGTGGTGTGACAAAAATAAAAAGGTTGAGTTCTATAGACTTGAACTCAACCTTTTTTTAGTTAGAAAAAATTAATTGGCATTAGCCGTTAATAAATTTTTCGCCTAACTCAATGTCTGCTTTTAATACACTTAACATTTCTTTTAGCGCATTTTCTTCAAACGCACTTAATTTACCCACTGGTAAGTGTTTTTCGATACCATTTTTACCTAAAACAACTGGTTGTGCGAAGAAGCGTGCGTGCTCACCATCACCTTCGGTGTAAACACATTCAACAATATTGCTTTCGCCTTGTAGGCCGCGAATTAAAGATAAGCCTAAGCGTGCTGCTGCTTGGCCCATAGACAGAGTCGCTGACCCGCCACCGGCTTTAGCTTCAACAACTTCTGTACCTGCATTTTGGATACGCTTAGTCAGAGCTGCAACTTCTTCGTCAGTGAAGCTAACACCTTCAATTTGTGATAATAAAGGAAGAATTGTCACACCTGAGTGACCGCCGATTACAGGAACTTCGATGTCATTGACATTTTTGCCTTTTAATTCAGCAACAAAAGTATTAGAACGAATAATATCCAGTGTTGTCACACCGAATAAACGATTCTTGTCGTAAACACCTGCTTTTTTCAGTACTTCTGCTGCAATTGCAACTGTAGTATTCACAGGGTTAGTAATAATACCAATTAACGCTTTCGGGCAAGTTTCAGCGATTTGTTGGACCAGATTACGAACAATACCCGCGTTAATATTAAACAGGTCAGAGCGATCCATGCCTGGTTTACGCGCAACACCCGCTGAAATAAGAACAATATCTGCACCTTTTAGCGCCGGTTTTGCATCTTCACCAGCAAAACCTGTTACTTTAACATCAGTAGGGATGTGGCTTAAGTCAGCAGCAACACCTGGCGTTACTGGTGCGATGTCGTAGAGGGAGAGTTCTGAACCTGCTGGGAGCTGGTTTTTGAGAAGAAGGGCTAGAGCCTGACCGATACCACCTGCTGCACCTAGGACTGCAACTTTCATTCTGAAACTCCTTAATTTGTACTTTAAAAAGATATCACTTTATTTGTTATACACTTAACACATTACGTATAAAAAACAATTTGTTAACAGATAGAGAGAGAGTTTAACGCTAGAGAACTTGTCTACTAATTGCCAGTATTCTAAACAAATTCCTTATCTGTTAATGAGATAACGGGCACTTTTTTAACAAATAGTTTTTCTTACTATTGATTTTCGCACAATAAGTTGTTTTTACTGTTTATTATTCAAACAAAATCATTTTTATTAACAACAATTTTACAATATTTATTGCGTAAGTTCATTAGCCTATTATGCTGACGCTTAACTATGGGCAAACAAGATAAATTAATGTTTATCATTAACCTCTCCATGGCTCTTTAACTCAAGGGCACATTGAATACTGTTTATAAAATCATCATAACGCAATTTTGTTGCATAAAAATGCACATTTACGGATAATACAACTCAGTTTAATGCCGAAGAATGGGTTAATTATGCGCACTCCGTCTAAACAAGAAGACTTGGTTAAGGCTTTTAAAGCCCTATTGAAAGAAGAGAAATTCAGCTCACAAGCTGAAATTGTCACAGCTCTCCAAGAAGAAGGCTTCGAAAACATCAATCAATCAAAAATTTCCAGAATGCTGACAAAATTTGGTGCGGTTCGCACCCGTAATGCAAAAATGGAAATGGTGTATTGCCTACCGACAGAGCCCGGTGTTCCTACTGCTACCAGCCCTCTCAAAAATTTGGTGTTGGATATTGACTATAACCCTTCAGTTGTCGTCATTAGAACTAGCCCAGGTGCCGCACAACTTATTGCACGTTTACTAGACTCTTTGGGGAAAGCGGAGGGGATTTTAGGCAGTATCGCGGGAGATGACACGATTTTCTCTACGCCTGCAAATAACTTCACAACGCAAGAACTGTATGAAGCTATCTTAGCGTTGTTTGAACAAGAATTATAATTTTATCGATATTCATTGATATGAAGAGGGGAGTCTTATTTCCCTCTGTTTTTTCTGCCCCCTAACTGCTTTGGGACTTCGCTGTGTTATTCGACATTTTCCGTAACCTCGTACATTATGGTTTCCATTTTTTGATGCCAATTCTATTTGCTTATTTATTTTGGCGAAAAAATTGGAAGATCGCAGCGTTAATCATGATAGCGACTATGGCTATCGATTTAGACCACCTATTAGCAGATCCAATTTTCGACCCTGAGCGTTGCGGTATTGGCTTTCATCCTCTTCATTCCCTTTGGGCTGCTATTGCTTATGTGGTGTTATTATTTATGCCTTCATGGAAGCTCAAGGCTGTCGCTGTAGGTTGCTTATTCCATCTTTTTACAGATTCATTAGATTGTTATATGGGCAGTCTCAAAAAAGAAATGAATGCCCCAATCACGTTGAGCTTAGCTGTCACACAATGCCCTATTTCTGTGCCTTCCTTGAGTGTTAATTAAGCTTTCATTTATACCATAGATATAATTCCAAAGAACGATAGTCATCCATAGCAACAATATCTAATGTTAATGAAACAATTTATTAACAATTGAGGCCGTGGAATGATCAAAAAAACACTATTAGCCGTTGCATTAAGCAGTGCAATATCAAACTTTGCTTACAGCGCCCCCCTTGAAAAACCTAATATTTTAATCATTATCGCCGACGATATGGGGTATTCCGATATCAGTCCTTTTGGCGGTGAGATCCCGACACCTAATTTACAAACAATGGCAGAACAAGGTGTCAGAATGAGCCAGTATTACACCTCACCGATGTCTGCACCTGCACGCTCCATGCTACTCACTGGCGCCACCAATCAGCAAGCTGGTATCGGTGGAATGTGGTGGTACGAAAATACAGTCGGTGAACCAGGCTATGAATTACGGCTAACTGATCGCGTTGTTACCATGGCCGAGCGTTTCCAAGATGCTGGCTATAACACACTGATGTCAGGGAAATGGCACTTAGGCTACAGTTCTGGCTCCAAGCCAACCGATAGGGGTTTTAACCAAGCTTTTGCCTTTATGGGAGGTGGCACTAGCCATTTTGATGATGCAGTTCCTCTTGGTACCGTTGAAAGTTTCCATACCTATTACACGTTAAATGGTAAGAAAACCGCTTTACCTGCGAATTTTTACTCCAGCGAAGCTTATGCACAACAACTTGAAAAATGGATCAAAGAAACACCCAGTGAACAGCCCATTTTTGCTTATTTAGCCTTCACGGCTCCCCATGACCCCCTACAAGCACCAGATGACTGGACCCAGCGTTTTGACGGTCAATATGATGAAGGCTATGGGAAAATTTACCGGCAGAGAATCAACCGATTAAAAGAAATCGGGATTATTACAGATAAAACACCGATGCCTCACCTTGATTTAGATAAAGAATGGGAACAACTCACCCCCGAAGAAAAACGCTATGCCGCTAAAACCATGCAAGTCTACGCCGCCATGATAGCTAATATGGATGAGCAAATTGGCAATGTATTCCAGACGCTAAAAGAAACTGGGCGAGATAAAAACACCATCATTATTTTTGCCACTGATAATGGAGCTAACCCTGCTCAAGGCTTTTATTACGAGGGCGACCCTGCATTTTGGACGCAATTTGATAATAGCTACGAAAACTTAGGTCGTAAAAATTCATTTATTTCAGCAGGCCCTCATTGGGCTAATGTTAGCAATGCTCCGTATGCCAATTACCATAAAACTACTAGCGCACAGGGTGGCATTAATACCAATTTCATTATCAAAGGCCTTGGTATCCATAAAGCGGGTAGTATTGATAATACCCCTATGGCCGTTTATGACATCGCGCCAACCTTATATGAATTTGCCAATATTGACCCCAATAAAAAAATTAAAAATATCAACCCAGTCCCCATTAGAGGAGTTAGCTTTAAACAACATTTTACCCAAGATATCCCCGTTAAAACCCGCTATTCATTTGCCATGGAATTACATAATCAGGCAGCCTTGGTTGAAGGTGATTGGAAACTACGCCGCCTTGTTCCAAACTCGGCAAAAGCAGAAATGGCGCCATGGGAGTTGTTTAATTTAAAAAATGATCCGCTAGAAACGCAAAACGTTGCAACACAACATCCGAAGATCCTTGAGAAACTTCGTCAGCAATATGAACAATTTGCTAAAACTGGCATGGTGATTGAAGCCAAAGGAGAAGCCATTGATTATATTGGTTATGATGAAAAAACAGGTAACTATATTGGTATCGACCCCAAAACGCATAAACGTATTATTCCCTCAGTGAATCAATCAGGGGAATAATATGAAAATCGCCTTTTATGATAGCCTTTCTTCGTTTTCACCGCCCACAAGGGCGGTTGTCCCTTTTCATATTTTGCTTAAACCTGTTGGGGCGGGTTGTAACCTGAAATGTGATTATTGTTATTATCCAGAAGACCAATTACCTAGACCTAAACCCATGATAAAAGAGATGTTAGAACCTTTTATCCGTAATTATATTGCTTCTCAACCAACCTACAGCAAAGAAATTAATTTTGTGTGGCAAGGTGGAGAGCCCCTACTTGCTGGGTTAGATTTTTATAAAAAGGCCATTGATTTGCAGCAAAAATATGCACCAAAGCATGTGAAAATCTCTAATAGTCTACAAACCAATGGTACCTTGCTCACCCCTGCATGGTGCCGCTTTTTAAAGCAGCATAATTTTATTATTGGTGTGAGTTTAGATGGACCAAAAGAAATACATGACCGCTATCGTTTAGACAAAAAAGGCCAGCAAGGTAGTTACAACGCCGTCCTAAAGGGCATAAGGCTTCTACAAGAGTTTGATATTGAATTCAACATCTTGACGGTTGTACATGATGCCGTAGCCAATCAAGCACAAACCATCTATGAGCACTTTATTCAGCTTGGTGTAAAATTTATTCAATTCCAACCATTAATGACCGAAGGTAGTGCGCTTGAACATCAATTTACATTGACGGCTCATAATTGGGGAAAATTTTTAACTGATATCTATTTACACTGGAAATCTCAACGCCACGTTGGCAATGTACATGTTATGAACATTGAGCACGTTTACAGCCAGTATTTTACCCATGTTAGCCAGACTTGTGTCCACTCAGAACGCTGTGGTACTAACTTGGCCATGGAAGCTCAAGGGCAAATATTTGCCTGCGACCACCAAATCAATAGTAGCCATCACATTGGCAACATCTTAGAACAAACACCTTTGAGTGAACTCGTCCTCAATTCTATAGAGCTACCTTTTGGGCAAAATAAAAGCACCCGCAGAGAATGCCAATCTTGTACGGTAAAAGCGGTTTGCCAAGGCGGATGCCCAGCGCATATCAATTCGATGGGGAAAAATAAGTTATGTGAAGGCTATTTTCAGTTTTTTAATACTGTTATGACACCGCTGAGGAAATATGAACGTAGTATGCGAGGCGTTCAACAATGGCGGCAAGAAATAGGGTTTTAACGAAAGTTAGTATTAACCAAAAGCCCCTATCTCACAAACTATGATAGGGGGCTTATTTACAGATAAATACGGTTTAAACCATTACTCATCTAATTCTATTTCGGCTTTCGCCTTTAAACCCGCAAGCAATTTGCCATGAATGCCACCAAACCCGCCATTGCTCATCACGAGAATATAGTCGCCAGGTTGAGCCGTCTCAATGACCATATTTGTCAAAGCGTCAATATCAGCGCTCCAACGAGCAGGTTGCACGCATTTCTCTGCAATATCCGTTACCATCCACGGAATATTAGCAGGTTGGAATAAAAAGACTTCATCTGCACGGCCTAAGGCTGGCGCAATATCATTTTTGTTAATCCCCATTTTCATGGTGTTCGAACGAGGTTCGAGTACGGCGATAATGCGTGAAGTCCCCCCCACTTTGCTACGTAATGCTTCTAATGTTGCCAAGATAGCGGTTGGGTGATGAGCAAAATCATCATAAACACTCACACCATTCTCAACACCACGCAGCTCTAACCGCCGACGTGCATTGATAAACTTATCCAAAGCAAGGCAAGCTTCCTTGGCGGGGACGCCGACATGATGTGCTGCGGCTATCGCCATCAATGCATTTTGAATATTGTGATTGCCCACTTGTGACCAAGTGACTTCACCCACTTTCTCTTGTTGATAGTAAACCTCGAAATGGCTACCATCATGATTCAATTTTACTGCCTGCCACTCACCATGCTCACCACCAACAAGCTCCTGTTCACTCCAACAGCCCATACCAATGACTTGTTTTAAGTGATTGTCATTATCTGGTGTGAAAATTTTGCCGCTGGCTGGAACGATACGAACCAGATGGTGGAATTGCTTTTGTATCGCCTCAAGGCTTTCGAAAATATCCGCATGGTCAAATTCAAGGTTATTCAGGACTAACGTTCTCGGGCTGTAATGAACAAATTTAGAACGCTTATCAAAAAATGCACAATCATATTCATCTGCCTCAATAACAAAAAATGGGCTTTCCCCTATTTTTGCCGACACATCAAAGTTACCGGGGACACCACCAATTAGGAAACCAGGCTTATAACCACAATCTTCTAACACCCACGCTAACATACCCGCGGTAGTGGTTTTTCCATGCGTCCCTGCCACAGCGAGCACCCAGCGTTCTGGTAATACATGGTCATGTAGCCACTGAGGACCTGAAGTGTAAGGTAAGCCTCTTTCTAATACAGCTTCAACACAAGGGTTACCACGCGTCATGGCGTTACCAATAACCACCATATCCGGTACTGGGTCGAGTTGTGAAGGGTCATAACCTTGAATGAGTTCAATGCCTTGATTTTCAAGCAAAGTGCTCATTGGTGGATACACATTTGCATCAGAGCCCGTGACTTTATGGCCTAGAGAACGAGCCAATATTGCTAAGCTACCCATAAAGGTACCGCATATACCTAAAATATGTATGTGCATTCTTTTTCATCCAATTAGCATGAGGTTTGTCACTATTCTACCCATCAATAGCAGGTTTATAAATGCATTAACCTATTAATCTTTTTTTTATTTAGTTAAACTCTCTGCGCGCGAGGGTACAATACCCCGCAAAACCTTTGTCAATTTTATTCAGGACCTTCGTCATGAAAACATTAGGCGAATTCATCGTCGAAAAGCAACAAGATTTTCCTCATGCAACAGGTGAGCTGACATCATTACTATCAGCAATCAAACTGGGCGCTAAAATTATCCATCGTGATATTAACAAGGCTGGGCTGGTAGATATTCTTGGCACCAATGGTGTTTCGAATATTCAAGGCGAAGTCCAGATGAAGCTAGACCTGTATGCAAACGAAAAACTGAAAGCGGCTTTAAAAGCCCGCGGAGAAGTTGCCGGTATCGCCTCTGAAGAAGAAGACGAAATTGTCATTTTCGAAGGAGATCGTGCTGAAAACGCAAAGTATGTCGTTTTAATGGACCCATTAGATGGTTCTTCAAATATCGATGTAAACGTTTCCGTTGGGACAATTTTCTCAATTTATCACCGTATTACACCAATTGGGCAACCAGTTACTGAAGCGGATTTTCTACAGCCTGGTCATCGCCAAGTTGCTGCCGGTTATGTTGTTTACGGTTCTTCTACTATGTTGGTATACACCACTGGCGTTGGCGTCCATGCATTTACCTACGATCCTTCTTTAGGTGTTTTCTGCCTTTCTCATGAGAAAGTCATGTTCCCATCAGAAGGTAAAATGTACTCTATCAACGAAGGTAACTACATCAAGTTCCCAATGGGTGTTAAAAAGTACATTAAATACTGCCAAGAAGAAGATAAAGCGACAAACCGTCCTTATACCACCCGCTATATTGGCTCTTTAGTCGCAGACTTCCACCGTAACTTGCTTAAAGGGGGGATTTATATTTACCCAAGTACAGCAAGCCATCCAAATGGTAAACTGCGTCTTCTGTATGAGTGCAACCCTATTGCATTCTTAGCTGAACAAGCCGGCGGTAAAGCAAGCGATGGCGCTAACCGCATCCTGGATATTATCCCTAGTGAATTACACCAACGTGCTCCTTTCTTCGTAGGAACAGAGTCAATGGTGGAGAAAGCAGAATCATTCATGCGTGAGTTCCCTGACACCGAATAATTCATATAACTAGCTAATAGGCGGGGCTTCCCGCCTTTTTTGCCCCTTTTTTTCTCCAACTAGTGAGTTTTCCCCCCTTTTACGGCTATAATGTCCCCACGTTATCTACCCTGAGATTTAACTTGCATGGAAATAAGTCATTAATACCGTTTCCACCAGCAGCTTAAAAGTCAGCAGGTAAATTCATTATTCACACAAAGGATACACTTAAATGGGCCTGAACAATGTACCGGCAGGTAAAGATCTGCCAGAAGATATCTACGTTATCATCGAAATTCCAGCTAACGCAGACCCTATCAAATATGAAGTTGATAAAGAATCTGGCGCGCTGTTTGTAGACCGTTTTATGTCAACAGCAATGTTCTATCCATGCAACTACGGTTACATCAACAATACTCTGTCTTTAGATGGCGACCCAGTTGATGTGTTAGTCCCTACTCCATACCCATTACAGCCGGGTTCAGTTATTCGTTGTCGCCCAGTTGGGGTTTTAAAAATGACTGACGAATCAGGTGAAGACGCTAAATTAGTTGCTGTTCCACACACTAAATTAAGCAAAGAATACGACCACATTAAAGATGTGAACGATATCCCTGAACTACTGAAAGCACAAATTACCCATTTCTTTGAACACTACAAAGATTTAGAAAAAGGTAAATGGGTTAAAGTTGACGGTTGGGATAACGTAGAAGCCGCTAAAGCAGAAATTATTTCTTCTTTCGAACGCGCTGCAAAAAAATAATTTTCCCTTAGGGTCATTGATTGTTAAAAGCTCTGGTAAATACCAGAGCTTTTTTATTTTATTAACAAACTACAAAGCCTAAATGGCTAAACGTTTATTCTTCTTCATTACGTTTAAGCCAGTCACCACTTTTTATGCGGCACAGACCATCAACAGAATGTTTATATAGATAAATCCAAGCGTTGCCATATGGCGTCGAAATTAGCTCCCTCGCATAATCTTGGGAGTTTTTCTTTAGCTCATCTAGCTCTGTTAAGATAGATGGGTTAATACGATATACCTCGCACTCTATCACCCCATCCCCCTTAACCACCGCAGGATAAAACCCAAGATCATACAGTTCATAGCCTTCTAGCTTATGCTCCCCTAACAGTTGAGCATAAGTCATCCAGTGATGATTACCTTGCTTTTGCCTTAAGCTGCCATAAACAATTACACGCATAATCTAAAACTCAAATTGGTAAAGGAGATCCAAGGCCTGGTTAACACCAGACACCGCTTCTAAATACAGTTTTGGCATCAATCGATAACGTAACGTTAACGTCGCCAATGAGTCAAAGATACCAACACCATACTTCACTTGTAAATCATTAGTGATCTTACCACTCACCACAACTTGGGAGCTATCCCCCACACCTTGGGTATCAACAGCCAAATCAGATACCCCAAATGTTTCACCAATCTTGCCAACTAATTGCCCACTTTGTGCAACACCAAGGCCAATAAGCATTGATGTCATTTGTGAACCATTTGCATCACCACTATCTAACCCTTCCCCTCTTAACAGATAAGAGAGTGCTTCTTGTTGCGTTTTGGCAGGTTCAGAGAATATTTCTACTTTCGGCTTATCTGCAAGCCCTGTTACCTTAACACCCGCAATAACATCATCAGCAGTGTTATCTGGGTTACGGATAGCTTCTAAATTTAAGAATGGCTGATCCGCAGGGCCAGAGAACTGTATTTGGCCTTTGCGGACGATTAAGTCTTGCCCATAAGCGCGGAAACGCCCTGCAGGAATATCAACTTGACCATTCAAACTGAGGCCATGCTTATTTTGAATAACTTTCAACAAGCCAGTCAAACGAGCTTTCAAACCAAACGCATCTAACCGAACATCATTACCAATTTTAATATCTAGATTGGTTTGAATTGGGATTGATGGCGCTTTTTCTTCTATTGGTTTTAAATCACTATCTAGCATAACCACATCAGATGATGCGCTAACCGCAGATTCAGGTAATTCCTGAACAGTAATTCTTGCCCAAGGGATTGTCACAGAACCATTCAAGGTTAATAAGGATGGCGATGCATCAAACACAATATCCGGCTGTACATCAATCTTAATCATTGGTGGCAGAGAAACCCGTAAGTTATTACCACGCGCCATTATTTTAGCTCGCCACGCATCAATGTTACGCCAATCAGCATCACCATCGATATTCAAATAACCTTCCGGTGTATTGATTTGCCCATTCATCACAGAGCTAGTGCCATTAAAATTAATACCTAAATGACCACTTTTAATATCAAATGGGATCATCGCTGAGCGAACTTCTAAGCTAGAAAGCGATAAATTACCATTTAATAATGGGTTATTTGCTGAGCCCCCTAGCCGTAAATTGGCATTCAAGCGGCCATTAGCCACTTCTTTTTGACCAAGCAGCGGTTTAATTAAATCTAAAGTAATCGAATTGATTTCTACATTACCCGCTAACAGACGGCGTTTTTCAATATCTGAAATTTGAATATTGCCGCGCATCTGGCCGTTATTCTGCAAACCAAACAACCAATTAACGTCTGCCTTACCATTTTTGAGCCCTGCACTTAACGTTAAGGTATCAAATGCGATAGGTAAACGCGTCCCTTCAACAAACTGTGTTGCTTTAACGTCATTGCCACGTAAATCTAACTTCACTTGCGGCATACTGCCATCGTCTTTCCAAATGGCATTTGCTTTGCCACTAAAGACACCACTAACACGTGTATCTTTAGGCATAAACGGTTTAATCATTGCTAAGTCAAAGCGTTCTAATACAATGTCAGCACTGCCGCTTTTACCTGCTTTAATTGGTTTTGGCACACATAAACGCGCATCTGGATTTACCCAGCAATGACGACCAATTGTCACTTCTTGCGTTTGATTAGCGTAATTAAGTGACATGGCTTGATTCAAGCGCCACTCACCGACAACAGTATCAAATAACGTATTGGTCAGGTTACCTTTCCACACTTCTGTTTGGCGGTCAAAGCTCCCTGCGAGTGATAACTGCCCTGAGACAGGTTCACCTTTAACATTCAGCTTCAGTGTATGCTGCTTTTCACTACCTTTCGCGTCAAGATTCAGGTTACTAATGACCAGATCACCTTGCTTTAATTGGCGTAAGACAACGGATAAATCGCCTTTTATCTGCTCACCAGTAGCAACATTACCCTTAATAACCACGTTATCAATAGCGAGATCATTTTGCCATTTCACACCGCGAGCGGTTAAGTCAATTAACGCTTCTGGCGTTTGCAAATTACCCCGTAATTTCACATCACCAACAATCACCCCCCCTAAACCGGGTAGTAGACCATTGAGCCCAGGTGCGTTAATTTTTGCATCAAGATTCCATTTATCAGCAAGCGTCCCTTTTACATCAATATTATTTTTGCCTAGTGCTAAATTAAAATTAGGGATGTCCCACTGACCGGCTGCATTGCCTTTTGCCTGCCCACGCGCTTTCAGTAAGTTATTTTTTACATTACCATCCAGCATAATTTCAGGGACTTGCAATTGCCAGCTCCCACCGTATAGGCTACCGCGCGTAACAATTTTACCATCGACCTTCGCTGGCCACTCGGGATATTGTTTAGCGGTATTGATACCTGACAAGGTTAGCACCGCATTCCAACTGATTGCTTTACTCCAGTCAGCCACCCCTGTGATGTCCGCATTCCCTTGTAAAGCGGATAAGCGTAAACGCGTAAGGTTAATTTGCTCTTCATTACCTTTGGCGTCTAAGAGTAAGGTTGATGGAGGAAGATCTTGCCCAGTAATAGCAGAACGCAAAGACATATCATAAGCGGATGGGCGGCCATTTAAACGTAGGCGTGTGCCATCTAACTGGTACTGTGCATCACCGACTAAAGGCCATGTCAGCTTATCGCTTTTTAGTGTTAATAAAATTGGCAAATCCGCTTGTGATAAGTCAGTTTCTGCATCTAACGTCGCATTAATTGGGCCTTGCAGATTCAATGCCAATTTTAGTTCATCAATTAAGCCGCCCTTTAAAGACAAATCTATTTTTTGCCCATCTAAATCCTCTAAACGGCTCTCTCCCAATATTGATAAAGATACTGGCCACTTATCTTTCAACATTGCTGTTCCAGATAAAGCCACATTACCTTGTGGCGCATCAACTTTTAACTGTTTAACCAGTACCTGCTGCCCCTCATTAGACAAGCTAAGATGTAATTGGTTAATCTTAACGTCAGCCCCACCAGTTAATTGAAAGTTCGATGCATTAATCCCCTCAACATTTAAATTAACAGGTAAAATTATTTCAGGTAATTCAGCCAGTAGCGGTTTTGAGAACAATTCTTTTAGTTCATCTGCTAACGATTTTTGCTCGTTAATCGGTACAGGGTCGGGTTGTTTGTCTTCCGTCGCCTGATCTTGTTGCGTTTCAGGTAAATGAATTGCCAAGTCAATAATATCTGTCGGAATAATTGTGATAGCTTTATCTTCCCACGTTACCCCTGTGGTAAATTTAGCTAAATCAATATCCATACCATCAACATTGACGTGAGTTGAAACTAACGAAAGCTGGTTTAAACGAATGGTTAGCGGTGCTTTGAGTTCAGTTAGTGGCTCTGAAGCAGGTGCTTCTTCTGATGGCGGTAACTGCGCCGTATCAACATTTACCATTACATTATCAGTGCTAAGGTTATCAATACATAATTCACGGCTTTTCAGGCAGCCTAGGCGTAATGCTAAATGTAATTCCCCTGCATTAACATCAATGCCTGGCATTTGATACTTCACGCCAGTCAACGTTAAATTACTGATATCACCATCTATTTTATCAATCGTTAATTCAGGAACAAAGCGAGTCGCTGAATTTAAAGCAAAATGAAGACCGGATTGGGTGCCAATTACCCAACTTAATGCCGCAATAATAAGAACTAGAATTAATAAAATGGAAAGACTTATCCATTTTAGCCATTTCAACCACCTCATAATTCAGTCCCCAAACCGATATAAAATTGTATTTTGTCGTTATTTGAATCACCGATTGGTGTTGCAAGGTCAAATTTAATCGGTCCTACTGGAGAAACCCAGCGAACACCTATACCTGCGCCAGTTTTAAAATCACTCTTTTTAATATCATTTACTGCTTCGCCGCTATCAATAAAAGTGGCGCCCCACCAATTACCGGTGAAATTATATTGGTATTCAACAGAGCCAACAGCCAGCTTAGATGCCCCTGTCAGTTTACCTTTACTGTCTTCTGGGGAGATTTTTTGATATCCATATCCACGTACACTACCATCACCACCAGCGAAGAAACGCAAGTCTGGCGGGACTTTGTCAAAATCATTGGTTTCAATCCAACCTATATTACCTCGTACCACAAAACGGTGCCCCTCCCATGGGGTTCTTATCCATACATTTTTAGCTTGCAATACAGCAAAGTCGATATCTGAACCCCAAATTTTATTCGAATAATCAATTGAATAACGTTGGCTATCCCCCCAACTTGGCATCACACCACCACGTTGACGAATGCGACTAACATAAGCCCCTGGATACAATAGCATTGTCGTATTAGTGACATCAGCTTGGGTAAAGTTACTCAGCATCCAACGCATATTCACGCCATATTGCCAACCGGAAGAGTAGTCCCAGTTACGAGATACGTTTAAAGTCGTAGTATTTGATTGTGTATCATTTAAATCGGTGCGTTTAAAACCGCCTTGAACGGCATAGTATTGCTCTAAAGGATTGGCTTTTAATGGAATTTTATAACTAGCGTCAATCAATTGCTCTGGTTGAGAAAGGCTGATACTTGATGTAAAACTTTGCCCCCTTGAATTGACCCAAGGTTTATTCCATGTCGCTTTAACGCGCGGGCCGACATCAGTTGCATAACCGCCACCAAGTTCAATAAAGTTTTTGGCGCGGGGGACCATCACACCCTCCATAGGTAACACATCGGAATCCGCCTCACGCGCTTTTGTGATGTCCGGAGTGACAATCGCAGAAGAGAACCAGCCAGTTTCTGCTAACCGACGGTTAAACTCAGCGAGTTGTTCGGAGGTGTAATATTCCCCTTTTTTAAACGGAGCGAGATTATTCAAATAATCTTCACGAATTTGCGACCCTTGATAAGAAATGGCGCCAAAGCGATAACGCTCCCCACTATTAAAATCAAAATCCCAATAAGCAGCATGGTGGTCAAGAGAAATACCTAATTGGCTTTTCTCCATCATTGCATCAAAATAACCTTTACGAATAGCTAGGCTGCTAAAACGACCTTTGAAATCTTCATATTCACCATCATTTTGGATAATACCCAGTTTTGGTGTGTATTTTTTAACCATCTTTTCATAGTCAGGGTCGGTTTTTGCACCACCTTGTAATTCAACTGTCACCCCTCTCAATAAAATGGGTTCTCCAGGAGTTACTTTAGCAGTCAATACAGAACGAGCAGGCGGGGTTTTTTCTTCATAACTAAACTCAACGGAAGGTTGATAATAACCTAAAGGCTTTAAACCTTCTTGAATTGCTTTCTCAACACGGGCTCGAAAACGACCATTGGGTACAACTTCATCTTGAGATATATTAGAAAGTTGTACTCGCACGTTTTGATTAAGTTGGCCTTCAAGCCCTTCAATATTAAGGCGAAGGTTCGCTGCGTGTGCCACTGGTAGTGCCGCAGTTAGGCAGAGAAAACAAGCTAGTGGGTATTTCGACACGCCTACTCCTAAGGTGGTTATTCGATTGACTAAATACTTCATATCAATTTATTTTGAGTAAAATTAGCCGGATACACAAGTTTTTATCCCTATTTTTAGTTTTTTTGTGCGGTCAATATACATAGGAATCATTATGCCATTTAATAAATTTCACTCTGCAAATATTGCACAACCTCTGCCCGGCAGAGCAACCGCTATAACTTACTCACCATATCATGCGGTTAACCATCATTCGATTGAGATTATTCCTAAGAATATGGAAATCGCTTATTTTGCTATGGGGTGCTTCTGGGGTGTAGAACGTCTATTTTGGCAGCAATCTGGCGTTTATTCCACTTCAGCAGGATATTGTGGTGGGTTAACACCAAACCCAACCTATGAGGAAGTGTGTTCAGGGCTAACAGGGCATGCGGAAGCCGTCCGGGTCGTTTTTGACCCACAAACGATCGATTACACCCAATTATTAACCTTATTTTGGGAAAATCACGACCCTGCTCAGGGGATGCGCCAAGGTGGAGATATTGGCAGCCAATACCGCTCGGCCATCTATACGGTTTCCGATGAACAAGACCAGCAAGCAATGAAGACCTTGCAAGCATACCAAGCAGCAATGAAAGCACAAAATGATGTACGTCAGATTACAACTGAGATTACGCCATTGGAAACCTTCTATTTCGCAGAGGATTACCACCAGCAGTATTTATACAAAAACCCAAATGGTTATTGTGGCTTAGGGGGTATTGGTGTTTGCTTACCCCCCTCATTAAATAATTAAAACATAACTTATTAGTTTTTAATTTGTTTTTCATTCTAGATAAATCATGTTGTAGATAGATAATAAATTACCTGAGCATAATCGAGTACACGGCTCAGGCAATAAAGTAAACACCGCCCTACAACATGATTTATGATGAATATCTAGCCAGATAAATATACCCGATGCTATACTCATCGAACATATCAATTATTTTGCGCATAGTGCGCTACTATATATTTACTTATTGAATATATTTTCTACCCGAGATGATACCTACTGAGATCATTAAAAATGAATCAATCTTAGTGTTGAAGGGTGTCAGGAAAACCTATGATTAACAGCTTATTGATCGTTCTTTTATTATGTGCAATTAGCGCATTCTTTTCTTTGTCTGAAATTTCATTGGCAGCTTCCCGCCGTATTAAACTTAAGCTAATGGCAGACGAAGGGAATATTAACGCGGCCCGAGTACTCAAATTACAAGAAATGCCTGGTATGTTTTTTACCGTCGTGCAAATTGGCTTAAATGCCGTTGCCATTCTTGCAGGTATTGTGGGCGAGTCAGCTTTTTCACCTGCATTGTATGATGTATTTATTCAGTTTTTATCCCCTAACTGGGCACAACAAATCGCTTCAATCATTTCTTTTACCATTGTGACTAGTTTATTTATTTTAGTGGCGGATTTAACACCAAAACGTATTGGCATGGTGAAACCCGAAGCAATCGCCATCCGTATTGTCAATCCAATGCGCTTTTGTTTGGTGGTTCTCAGCCCTTTTGTCTGGTTCTTTAATGGCCTTGCCAACCTCATCTTCAAGCTATTCAAGTTACCTATATCGCGCAATGAAGATATCACCTCTGATGATATCTTTGCCGTCGTTGAAGCAGGCGCGGTCGCTGGGGTATTACGTAAGCAAGAACATGAATTAATTGAGAATGTTTTTGAGCTTGAATCTCGTACTGTGCCATCAGCGATGACACCACGTGAAAGTATTATCTATTTTGATAAAGACGAATCAGAAGAAAGTATTAAACATAAAATCTCAACTCAACCACATTCTAAATTCCTCGTTTGTGCTGGAGGTATTGACCATGTCATTGGTTACGTTGATTCCAAAGAGCTACTTAATCGCGTATTGAATGGGCAAAGTCTAAGTTTAAAAGACGGTGTACATATTCGTAATACGCTAATGATACCGGATACCCTTTCCCTGTCAGATACACTAGAAGCATTTAAAACGAATGCTGTCGATTTCGCCGTTATTCTTAATGAATATGCGCTTGTTATGGGTATCATTACTATCAACGATGTGATGATTACTTTAATGGGCGATTTAGTTGGCTCAGGGCAAGAAGAACAAATTGTGGTACGTGATGAGAACTCTTGGTTAGTTGAAGGGGGAACCCCTATTGAAGATGTCATGCGCATTTTAGATATCGATGATTTCCCTGACTTTAGTAACTATGAAACCATCGCAGGCTTTATGATGTACCGGTTAAGAAGGATGCCAAAGCGTACAGATTACGTTAAATATGCGGGTTATAAGTTTGAAGTTGTCGATATTGATAACTACAAAATCGACCAACTACTGGTAACTCGCCTCACGGCAATACCAGCACCAGTAATTGTACAACCGGGAAAAAACACGACTGAAACGGCTGATGCAAAACGACAAACCAAAGATACTGAACACTAATATTTAGTTGCAAAGCCGTTTCATTTCAATGCGCCACCTTGAGTGGCGCTATTGTTAACCAAACCTAAGTTTGATTAACGCTACCCTAACTCCGCCTGTAATAATAATACCTGTTTGTTAACCTCACTCATCACATTGTAATGGCGCTTATCACTGACTTTAGGTGGTAAAATTTTCCCATAATTAAACTCAAATGCCCCAAAATCCTTAATATAGAGCCTGCCACGGAATAACGTTTTGACGTAAAGAGCAATCTTAAATGGGTTATAACGGTTAAAAATTTTCATTAGAACTTAGCCTCCCCTTTGTTCTTACGATATTCAATAACTCATACCGTACAATAATCATAGACCAGAAATTTCCATTTTGGTTCTAAAATTGCAGTTTTATTCAATTTGCTGACATAACATGACAGTGTCAAATAACTGTTAAATCCTTACAAACCTTGTCTTTATTCTGAATTTTAAAAAAATGTTAAATTCTCTTTTGAAACTCATCCGATGAGCTATGCTATAAGTATCAATTATAGAATTGGTACTTAGGTTCACCTCTCTAACAAGGCTAAAGCAAAATTTAAGGGGTATATATGATTAAAAATCTTTTAGTGTCGATTTTTTTACTCGGAATATCAACCGCCGCCACTGCTGCTAATATTCAATTAAACCAAACAGTTCCTGCCGTTTCTATATCTGACAAGGGGGAGCTCATCATAAACGATGAAGGGAAACTGGATAATCAGCCATGGAAAAGCCAGCAATTAATTGGCAAGGTACGCACTATCCAACATATTGCGGGCCGCTCTTCAGCGAAAGAACTTAATGCACCGTTAATAGAAGCTATCAAACAAGCCAAACTCCCTCACGATGCCTATCAAACCACGACTATCGTGAATGCGGATGACGCTATTTTCGGTACAGGTGTATTTGTTAAAAATAGTGTTGAAGACAGTAAAAAAGAGTTTCCTTACTCTCAATTTATTGTTGATAGTGACGGTGTCGTCAAAAATGCATGGGGGTTAAAACCTGAAAGCTCCGCAATTATCGTATTGAATAACCAAGGGAAAGTATTATTTTTCAAAGATGGTGAATTAACCCCTCAAGAAATTGAAAAAGTGATGAGTTTACTTGTTTCCAGCTTAAATCAGTAACATGACATCCATCTTATGTAGTGTCCCTTAAGTGCACACTACATAAGCCCATTAGCAATCATAAAACAGCGAACACAAAAATAGTCAGTTATTCTAAAATTCCTCAATATGCCATATGCATAATTATAACCATTTCATTAATAACTACTCATTATTATATGGTTTATTGATAGTTTTATTAACCAACACATATTGCTTTAAAAACTTCCCAATAAAAACAATTTATAACCAAGGTGGTTGTGTTCTTTGCATTACCCCATTCTACCTAATTAATAATAACGCGTTATATCTTAGCGACGCTGTAACTCACATAAATTTAATAAACCAACCAATATACTTTAACGCAAAAACCGCCTTTATCACTGTTAGCAAAAATAACCTGTAAGTTATGCAATTGAGCAATTCGCTTAACAATAGATAGCCCTAAACCACTCCCTGTTTTTTCTTGCCCCGCAGGCCGATAAAAACGTTCTCCCAAGCGTTGTAAAACTTCTGGGGTCACCCCATCACCATCGTCTTCAATTTCAAGGTGGTCTGCGTACAACGTTAGCGTTACTCGCCCTTTCGCTTTGCCATAGCGTATTGCATTATGAAGTAGGTTTCTGAGCAGTACACTCAATAACAGTGCTTGGCCTTTTAATGTCGGCGGTTCGCCTTTAATCATGCTGATCACCGTGGTTCCTTGAGCCTGCGCCTCCGGCTGAATATCATTGATTGCAGTTTCAATCAGAGATAACCAAGATAATTCAGTAATATCTTCAAGTTGGGATATCGATTCTAACCTTGATAATGTGAGCAATTGGTCAACAAGACGAGATGCACGGTCAATCCCTTCGGATAAGTTTGCTACTGCATGGTGACGAATATCAATGTCATTCCCTGCAATTTGTACCACCTCCGCTTGCACTTTTAAGGCTGCGAGAGGACTACGCAGCTCGTGGGCAGCATCAGATGTAAACTGCCTTTCTCGCGCAAACATATTATTGATTCGCTCAAACAAACCATTCATTGAGTCTATGATTGGCTTTGCTTCGGTTGGAATACGTGATACTTCAATAGGTGTTAATTCATCAGGCTGACGATAGCGCAATTGGTTTGCAACTTCTTTTAAAGGCCGCAAAGCACGGGTTAAAAGCCATAGAAATACGACTAGCATCAACGGCAATGCCACCAACCAAGGCATAAATTGCGCCACCATGATATCCGTTGCCATTTCTTGCCGATATTCCCACTCTTGGCCAACCACGATAACATATTGCCCATCTTGAGATTTTAACCAAACAAAGCGCCACGAGTCATCGCTTCCTGTAACTCTCCCATCAGAAAAACCTTCCCTTGCAAAGTTAAATACAATCTTTTTCCCATTATCACCATCATTTAAAACCATCTGCCCCTTAAGCGTAAAAATAGCAAAAGCTAATGCATCATCATCTTGATCGCCTCGATTTTTCCGTAATAATTTTTTTGTTTTCTTTAATGAAGGTTTAGACAATTCAAGATCTGAAGGCAATACAGACAAACGTTTAGCAAATGCCATTTGTTGTGTATCAAATAGCTCATTAATGGTTTTATACGTTTGATACCAAGCTAGTGAACTCGCGATACCCCATGTCACCAATGCTAATAACAGCAACATTAAGGTAAGTTTTAGCCGAAGACTAAATGTTTTCATTATTCATCATCACCTAATCGATAACCGACACCATGAACAGTACGAATAAACGTATTACCTAACTTGCGTCTTAAATGGTGAATATGTACCTCAACTGAATTACTCGATACTTCCTCTTCCCAGTTATACAGTTTCTCTTCTATTAAGCCTCGCGATAGAATTTTATTTGGGTTATGCATAAATAGAGATAATAATGCCAATTCTTTCCCTTTAAGTTGAACAGGCTCCCCTTTAACAGTTACCGTCATCCCAGACGGGTCCATTTCCACATCTCCATGAGTCAATTTAGGTGTTAACTGACCACTTCGTCTGCGGATCAATGCCTGCAAACGAGCCATAACTTCCATTAAGGCAAAAGGTTTGCACAGATAATCATCCGCTCCACGTTGTAAGCCTTGTACCCGCTGCTCCAGAGCATCTCTGGCTGTCAAAATTAATACCGGTTCATCACGCCCCTGTTTGCGCCAATGTGCCAAAATGTCCATGCCATCAATATTGGGTAATGAGAGGTCAAGTACCACGGCATCATAGGGAGCATCAAAAAGAGCAAGTTGCCCCAGTTTTCCATCCATAAACCAATCAACAGAAAAACCCAGCTGAGTTAACCCTACTTTTAACCCATCACCAATTAGCCTGTCATCTTCGATTAATAGAATACGCATAACCCCTCCGTATCAGAATATTATTATATTTATCCCATCAGTAATGAAATGACTAGCTATTATTTATTAAATTAAAAATATAATGCATCAATTAAGTTTCTTAAGATCCTGTTAAGATTTACCTGCTTTAATAACTTCCATATAAACAAGTTTACGTCTTATTTGGAGAAAATGATCATGAAAAAATTACCTTTAATTACATTAATTGCCGCTCTTGCAACAGCCCCTGTTTTTGCTGCAAATGGCGGTTTTGACGGTCCGGGTGCTGTCACTAATAATACAACGCAAACCAATCAAAATGGGGGCTTTATTGGCCCTAATAGCGGAGAAACAACCGTCGCAAAAGCACTAGAGATGTCTGATGATAGCTGGGTTATTTTACGTGGTAATATCGTTAAACAACTTGACTATAAACATTATGAATTTACTGATGGCACAGGCACCATCAACCTTGAAATCAGTGAAAAACGTTGGAATGGTGTTAATGTCACACCAAAAGATAAAGTCGAAATCCGCGGTAAAATCGATAAAGATTGGAATTCAAGGGAAGTTGAAGTTAAACAAATTCAGATCATTAAATAACCCATCATATCCCTTCGTTAGCATACTTCAGGGTTGTACCTGAAGTATGCTATTACTTCATCGCCAAAATCCTATTTTATACCAATATTAACAATGCTAGATTAGACATAAATATAATTGTTATTTTGGATCATCCAATGTCACTGAAACAGCCCCAACTACGTAATATCAAAGAAAAACTACTTTCCGATAATTGGTATATCTTAAAAAAATACACCTATGAATTACAAAGAAGAGATGGAAACTGGCAACAACAAGAGCGTGAAGTCTATGATAGAGGCAATGGCGCAGTCATTCTGCTCTATAATAAAATAAAAAACAGCATTATCTTGATACGCCAATTCCGTATACCTATGTACGTAAATGGTTACCAGCATTTCCTGATTGAAGCTGCCGCAGGCTTGCTTGACGATGCTTCACCGGAAACCCGTATCATTGCCGAAGCAGAGGAAGAAACTGGCTTTAAAGTCGACAAAATAGAAAAAGTCTTCGAAGCATTTATGAGCCCCGGTTCCGTTACCGAGAAGCTATATTTCTATATTGCTGAGTACAACGACAATAACCGCAGCAATGCAGGTGGCGGGTTAGCTGAAGAAGGTGAAGATATTGAAGTCTTAGAATGGCCATTTCCTAAAGCGTTAGAAGCTATCAAAACTGGCGAAATTGTTGATGGTAAGACTATTATGTTAATACAACACCTAGCATTGAATTCAATTCTAAAATATTAATTTTTATAAAGAGCTAAAAGCCTTTATTACTATAGCTATAAGATAAAACGAGTAAAACTTCCAGGGATTAACAAACCGTGGTCACGATAAGCCAAATTAAAATAATTCATTAATGCTTTTTTGAACCCCGTTTCTGTCGAGTATGAAAAAACACCATTATTAGAATCAAACAACTCAAATTGTTGGTTAGATATACGTTGAACCATAATTATGTGCCCTTCAGAAAGAATTGAACCATCTGACTTTCTTATATACGCCCTTATTAGTGCAGTATCACCCGGATTTAGCTCCATCACATCATCCTCTAATTTTTTGACTAAATCATGGTGCTCTCCCCTATATCTTACAGTCGGTTCTCTATGATATTTCTGGGTTTTAAATAAAGAAGGCTGAGTTTGTTTTCTCTCTATACTATCAAATACCTTCCCTGAGAAAGAAGCAGGCTTTTTTAAATCCTCTTTTAAGCTAGCAACAACAGAAAATAAGTGTTTTTGTGGGTCAACGCTTTCTTCTAACCGTTGCAAGATCTCTAAAGATAACCCATGACATAAGCCATCAGGGTGTTTTTTCTTTAATAGGTTAGGGAAACTAAATTGATCTAATTTAGCATATCGAAATGCGGTTGTTGCTAAATCGTCTCCTCCTCGATTTACCCTAAACTTTGAATATTTAGCTAATGGATTGAATAATCTTTCTGCCGCAATACCTTCTAATGTATTAATTAAATCTAACCACTTGCCGATAACCTGCACCATCAACCTTGGTGCTTTAGCAAGATTAAGTGATAAATATATTTTTCCAACCATCAAATTTTTCTTTGCCTGCTCTATATCGGCACCACGATCTGAGTTTTCAATTAGCTGCATATCTAAATATATGTTTGCTAATTTTAAAGAAATGCCCGCCATAAATTCAGCGGATATAATCCAAGGTGATGATACCCCTGTAGTTGTTAACATCATGATAACTTCAACAGACTCAATCAATATTTTCTTGACGTCATTACTTAATTTTGCTGTTTTTTCATATGATGTATAAATAACACCATTTAGATCAGAAAAATTTTTTTCAACTCCACTTTTTAGTAGCAATCGATAAGGGTCAATCTCAGGCTCAGTTTTAAACTGAATATTGGGGCTTCTTTCAATAAAGGTTAACCTATGCTGCCACTTCTGATTTAGTCGGTTATCTATATGTTTAATATTTTCTAAATTATTTTTGCTAAACCCCTCTTGGTCAATTTTAGTTAAATGCTTATGAATAAATTTAGCTAACTTCTTATTTTCGTGGAATGTACTAGAAATAATAAGGTCATTATCTGGAAGTGAAAAAATTAGGTTATGATGTTCACTTCCAAGAGAAAGTAAACCAGGAACAACTTTACCCTCAAATAAAACGACACTAGGCTTGATTAATCCACTAATAAACCCTTCAATAATATGTTGATAGATCTTAGGTTCTTTTGATAATTGTTGAGATGATTTTGATAAAACATGCAAAATTTTACCATGTACACTGAATTTAAAATTATCAATAAAATCAATATTATCTATTTTTTTAAATGCAGAATTCTCAATTTCTGACATAACTGAGTCCGCAATATTTAATCGGCTTTTTTTATCATTTAATAATTTGAGTAATGTTTCATTCTTCGCATCATTATTTTTACTATTTATTTTTAAAATACTTTGAGAGCCTCCCACATGAATAAAAATAGAACGATCTGCTTCCCCCAGCAGAACCTTCCTTAAGCTAAATTCTTTTATTGTATTAGAAAACGAAATATTTCCTTTAAAGTTAGCTCCCTGATAAAAATGAACCTGCCAAACTTTATCGAGATCAGTACAATCAATACTTATGCCATTAACTAATAAACCAGATAATATTAGCTTATCTAACTCTTCTTTAGCATTCTTAACATTATTTTCTAGCTCCAATTCATTTACCTGCGTTACTTTTAATTCAGCAGCTATTCTTTCCATTTGAGTCTCTAGACTAAGTTGCGATTTTAAATCATTTTGAGACATCTCAATACTTGCCGCTGCTTCCATAGAATTAATTTTAGCAGTGAGCAATTTATATTCTTTTCTTGCATTAGCTAGCTTTACTTCTGTGCTATATTTTTCAGAGCTAATATACCTAAAGGCAATTGGGTTACTATTTTTAGGCAATGATTCCAAATGCTGGCTATATTCCTTACATTCTAAATCAATTTTATTTTTTTCTGCATACAAGTAATCTATTTTTTTATAGAAACCCATCCAAGCTGTAGAAAAATTGGGGTTATCAGGGTGAAGTAATAAATTAAGCACAGACAAATTTTCAGTTTCTTTGGTTAACCTTGCTTCCTCCCTAGCGATATGCTGCTTTAATTTTTTTATTTTACCTTCATTGCTTACTAACCTACTATTTTCTCGACCTAAATAGTTTATTGGCTGTCCAAATAATGCTTTAAACCTATGGCTAAAAGCTTTAGCCTCTGCTTCTTTTAACATATTTTTAGACTTATTTATTATTTTTATTCTACGTGACTTGTCCTTTTCAAATCTATTTTTTAATAAGTTAAAATCTAATGGCCAGCCTTTAGCCTCTAACTTAAAAACCAATGAGCCAATATAACTTTTTTTACCTATAAAACCAGTTTCTCTTTCCCTTAAGTGATCTAGGTATGCATTTGTTTTCATATCAAATTTTAGGTTAAGTGATTCGGAAACACTTCGTCTTTTCCTATGAAAATGAATAGTATCATTATAATTTCTTTCACCCCTTTCCATCCCCATCAAATTTGTTGTATTCTCCTCATGACCACTACGATGAATGGCATTATTTTTTTGCAGATCCAATAATAATAAGCTACCAACTATTAACCCCTTGTTACCTTTCAACGATAATTTATGATTAATATTAGGCTGAGTTTGAATTGGAGATTGAGTTACCTCAATAGCTTCGCGATGGATATGTTTCCCAATATCTAAAATTTCTTTTAATGCCTTATTAGCATCAACCTTCTCGGATTTTTTTACTATTCTCCCATTTAAGTTTATTCTGTTAGGAAAATGTGCAGTATTAGTTATATTTTTAATTATTAAAGGAAAAGATGAAATTGCATTAGTTATCTTATCAAAAATACTAGTTTCATTACTTCGCAATGAGGATTTATATGATATTTTATCCATTATCTAACTTTTAAAAATCAGTTAACATTTGGTTTTTACAATACATTATGGATATAAAAATTCTTATATAAAACATCAAAAATATTATATTTTGTATAATCAAACCACAACCCAACCATAGAAAAACCTAAAGTAAATATACTTAAAGATATTTTCTAAGCATAGAAAATCTATCCAAGACATATTTAACATCATCCTAAAAAGACAATCAAATTAAGATTTAAAAATTAAATTTATTTAATATTAATGGTAAAAAACTAAGTTTCACTGTTGTTATTAAGCTATATTTAGATAATCAGATAATATTTTTGACCTGAAGCCTAAAACACTTTAAATTTAAAACTATATCAAATTTAAATATTATCTTTTTAAGAGCTTTGCTTGTTATATCTAATGAATATCGAATAGTTGTGATACATTTCTGTACGTCATTAAGGAGCTAAACAAAATGATACGCTGTGTTCGTATGTGGACGGGAGAAGATGGAAATTCTCTATTTGAAGAAGGAACTCTAGAGCTTGGTCGTGTTCCTAATGCAGATGGTGATAACCAAACTCTTCCTATAGCTGTTAGTGAACTTTCTTTTCGTGAAACCGTTTCAGGCGGATCTTTCGATTGGCATAAGGACCCCGTTCCTCGTTATGTCATCACTCTTACCGGTACTTTAGAGTTTGAAACTAAAGATGGCTCTAAGTTTGTCATTAATCCAGGTGATATTCTGTTAGCGCAAGATAATACTGGGACGGGTCATAAGTGGCGGCTTATTGGTGATGAACCATGGCGTCGTGCTTATGTTGTCTATCAAGAAGATACTCAGCTTTGCTTCACCCCGACTAAAAATTAGAGGTCATAATGGATAAACCTATTGTAGAGAATGTCGATATAGCCCTCATCGGCGCTGGTATTATGAGCGCAACCCTCGCTACATTTCTCAAAGAGTTAGAGCCTTCGTTAACAATTTCTATTTTTGAAAGATTAAACGATTGTGCTCAGGAAAGCTCTCATCCTTGGAATAATGCAGGAACCGGCCATGCGGCAAACTGCGAAATGAACTATACGCCACCTAACCCTGATGGCACTGTAGATATAAGTAAAGCACTTGAGGTTAACACCGAATTCGATTTATCGCGCCAACTATGGTCATACCTTGTCACAAAAGGCAAAATAAAAAACCCTCGCGATTTTATTCACCCTTGCCCACATATGAGTTTCGTTTGGGGTGAAGACAATGTGAAATTTTTACAGCAACGCTTTCGCCAGATGTCCGCTCACCATTGCTACCATAATATGGAGTACAGTGATGACCCCAAGCAGATCGATGACTGGGCTCCATTATTAATGGAAGGGCGTGAAAGCAATGAAAAAATTGCGGTCACTCGTGTCGCGACAGGAGCCGATGTCGATTACGGCGCTCTCACCCACCTATTAATTGCACAACTTAGCGAACAAACCGGTTTTTCTCTTCACTATAAGCATGAAGTCATTGATGTTAAACAAACAAAAGATGGCCGCTGGAATGTAGAAGTAAAAAATTTAATTACTCATGAAAAACAAGTTACTTCGGCAAAATTTGTTTTTGTAGGAGCCGGTGGGCGTGCTATTGAATTATTACAGAAATCAGGCATCCCCGAAGGTAAAGGGTTTGGTGGTTTCCCTGTCAGTGGTATCTGGTTACGTTGTGATAACGAACAAATTGCAGGGCGCCATCATGCTAAAGTTTATGGGAAAGCGGATAAAGGCTCGCCACCAATGTCAGTACCTCATTTGGATACCCGTATAATTGGGGGTAAACGTTCATTATTATTTGGGCCCTATGCAGGCTTTTCTAGTAAGTTTTTAAAACATGGTTCTTATCTCGATTTATTTGAATCGGTTCATCTCAATAATATCGAACCCATGTTAGCGGTCGCCAAAGATAACTGGTCACTTGCTGAATATTTGGTGGGGCAAGTGCTACAAACTTCTGCTCACCAGTTTGCCATGTTGCAAAAATTCTACCCTGATGCTCAACATGAAGATTGGAAAGAAGTCGTTGCAGGGCAACGAGTGCAAATTATAAAACCAGATCACGATAAGAAAGGGGTTTTAGAATTCGGTACTGAACTAATTACCAGTGCAGATAAATCCTTCTCTGTATTAATGGGGGCTTCTCCGGGGGCGTCAACGGCTGCTTTTATTGCGATAAACGTACTAAAAACCTGTTTCGATGAGCAACTTAAAGCAGAGGGATGGGAAACACGCTTAAAACAAATTATTCCAACTTATGGGGTTGATTTAAAACAAGATGCAAAAGCCTGTTTAGATATCCGGGCAGCAACGGCTAAAGTACTGCAATTAGACAACTAGCACTCCGAATAGTTGGCACTTGAATGTTTAAGCGCCAACTATTGGTTTTAATTATCTAGAATAAAATAACACGAAAACCTGGGTTTAAAAATGATTCCCTTGGCGTGTAATCCTGTACTTTCCCATGCCAATCAACCACTTTCGCACCCGCACCAATAGCCACAGCATGACCTGCCGCAGTATCCCAAATATTGGTTGGCCCAAAGCGTGGATAAAGCTGCGCCTTGCCTTCTGCAACTAAACAAAACTTTAATGAGGAACCAATTTCCACCGTAGTGTGTTCGCCCATTTGGGTTAAATAATCCATCAGTTCGCTATCTTGATGGGAACGGCTGATCACAATGACAGGGGGGGTCATATCCTGAACATGAATACGCTGTTTATGACCACCTTCTTCTTTCCATGCTTGGCTCCCCTCTGCGTAATATAACAGCCCTTTCGCGGGGGCATACACAACCCCCATCACAGGCACTCCATTTTCAATCAATGCAATATTAACGGTAAAGTCCCCATTGCGATTGATAAATTCTTTTGTGCCATCAAGTGGGTCTATTAGCCAATAGCGTTGCCAATGTTGACGAACTGACCAGTCAACAAGGTCTTCTTCCGAAAGTTGTGGAATATCTGGAGCAATACGAGTGAGCCCTGCTGCAATGACTTTATGAGCTGCAATATCCGCTTCTGTTACAGGGGAATTATCACTTTTATGTTCAACCTGCAAAGGCTCTTGTGCATTGTAGGTTTCCATAATGGCATAGCCTGCTTCTTGAGCTAGTTCACAAATTTGTTGTAGCATTTTAATCACCTCTCAATCACCCTTTACAGCAAGATTAGCAAGCGTGAAAAGTTTACGCTATAAAAAAAGCCTCACCGTTGAACCAACAATGAGGCATTTATCTAAAACTTAAGCAAATTTACTTAAATTATAAGATTTCCAATAATTCTACTTCAAACACTAATGTGCTAAATGGAGGGATAGAAGCACCCGCACCGCGCTCACCATATGCTAATTGATGAGGGATATACAACTCCCATTTAGACCCTACAGGCATCAGTGTTAATGCCTCAATCCACCCAGGAATCACGCCACTCACTGGGAATTCTGCTGGCTGACCACGTTGAACTGAACTATCAAATACTGAGCCATCAATTAAACGACCCGTATAGTGAACACGAACACGGTCTGTGCGTGAAGGAATTGCACCATCACCTTGGCTAATTACTGAGAATTGCAAACCAGATTCAGTGGTTGAAACACCCTCACGTTTTTGGTTCTCATCAAGGAACTGTTGGCCTTCTTCTGCTAATGCAGCCTGACGTGCAACACGAACAGCATCGGCGCGTTCATGAACTTCACGCAGTGCTTTATGTAGTGTTTCAACAGGCACTGATGGCATATTGCCTTCTAAAGCATCAACAAGCCCTGCCAAAATCGCATTTGGCACTAAACCTTCTAAGCCTGACTCTAATAATTGCTGCCCAACTTGTAGACCAATGCCATAACTCGCTTGTGCTTCTACTGAATCGAAATTTTGGTTTGCCATGAAAACACCCATATGGTTTTGAGAAAAAAGCAAGGATAGCAGCCTGACACTTATGGGTAAACCCAAACAATCGATCTAAATAATAAAAGCAGCTGATTAGCGATAAATTAACTCAGTGTTCTCTGAAAAATCGAGTCAGGCCCTTAAAATACAATAAAATGGTGTTAATATCGTGGAAATATGAACAAATTTACTCATTGCCTCATCAAGGAGGAGTGATGTTTAAACTTTCAAAATTTCACCGCTATGGTATTGCTACTTTAGTTCTCATTGTCGTGGTAGCCCTACTTTGGCCCGCGGAAGATAAACCGTTAAACACAACTGCACAGAATCAACCTATTGTGGTCCCACCGCCAACCACACCTGATATTACACCTGACCCAGTCATCCCCTCTCCAACCCAAGAACCTGAAACCCAAGGAGAAAGCGCACCACAATCGTTACCCTCAGAGCCCGAAATAGTACCTGAACCCATTGACCCTGCACCGGTTGAGCCACCAACGGCAACCGCGCAACCGCCAAGTGAAGAACCTAATACGGTGAGTTCATCAGCCAATAAATGGCAGAATTATCGCGTACAAAAAGGCAAAACACTCGCCCAACTATTTCGTGATAATAACCTGCAAGCCAATGATGCCTTTACCATGGCTCGCGTTGAAGGCGCAGAAAAGCCATTAAGTAATTTGCGCCAAGGGCAAAAAATTCGTTTGAAAGCAAATGCAAAAGGCGAAGTCCAACTATTGGAAATTACCGCATCTGATGGGAAAACTTATAGCTTTGCTAGGTTAAGTGACGGTGGCTATTACCGTACGCCATAGTAAATAACGATGGGCAGCTTAATTCACTGTCATTAAGCTGCCCGATAAGCGACATCCAACCACTATTTCCCTCTCACCTACCTGCTTTTGCTGTATACTTAAAGTTCTTTCAACCTAAAATACACACATTAACAAATTATTATGCTAAAAAATAAATGGGTTAAACTTTTTTTGGGGCTTTTTTTCCTATTGTTAGCCATCATTATTGGTTATATTTCTTGGATTAAACTCAATGCTAATGCACTCTGGAATATCATTAATAGCCAATGCATTCCCCAACAACAAACTCACTCAATCACTCCCCCTTGCCTAAAAGTCGATACGGAAAATCAGTATGTGTTATTTAAAGACAAAAAAGGGCCATTACATAACTTAGTTATCCCTACCAGTAAGGTTAAAGGGATTGAAGCAAAACAATTAATAACGGCAAATGCGCCTAACTATTTCGCTTTAGCTTGGCAAGAACGAGCCAGTTTATTGCAACAATCAAAAAAAGAGATCCCTGATGATTTATTAGCTATTGCCGTTAATTCACAATATGGGCGTTCACAAGACCAATTACATATTCACCTTGCCTGTTTAAAACAAGAAGTCCACCAGAAACTAAACCAATTTTCGTCAACGATAACAACAGACTGGGCTTTTCTACCAACTGAGCTCGTTGGCCATCATTACTTAGCAAAAAAGCTTCAATCTGAATTTAACGATGCAAAAAATCCATTCAATCAACTGTATGATTATGTTGTGAAACATCACGACGAGATGGGAAATTATGGTTTAGCAATGGTACAGCTGAAAGATGGCTCAAAGGTGTTGCTAGCAAATCGGTTGGATATCACGGAGTTGAATTTAGGTTCAGCGGGGGAAATACTCGACTACCAATGTTTAGCAAATCAATAAAGTTTAGCGTTTAAATACATTAAAGCTAATTCCAATGAATTACTTAGAATATAGGTTATAGGGAAATAGATCCCCTAGAAAGCAAAAAACACCGGGCTATGCCGGTGTTTTTTATTGCACCACTGATAAATCAACAGTGCATACCATCATTTTTGATTACTCAGCAACGATGATAACGTTCAGCTCTGCGAAAACATCGCTGTGTAACTGGAAGTGAACTTCGTGGTCACCAGTAGTACGCAGAACGCCGTTTGGTAGGCGAACTTCGCTTTTCGCGATTGCAACGCCAGCTGCAGTAACTGCATCAGCGATATCACGAGTACCGATTGAACCGAACAGTTTACCTTCGTCACCAGCTTTAGAAGCTAAAGTTACAGAACCCAGCGCAGTAACTGCTGCTGCACGAGCCTGTGCTGCTGCTAGAACGTCAGCTAATTTAGCTTCCAGTTCAGCGCGGCGAGCTTCGAAGAATTCGATGTTTTTCTTAGTTGCAGGAACAGCTTTGCCCTGTGGAACTAAGAAGTTACGAGCATAGCCCGATTTAACGTTAACCTGATCACCTAGGCTACCTAGGTTAGCTACTTTATCAAGCAGAATAACTTGCATTACCTTATCCTCTTAAGTCGTTAATGGACTGTACCAATTACTGATGACGATCAGTATATGGTAACAGAGACAGGTAGCGAGCGCGCTTGATAGCACGAGCGAGCTGACGCTGATATTTTGCACGAGTACCGGTAATACGGCTTGGTACAATTTTACCACTTTCAGTGATGTAGTTTTTCAGCGTTGCGATATCTTTATAGTCGATCTCTTGAACGCCTTCCGCTGTGAAACGGCAGAACTTGCGACGACGGAAATAACGTGCCATATGGCTAGTCTCCAGAATCTATCAAATCAATCTGCTCGGCATGGAGGACTATCTTGCTAATTCCATTGCGCCCTTGATGAGTGCTAATGAAACCGCTTACTGTAATCCAACTGCCGACCGTTATACTGTGAGTATGGGCTTGTAAGGTTTGTCCGCTGGCGATAATGGGCATTCTGCACCATGCTTGCCTTGACAACCCCGCTTCCTGTTGCTTCGAACGATGTTCTAAAACAAACTGGCAGTGAGGAATGCCTGACGGACTCACTTTTCGAATCAATGCTTTACAGACTATGCCTGTGAGCACTAAACGATTGGTGGTCACCTGCGCAATTACTCTTCAGAATCCCCAGCTTCTTCAGCTTCTTCTTCCTGATATTCATCAGATAGGTCACGGCCACGACGTTCGTCTTTAGCTTTAACCATTGGAGAAGCTTCTGTTACTGCGTGTTTTAAGCGCATAACCATGCTGCGGATAACGGCATCGTTGAAGCGGAAGTTAGTTTCCAGCTCATCAATCGCTTCCTGTGGAGCTTCTACGTTCAGAAGAACATAGTGAGCTTTGTGCAGTTTGTTGATTGGGTAAGCCAGTTGACGACGGCCCCAGTCTTCCAGACGGTGGATCTGACCTTGTGCGTTAGTGATAACAGCACTGTAACGCTCGATCATGCCCGGAACCTGTTCGCTTTGGTCAGGATGGACCATAAAAACGATTTCGTAATGACGCATTAGTAGTTGCTCCTTACGGATTATTAGCCTCCTGTCTGGGTTAACCGCGGCCCGCGGAGGCAAGGAACTTATTGAGTGCGGCTAAAAAATTGACGCGTAACTATACCCATCCCTGAGATAAAACTCAAGTGATGGATGCAGTTATTACCATAATATTTATTTGCTAACACCCGCCAGACGTTGGCGAACGGCTTCAAACAAGCAAACCCCTGTTGCAACGGAGACATTCAGTGACGAAACTGAACCTGCCATCGGGATACTGATTAGCTCATCACAATGCTCCCGAGTTAAACGGCGCATACCTTCGCCCTCTGCTCCCATCACTAGAGCAATAGCCCCCGTTAGCTTGCTTTGATACAAGTTATGGTCAGTTTCTCCCGCTGTCCCCACAATCCAAACATTGTACTCTTGTAACAAGCGCAAGGTTCTTGCCAAATTTGTAACTCGGATAAGCGGTACATTTTCAGCCGCTCCACAAGCAACTTTTTTGGCTATTGCATTCAATTGAGCAGACTTATCTTTCGGAACAATAACTGCATGAACACCAGCCGCATCCGCACTACGTAAACAAGCCCCTAAGTTATGAGGGTCTGTCACGCCATCGAGTACCAATAAGAATGGCGACTCAGTATTGTCGAGTAAGTCGGGCAAGTCACCTTCTTGATACTGCTTACCCGGCAACACTTTCGCAATAATACCTTGGTGAACCGCCCCTTCAGTTTTCCCATCCATCCACTGACGATTGGCAACTTGAACGACAACACCTAAGGCTTCGATTTCACGCACGAGTGGCATTAATCGACGGTCTTCGCGGCCTTTCAGAATATACACTTCTTTAATGCGTTGCGGTGAACGCTCAAGTAAGGCTTTCACAGAGTGAATGCCATAAATCATTTCGCTCATAAATTTCTTATGTATTGATAAAAATGTAAAAGTGGCGCGTTTACGCCACTTTCGTTAATTAACAAAGTATTACAGCTAAGAAAGACCTATCCATCTTGTTTTGGTATTTTCTTTGCAACACGTTTTGCTTTTAATTTAGCCGTAATTTTCTTGGTTTTATCGGAAGGTTTTTTACTCTTTCCTTTACCTTTCACATCTGGCTTAGCATCACCTTTTTTGGCTTTTTTCTCAGAACGACGGAATGCAGAATCAGGCTCGAAGTTTTTCTCTTTGCTTGCATCCCCTTTTTTACGGGTTGAACGCGTCGCATTTTTGACATCTTTCTTCATTCTGTCCCGAGTCGTTTTACCAGGGTTTTTAGCCTTGCGAGTTGTTGAAATCAAAGCAAAATCAATTGTACGCTCATCCATGTGCACGGCTTCAACACGGATTTCCACTTCATCACCAAGACGATAGGTCGTACCCGATGACTCACCAATTAAACGTTGACCAATAGCATCGTAACGATAGTAATCGTTATCCAAGGTAGAAATATGCACTAAGCCATCAATAAATAAATCATTCAGACGAACAAAGAAACCAAAACCGGTCACACTGGTAATTAACCCTGTGAAAACTTGACCAACTTGATCCTGCATAAAGTCACATTTCAGCCAGTCTGCGACGTCACGAGTTGCTTCATCAGCACGGCGCTCAGTCATCGAACAATGCTCACCTAATTGTAGCATACTGTCCATATCAGAATGCCAGCCACCCGTTTCAGTCCAACGTTTATCCGAATGACCGTGCTCTTTAGCCAGCAAATACTTGATACCACGGTGTAATGTTAAATCTGGGTATCGGCGTATTGGCGACGTAAAGTGGGCGTACGATTTTAAACCTAAACCAAAGTGACCGCGATTTTCTGGGTCATAAATAGCTTGTTTCATTGAACGCAGGATCATAGTTTGCAGCAATTCATGATCAGGGCGCTCTGCCACTTCATTCATGACCTGAGCATAGTCTTTTGGCTCAGGTTTCATTCCGCCGGGTAAAGTTAAACCTAATTCACTGAAAACAGAGCGTAAATTCATCACGCTCTCTTCTTTCGGGCGATCATGCACGCGATATAACGCGGGCTCTTCGTTTTTCTCAACAAACCGAGCTGCCGCAATATTAGCTAAAATCATGCACTCTTCAATCAATTTGTGTGCATCATTACGCTCAACCGGCTCGATACTTTCAATGCGGCGTTCAGCATTAAAAATAAATTTCGCTTCTTCAGATTCAAAAGAAATCGCACCACGCTCAATACGTGCGGAATCTAATGCTTTATATAGTTGATGCAAATGCTCAATATGTGGCACAAGTGCTTTATAGTGTTCACGTAGCTCTTCATCACCTTCTAAGATTTTCCATACTTTTGTATAAGTTAACCTTGCATGAGAGCTCATAACAGCTTCATAAAATTTGTATGAAGACAGTTTTCCTGATGCAGACACCGTCATTTCGCACACCATACACAAGCGGTCAACACCTGGGTTTAATGAGCACAGACCATTTGATAGCACCTCAGGCAGCATAGGGACTACTTGAGATGGGAAGTATACCGAATTACCGCGGCTACGCGCTTCGGTGTCTAGAGCTGTCTGCGGACGAACATAGTAACTAACATCCGCAATTGCGACCCATAAGCGCCAACCTCCGCCTTTCTTCGGTGCACAATAAACGGCATCATCAAAGTCGCGGGCATCTTCACCATCAATTGTCACTAAAGGTAAGTCGCGTAAATCAACGCGCCCTTTTTTGGCTGACTCAGGGACATGCTCACTGAGGTCAGCAACTTGTTTTTCAACTTGAGGTGGCCAAGAATGTGGAATTTCATGGGTGCGTAATGCGATTTCAACCGCCATTCCGGTTCCCATCGTTTCACCCAGTACTTCAATAATATTACCGACAGCTTGAGAACGGCGTTGTGGACGAGTGACTAACTCAACAACTACAACATTCCCCATACGAGCGCCATTAATTTTGTCTTTAGGGACCAAAATATCAAAGCTAAGGCGGCTATCATCAGGTACAACAAACCCCATGCCTGACTCAATAAAATAACGGCCAACAATTTGGTTATTACGGGGTTCTAACACGCGGACAACACGGACTTCCGTGCGCCCTTTGCGATCTTGCCCATAAGGTTGAGCCAAAATGATATCGCCATGCAAAGCGCGTTTCATTTCATCTTGAGACAAATAATAGTCTTCTTTTTTACCATCAACGCGTAAGAAGCCATAACCATCACGGTGGCCGATTACCTTTCCTTTTAATAAATCTAGGCGTTCTGGCAACGCATAGCACTGGCGGCGTGTAAAGACCAGTTGACCATCACGCTCCATCGCTCTTAACCGGCGACGTAAAGCTTCTAGTTCATCTTCAGTTGATAAGTTCAATAATTGTGCGATTTCTTCGCGTTTGGCAGGAGCTGTACGTTTAGAGATAAGGTCAAGAATATATTCTCGACTTGGAATTGGTGACTCGTATTTTTCTGCTTCTCTTTCCTGAAAAGGATCTTGTGACATCGTTACCTCCGTTGTCATCAGAATTCATAACTACTGCGAATATTAATCAAGCAGTAATTGATAGAGCGGGCTGTTATCTTTTACCATGTCCGCCAGCGTATATTGATCAAGTTCTTGTAAAAACTGCTGTATTGCTTGGTGTAATACACCTTTCAAACGACACGCAGGTGTTATGTGGCAAAATTCACCACTACAATTAACAAGTGTTAGGGGTTCTAATGCCCTAACCACATCCCCTATACGAATAGATTCAGCTGGTTGCCCAAGTGTAATCCCGCCATTTTTACCTCGGGTGGCTTTTATATAACCTAGGTGACTGAGTTGATTAATAATTTTCACCATATGGTTACGAGATACACCATAAACTTCGGTGACCTCTGTAATACTGGTCATCTTCCCCTCACCGAGAGAAGCCAGATAAATCAGAGCTCGTAATCCATAGTCTGTAAAACTCGTTAGTTGCACAATCACCTCAAAATTTTGGCTTTAACGCATTTGGCCACAAAGCGATTAGTCTAAAAAAGCTTTTGGCTTAAAAAATGTGACTTAGCTTAAAATGCATATTTTCTATTTTACTCCCAGAAACGTTACTTTCTGCATAAAATAGAGCACGTAAGTAAATTATATAGACTTAAATACAGTTTAGCGTATTACCCAAATCAAATATGCACTTAATTGCACAAAATACATACAGAAGATTCAATTTTATCAATCATTATGCGGATATTATGTGAAATTTGGAATGCTTTATCAAAGAAGATACATCACAAGGCAGGAAATGTGGATAAGGCAGTAAAAAAACAGCGCCTGTATTAGGCGCTGTCAGTGTTATTACTCAACGTCAAATGGGTCACGTAAGATCATTGTTTCTGAACGATCTGGACCGGTTGAAATAATATCAACTGGAATACCGGTTAAGTCTTCAACACGTTTAATGTAATTCAAAGCAGCTTGTGGCAGTAATTCTCTTTGTTTCACACCAAAAGTTGTTTCTTTCCAACCCGGCATTGATTCATAAACTGGCTCTAAACCATCCCACTCGTCTGCCGCCAAAGGCGTAGTTTCAAGTATTTGGCCATCTGGACGACGGTAACCGACACAAAGTTTAACTTCTTCTAAACCGTCTAACACGTCCAGTTTAGTCATGCAGAAGCCTGACAATGAGTTGATCTGTACCGCACGGTTAATAGCAACGATATCTAACCAACCTGTACGACGTTTACGACCTGTAGTCGCACCAAATTCTTGGCCTTTCTCACGCAGGAAGTCACCCACTTCATCAAATAGTTCAGTTGGGAATGGACCAGCACCAACACGTGTAGAGTAAGCTTTAATGATACCCAGTACGTAGTTAACATAGCGCGGACCTAAGCCTGAACCTGTCGCAACACCACCAGCCGTTGTATTTGAAGACGTCACATAAGGGTAAGTACCGTGGTCGATATCCAGTAATGTACCTTGCGCACCTTCAAACATCACTAATTCATTCTTCTGATTGGCTTTATAGAGCAGATCAGAAACATCAATTACCATGCCAGTCAAGATGTCAGCAACAGCCATAATATCATCTAACGTTTTCTGGTAATCAACAGCAGGTTCTTTATAGTAATGAACCAGTTGGAAATTATGATATTCAACGATTTCTTTTAATTTTTCTGCAAACGTTGCTTTATCAAACAAATCACCAACACGTAAACCGCGACGTGCAACTTTATCTTCATAAGCAGGACCAATACCACGACCCGTTGTACCGATCGCTTTAGAACCGCGTGCTTTTTCGCGCGCATTATCTAATGCAATATGATAAGGCAGGATCAGTGGGCAGGCTTCAGAAAGACGTAAGCGTTCTCGAACAGGAACACCGCGGTCTTCCAATTCTTTCATTTCTTTCATTAATGCATCTGGCGCTAGAACTACACCATTAGCAATAATACTGATGACATTTTCACGAAGAATACCGGATGGAATTAAGTGGAGAACGGTTTTTTCACCGTTTACAACAAGAGTATGGCCAGCATTATGGCCGCCCTGATAGCGAACTACATATTTAGCACGCTCTGTCAGCAAGTCAACGATCTTGCCCTTCCCTTCGTCACCCCATTGGGTGCCCAGTACGACAACGTTCTTACCCATTTTGAAATACACTCGGTTGCTTAAAAATGAATTCTACCATCAAAAATGAACTGTTCCAGTGATATTTTGGCATTACAAAAATTTTTTTCTGGAAAGCAAGTAAAATGGTATTTTTATTTCTGCCGTAAACTCAAAGTGAATATCATCAGTTGAGCAGCTTAAATTTTCCCTGAAAAATCCTACACTTAAAACGACAGGCGAAAAAAAGCCCACCGAAGCGGGCTTTTCTTTAATAGCTTAACAGTTATTTTGCTAGGTTGCACGCAACTTAGCTTATTTATTAATCTGTCGCGCGAAGCTTAGTAGGTGCTTTCATAAAGCGGAAGAAATCGGTATCAGGACTCATTACCATCACGTCTTCACCACTCTTGAAGCTTTGCTCATAAGCACGCAAGCTACGAATAAATGCATAGAACTCTGGGTCTTGGTTGAATGCATCAGCAAACAGTTTCGTTGCCATTGCATCGCCTTCACCTCGATAAGTCAGAGCAGTACGTTCAGCTTCTGCTAGGGTTTCAGTTACAGTTTTATCTGCAACTGCACGAATTTTAGTCGCTTCTTCCTGGCCTTGTGAACGATGCTGACGAGCTACCGCTTCACGCTCTGCACGCATACGAGCATAGATAGCTTCAGAAACTTCATTTGGCAGTTCAATACGTTTAATACGTACGTCAACGACTTCAATACCTAATGCAGCCATACTATTTGCATTAACAACCAGTGGCTTCAGGTTAGTTTCTTCTTCTACACGTTTTGCTGCATCAGCAATCGCTGCATCCGCATCTTTCGTTGCTTCGTCTGTAGCAGAACCTTTATTCAGTGCATCACGGACATCAATAGTTAAACGACCACGAGAGTCTGTAATGATATCTTTAACGCTTAAACGACCAAACTCAGAACGTAAACGGTCACTAAACTTACGTTTTAATAGTGTTTCTGCTTGATATGGGTTACCGCCACCCGTCGCTACATAGTAACGGCTGAAATCAGTAACGCGCCATTTCAGGTATGAATCCACCATTAAATCTTTGTTTTCACTCGTCAAATAACGGTCAGCTTGAATTTCCAGCGTCTGAATACGTGCGTCTAACATTTTAACCGTTTCAATAAATGGCACTTTAAAATGTAGACCCGGCTCATAAATGATCGGCTTGTTTTCAGAGTCACGCAGAACCTTACCAAAACGCAAAACAATACCGCGATCCGTTTGAGGCACAATAAAGATAGATGCGTATGCAACTGCCAAAATGGCAATAACGATAACAATTAGCGATTTACGCATGATTATTGTCTCCCTACTCTAACTGCATCACCACGGACAGCGTTATTTGGCTGCGTAGAAGTTGCGCCTGAAGATGACGAATTATTACTTGGTGTCGTCATTCTTGCTGATGGAGCCACTTTTGGTGCTTGTGCTGCATTACCATTACGCATAATTTGATCAAGCGGCAGAACTAGCATGCTGTTGCTCTTATCATTCGCGATGATTTTACGTGTATTGCTCAGAACTCGTTCCATCGTATCAATATAGAGACGCTCACGAGTTATCTCTGGCGCAGCACGATATTCAGGTAACATTTTGGCAAAGCTTGCCACCTCACCCTCTGCTTTGAAGACCACACTCGCTTTATAAGCTTCTGCTTCTTCAATCAGCTTTTGAGCATTACCTTTTGCCAATGGAAGAACTTCATTTCGATAAGCATGAGCTTCACGAATTGTTTTTTGTTCTTCTTCCCTTGCTGCAATTACGTCATCAAAGGCTGCTTTAACATCCTCTGGTGGACGCGCGGCTTGGAAGTTGACATCGAGTAATGTGATACCCATTTTGTATGGTGCGATTGTTGCTTCGAGCTCTTTTTGTGTGACATCACGGATAAAAGCACGATTCGTAGTCAGTACTTGCTCCATCGCAGACTGACCAATAACACCACGCACTGCGCTATCTAACGCCTGACGTAAACTGTTGTCTGGGTTCGTTACACTAAATAAATATTGTGCTGGGTCGGTAACACGATACTGAACGTTCATTTCAACGCGGATCACGTTTTCATCTGATGTTAACATCATGCCATTTGTAGCTTGTTCACGAACAGTTTCTACGTTAACAGGTATAACCCTATCAATAAACGTAGGTTTCCAGTTCAAACCAGGCCCAACAATGCCACTATATTCACCAAAACGTAAAACTACACCACGGTCACTTTCTTTAATGGTGTAGAAACCTGAGCCGGCCCATACAACAACGATGGCAGCAAGAGCTAACATACCTAAACGGCCACTAATTGGTGATGATTGTTTGTTATCACCATCACCGCCACCGCTGCCTTTATTTCCACCAAGCTTACTGCCTAGTTTACGAAAGAGATCGTCGAGATCATAAGCCCCACGTTTCCGACCACCTTTGTTCCCGCCAGAGTTGCCGCCTTTATTGCCGCTTCCCCACGGATCGCGGTCTTGTCCGTCATTACCGGGCTGATTCCACGCCATGTTTTAGCTCCATTCTTTATGATTGATTTTCAGGGCTAAGAGCGATAGGGCTCTTAATATCAATTCCATTGCCTAACTATACAATTATATAACGTAGTCAGGTAATTGCTGCTCTTGTTTGCATAGACGTCGCCAATCCACCATTGGCATACGCACCTCAAGGCCGATTGAGCCGTCCTCTTCCAACCACTCACGTTCGATAGATTGGAGTTGATAAAAACGGCTTCGCAAACGACCTTCATTAGGTGGTAAACGCAATTCAACATGTGCGATCTCACCTGAAAGACGTTCCGTCAATGCTTGTAACAGCAACGGGATACCATCACCCGTTTGTGCTGAGACCCAGACACGAACAGGTTTGTTATCCTCATCTCTGTCGATACGCGGGATAAAATCTTCCAGCATATCCACTTTGTTCATCACTAAAAGTACGGGTATTTCATCCGCTTCTATTTCTTCCAACACGCTTTCAACCGCATGGATATTTTCATCCAAACGATTATCTGCTGCATCGATAACGTGCAGCAATAACGTTGCTTCACGTGTTTCTTGCAGGGTTGCTTTAAATGCCGCAACCAAATCATGTGGTAAATGACGGATAAAACCCACAGTATCTGCAAGAACCACGGCGCCAACATCTTCTACATCAATACGGCGAAGCGTTGGGTCAAGTGTTGCAAATAGCTGATCAGCAGCATAAACATCCGCGGCCGTCATACGGTTAAACAGGCTGGATTTACCTGCGTTGGTATAACCCACAAGGGATATAGTTGGAATATCCGCCTTGCTTCTCGCTTGACGCCCTTGTTCACGCTGTTTTTCCACCCGGCTAAGACGAGATAAAATTTGTTTGATTTTGTCCCGTAATAACCGCCGGTCTGTCTCAAGTTGAGTTTCACCGGGACCACGTAAGCCAATCCCGCCTTTTTGTCGCTCAAGATGCGTCCATCCTCTCACTAAACGAGTCGATAAATGCCGTAATTGAGCCAATTCAACTTGAAGCTTACCTTCGTGCGTGCGTGCGCGTTGAGCAAAAATATCTAAAATTACCCCTGTACGGTCAACCACCTTACATTGGCAAATCCTTTCGAGATTACGTTCTTGAGCAGGGCTTAGAGTATGATTAAACAACACCACATCTGCACCACTTTCCTCAACGGCTTGGGCTATTTCTTCTGCTTTTCCTTCACCAACAAAAAACTTTGGATGAGGAGCTTTACGACTGCCCGTAACTATTTGTACTGGCTTTACCCCAGCAGATGTCACAAGTGACTCGAATTCTGCCAGATTATCAACGTCTTTTTCTTGAGAAAAAAAGACATGGACTAATACCGCTAGTTCACCGCCTTCATACCTATCAAACAAGGTGTAACCTCTTAGGCTAAACAATAATTGCAAAGGAAAAACATAGGTATAGTCTCCCTACCCATGCTTTCCTTGTCTTTTAGCGTACAAACTTACTCAGTTACTTCGCCATCTTGCGCTGCCGGAGCACCTGAATGGTAATTACCATTACCAGTACCAGTGCTGCCACCAGTACCGCTATGGTGGGAGACAGGGCGAGCAGGGACAACAGTAGAGATAGCGTGTTTATAAACCATCTGACTAACTGTGTTTTTTAATAAAATGACAAATTGGTCAAAAGATTCAATTTGCCCCTGCAATTTGATGCCATTAACGAGATAAATAGAGACCGGAACCCTTTCACGACGTAATGCGTTCAGGAACGGATCTTGCAAAGATTGCCCCTTAGCCATTCTATGTTTTCCTTATTTTGTTGTTTTTAAAAGAGAATCTTTAAGATTCCAAAATTAACTACTCAAAAATTGCGCTTAACGTTCTAATTGTACACAAACATCAGTCCTATGCACATACAACCTGCATAACTGTGTCAAGCGCTTGCTGAGGTTGTTCACTATCTAACCAGTGAATATTTTCCCAGCCTCTTAACCAGGTAATCTGGCGTTTTGCCAATTGGCGAGTTGCACAGACCCCCCGATAAATCATTTCATCATGGCTAATTTCGCCATCTAAGTATGACCACATTTGCCGGTACCCCACACAACGAATTGAAGGGAGATCGACATGTAAGTCACCTCGTTGATAAAGCGCTCGCACTTCATCTTCAAAGCCCGCGTTTATCATCTGATGAAAACGTTGTTCTATACGCTCATGTAAAATTTTACGATCTTGTGGCGCAATAGCAAACTGAAACACATTATAAGGCAATTCTTCACCGGCTGTTTGTGTCATTTCAGTCAAAGTTTGTCCCGAAATGAGATATACCTCTAAAGCACGGGATAATCTTTGTGGATCATTAGGGTGGATCCTTGCTGCCGCAACCGGGTCCACCTCAGCCAAACGACGGTGAATTTCATCCCACCCTTGTTTTTGTGCAATTTGTTCGATTTCTGAGCGGATAGCAGGATCTGCAGAAGGTAATGGTGAAAGCCCTTCCAACAATGCTTTGAAATACAGCATCGTACCGCCTACTAATAATGGGATTTTACCTTGTGCTGTAATTTCCCCCATTACATTTAATGCGTCACGGCGAAAGTCGGCAGCACTATACGGGAGAGCTGGATCGAGAATATCAATCAAACGGTGGGGAGCTTGGCTGAGTTCTTCTGCCGTTGGTTTTGCTGTACCAATATCCATTCCACGGTAAATTAATGCCGAATCGACACTAATTATTTCCACAGGCAGATGCTTGCGAAGTTCTATCGCTAAAGCGGTTTTACCTGAGGCCGTTGGACCCATTAAGAATATTGCATCAGGTTTTTTCTGAGTTACTAAATCACTCATTTGTTAGTGTAGCTACCACGGATTGTAAATTAATTAATTGTAATAATGTTGATGGAGGATTTCTCACCCACTGCGGACAAACCCGCTCAACATCAGCCAGCAACTGGACAGCCTGAGCTAAACTCCAGCTTTCATCTGGTTTCACCTGTGAAATCGCTTTAGCGAGCCATTGTGCGATATCTTCATCGGTTACGCTTTCTTTTGTCGATAAAAAACCGAGCAAGTCAGAAAAAAGCTGTGATAAATTTTGTGTTCTTAGTGGTAACGATACCGTATGAATTGTTACTTTTCCATGAAATATCGTGGCTTCGATACCAAATATTGTCAATTGTTCCTTGTACCGCTGTAAAACCTCTATTTCATCACTTTTAAGTGACAATTTTAGAGGGATTAACAATGGTTGAGGCTTTAAACCACCTTCCGCAGGTGACAATTGCGCAAGTTTCAATAAATAATTAGCTTCCGTTAAGGATAGCAGGATTAACCCTAATGAAGACTCAATTAATGCAAAGTTTTTTGCGTAAATTGTCAATACTTTGCCAAAAAGGTAGTCATCCGCATTTTTTGCTACAGATTGTGACGTAACTTGCGGGTTATCTATAGTTTGCCTTTCTGGAAATAGCGTTTTTTTATCTTCAGGGGCAACAGGGATCGACATTAAGCTTTGGTAAAGGCTACCTGCTTTTTTGTCGTAGGCCGGTGCGAGGTTTTTTGATTCTGTCTTTATGGCCCCTGAATATGTCGCTTTTGGCTGTGATAGCAAAGGCTCTGCAACTTGCTTTTCCCTGCTCTCCTTTCCGTACGACGGTTTCAGTGGCTCCCGAGCGTCATGTTCAGTTTCAGCAGGCTTCGTTGAAGAAGATACAGAAGAAAAATAATTATCCCCTGCTGAGGTACGGTTTTCAAATTCTGCATTTGCAGGTTCAATACCAGGCAATTCACCAATTGATGCTGCTTCTAGTAGTACAGTACGAACAGCCTGATAAATAAAATCATGGACTAAGCGAGCCTGATGGAAACGTACTTCATGTTTTGCCGGATGCACATTAACATCAACCTGTTTCGGGTCAATGGTCAAATAAAGGACATAGGCAGGCTGCTGGTTTTCTTCTAAGTGCCCTTCATAAGCTTGACGTATTGCATGATTAATCAGCCGGTCACGCATCATTCTGCCGTTCACATAACAATATTGTGCTTCACTAACTGGCATATTCGATGGTGAAACCACCCAGCCTTTAATAGCAAGGTCACTATGTTCCCAAGATAAGCTCAATGCGCCTTGCATAAAAGCGGTACCACAGATGGTACCAAGCCGCCTTTCTTGTTGAGTTTCATCATGGGCAGCACGATATTGCTTCACCAATTTGCCATTGTGCGTCAGGTTAATAGCAACATCAGGGCGAGATAACGCAATACGACGAACAATTTCATCGATATGGCCAAATTCCGTTTTTTCTGTACGCATAAATTTGCGCCGTGCTGGCGTGTTATAGAATAAATCTAACACCTCAACGGTTGTGCCATTTGGGTGGGCCGCGGGCTTAACTAACACTTCCATATCCCGACCTTCAGCGTAAGACTGCCATGCTTCTGTTTGATCTGCTGGTTTTGATGTTAAGGTCAAACGTGAAACCGAGCTAATACTAGCAAGAGCCTCCCCTCTGAACCCCATACTCATAATCGCTTCAAGGTCATCTAACGTTGCGATTTTACTGGTTGCATGACGTGCTAAAGCGAGGATCAGCTCATCTTTGCTAATCCCACAGCCATTATCACGGATGCGGATCAGTTTCTCTCCCCCACGTTCAATATCGATATCAACCCGTGTAGCCCCAGCATCAAGGCTATTCTCAACAAGCTCTTTCACTACTGAGGCAGGCCTTTCAACCACTTCACCTGCGGCAATTTGGTTTGCGAGTTGAGGAGAGAGAATGTGTATTGCCATGACCCAAAACCCCTTAGCGTGGTGCCGCTTGTATTGGATTCGCAAGGAAATATTGGCGTAACCCTAAATGAATAGCTTCAGCAACTTTGTCTTGATATTCATTGGATTTCAACAATTGCTCTTCAGCTGTATTACTGATAAACCCTGTCTCAACTAAAATTGATGGAATGTCAGGGGAGCGAAGTACACCAAGGCTTGCATGTTCTGGTGTTTTTTTATGAATATTGCCAACTTTCCGTAGTTGTTCGATAACTTTAACCGCAACATCATAACCAACTCGTTGGGAATGACCAAATTGCAGGTCTAAAACCGCTTGGCTTAAGTAAGGATCAGCACCACTAAGCGCATCACCTGCCCCACCTAATAGTTCCGATTGTTTCTCACGTTGCTCTAACCAGCTACCTAATTCACTGTTTGCACGCCGGTTAGATAATACCCATACAGAAGCCCCACGAGCACGGCTATTCGGCGCAGAATCGGCATGTATAGACACTAACATGTTAGCGCTTTTTTTACGTGCAACCTCAGAGCGACCGCTGACTGAAATAAAGTAGTCGCCATCACGCGTCATCGCGGGCTTGAACATTGGGTCCGCCTCAAGGCGCTGATATAACTTGCGTGCAACACTGAGCGTAACATCTTTCTCTCTGTAACCATTTTTACCAATTGCCCCGGGGTCCTTTCCTCCGTGCCCTGCATCAATCGCAATTACAACTTGTTTAGAGCCTTTTGGCAGTTGCTTATTATTTACGGGAACAGGTGTTGCAACAGGGGCTGGCTTATTCATTTTTAATGGTTTATCCGACGCACTATTTGCCACTGGAGCCGCTGCACTACTCGTCCGATTTAGTGATGCCGAATTTGCTGAATTACCGGTATAAATGGTAAATATTAATTGGTATTGGCCAGAAACTTGCTTAAGTTGCACTTTAGTTTTTGCAGCCCGAGACAACTCCAAGACGACCCTTTTATGTTGATTATCTGACGGTTGGCTCGAGCGCACTAATTTAACTAAATCACCCGCGGGGACTTTAAGGGGGAGCCCAATGATCTCGCCCCGTTGTTTTAGATCAATAACAAGGCGCTCAGGCGAATGCAATGGAAAATACGAGTAATCAGGCTTACCATCGGTAAAGCTTAGGGTCACTTCTGCCTGTGATGGGCTATTACTGACTTGAATATTAGACAACGTCGCTGCCTGTGCTTTCGCAACAAACAACCACACTATCGATAACATAAACAGGAAGAAAACAGTAAAAAAACCCTTTTTTGTTATTTTATGTATTGATGCATTCAACATGAGCAATAGCTTCCTTAAAGTAGGGATAATGCTTCTAACAACGACTCCCCATTTGCAGACAAAGCAATAAAGTGAGCCTGACGCCCTTCACCTTGATAGGTTAGATGGAGCTCAAGATCCGCTTCAGGCAAAAAACCTTTACCTTGCTGCGGCCATTCAACCAAACAGATCGAATTTTCAGAAAAATAATCACGGATACCCATGAATTCAAGTTCTTCGGGATCGGCTAAGCGATAAAGGTCAAAGTGAAAAACCTGACGACCCGCTAATTCATATGGCTCAACCAATGTATAAGTTGGGCTTTTTACATGACCTTGATGACCAAGAGCCTGCAAGAAACCACGGCTGAAGGTTGTTTTCCCTGCCCCAAGATCTCCAAACAAGTGGATCACGGTATTTTGCTGGCAAGCTTTAGCGATAGTGCAACCTAGCGCAACAGTTTGCTCTTCGTTGGCAAGTTGTATTGTACGTTCTTTCATATTGTTCTTTGATTACGTCATTAGTGAACTATCTAGCCTGTTTAGGCCTAAGATCTTTTGCATTATTGTTCATCGCGCAATAATGGATAACAGATATAACAATTAATATCATTATTACTGCTTATCTTAACCCAAGCCGGGCCATTTTTCTTAATTAACATGACTTGAATGATGAGATCAGAAATATCCTATAATAGTTCTAAATTATTGAGGCATTTTTTTCCTGTATTTTGATGAAAAACACAGGACATGATAGAGTGCCTGCCGTTTTAACCTTTACCATAATAGGATCTATGGCGACATACCTCGATCTCAATCTTCTGGCCCAGAATATCAAACAATGGGGCATTGAAGCGGGCTTCCAACAGGTGGGGATCTGCGATACAGATCTATCTGAAGAAGAACCCAAGCTGCAAGCATGGTTAGACAAACAATACCATGGAGAAATGGAATGGATGAACCGCCACGGTATGATGCGTGCTAGACCTCATGAATTACACCCCGGCACATTACGCGTCATCAGTGTACGCATGAACTACCTTCCAGCCAAAGCCGCATTTGCCAGTACACTGAATAACCCAGAGCTAGGCTATATTAGCCGTTATGCTCTTGGCCGTGACTATCATAAGCTATTGAAAAAACGTTTAAAAGTACTTTCTGACCGTATTTTAGCCTATTGTCGCGAATTTGATGGGATGATGCTAGCAAATGGTATCCATGTTGACGACCTTAACTTTAGGCCTTTTGTCGATTCAGCACCTATCTTAGAGCGTCCCCTTGCCGTTAAAGCAGGCTTAGGCTGGACAGGGAAACATTCTCTCGTATTAAATCGTGAGGCAGGGTCTTGGTTTTTTCTAGGCGAGTTATTGATTAACTTACCAGTGCCTATTGATCAACCTATCGAAGAGGGTTGCGGGCGCTGTGTGGCTTGTATGACGACCTGCCCCACTGGCGCGATTGTCGAACCTTATACCGTAGATGCAAGGCGTTGCATTTCTTACCTTACTATCGAGTTAGATAGCGCTATTCCTGAAGAATTTAGGCCATTAATGGGAAATCGCATCTATGGTTGTGATGACTGCCAATTGATTTGCCCATGGAACCGTTTTTCACAGCTTACCGATGAAGAAGATTTCAGCCCGAGACGAGCGTTGCATACCCCTGAACTTCTTGAGCTTTTTTCATGGACAGAAGATAAATTTTTAACGTTGACAGAAGGATCGGCGATCCGCAGAATTGGTTATATCAAATGGTTACGCAATATTAGCGTAGCATTAGGTAATGCCCCCTACCAAGATAACATTGTACTTGCCTTACAAAACCGTTTAGGGATCAACGGGATGCTGGATGAACACTTCCACTGGGCAATCCAACAGCAGCTCAATCGACGCAACGAAAATCAAGTAACAATTCAAACTTCACAACAAAAGCGTCTTGTACGCGCCATTACTAAAGGTTTGCCTAGAGACGCCTAAAAAAAGCGCGGCTATATATTCAAAAAAAAGAATTGTCAAACAGATGTGAATAAAATAAAAAAAGGCTTAGCTACCAATAGGTAAAGAATTTGCAAGTCGTGCTCAACACATTTTAGAAAAATATATCCCACCACTAAAAATCAATGGGTTACGAAAGAGTAATTAACAAGTCATATCTTGATAATGTAAACAAAAACAACCTATCATCCTGTGGATAACTCTGTGCAATAAGTTATTTCAAACGACAATAATCGCCCATTAAGATTGGCGAGGCTGTGGATAACTTTTCAATGAGGTAATAAGAGAAAAAAACTGATTTTACGTTGATTAATCGATATAAAGTGACTAAAAGACCAAGTTACCATGAAAAAAGAGTAAAACCCGGTAAAAAATAATTTTTTGTCTAATAGGCTAACCTAACCACTTTTAAATAAAACACCAAATAGAACACCCTATTAGCAAGGGGTGGCTATTCTATGGCGACCGGATGATGAATGCAAGTAAAAATCGGAATAAGATCTGGAAAAGATCGTTTAAGCCGCGTCGATCCTAGCTTGTAGAAATTATATGTACCAAAAAGCAGTCGATCGTCAGAATTTATAACGATACGTGATTTCACTTAGATTTAAGTGTGAGTAAATAATACGAAAGAGTAATAAGAGAAAATAATACGATAAGAAAATATTGGAGCGGGAAACGAGACTCGAACTCGCGACCCCGACCTTGGCAAGGTCGTGCTCTACCAACTGAGCTATTCCCGCATTTGGTGGGTATTGCTATCACTAAAACACTAAGAAAGTTTGGAGCGGGAAACGAGACTCGAACTCGCGACCCCGACCTTGGCAAGGTCGTGCTCTACCAACTGAGCTATTCCCGCATCACGAAAATAGTGCTTTAGCTAAAACACCAAGAAAATTTGGAGCGGGAAACGAGACTCGAACTCGCGACCCCGACCTTGGCAAGGTCGTGCTCTACCAACTGAGCTATTCCCGCATCACCATTTCTAGGTATTCCACGTGCCGACTTAACTACAAAAACTTCATCGGTACGGGGAGCGCATTATACGAAAAATTCAGATTCTAGCAAGCCCCTAGACCCAAATTTTTAATTTTTTTATTCGTTTGCCGACAAAATAGTCACAATGGTGATTTTATCAACAAACGTTGTAAAAATCTGATTTCAATACATTAACATTGGTAACTTACTCAACAATAATACTTATACCAGCCTATTGACCGCAGATTTATAAACCTTTTCATCCTTTAATAAATGTCTCTCGATAATAAGCTAGCTCAGCGACTGATTCACGAATATCATCAAGGGCTTGGTGAGTATTTTTCTTAGTGAAACCCGCTAAAATCTCAGGCTTCCAACGGCGAGCAAGCTCTTTTAGCGTACTAACGTCAAGGTAACGATAGTGAAAATAGCGTTCTAATTCAGGCATATAGTTGAACAGAAAACGCCTATCTTGCCCAACACTATTGCCACAAATTGGGGATGCCCCCTGAGGAACCCATTTTTCTAAAAACTCAATAGTGGCTAACTCCGCTTCACGCTCACTCACTGTACTTTTACGTACGCGCTCAACTAACCCACTGTTGGTGTGAGTATTCACGTTCCATTCATCCATTAACGCAAGTTGCTCATCAGTCTGATGTACTGCAATTACGGGGCCTTCTGCTAAAATATTAAGATGACTATCTGTTACAATAGTGGCAATTTCAATAATGCGATCACGAACGGGGTCGAGACCAGTCATTTCTAAATCGATCCAAATTAAATTATTCTCATTCTTTTGCATGATATACCCTAACTGCATTCTATGAAGTTAAGGTATGATAGCACTGTTCATGCCTTAAGTGACAGGTATTGCCTTAGCAAGCTCTACTAACAACTTACTGTATAATTGATATTCTAAACGACTACCAATAGCGAAGAGAGGACAGGTGGCTAAACAGAAACTTTCCAAAGGCCAACAGCGCCGCGTTCAGGAAAATCATCAAAAAAGGCTTAAAAAGCAAAAAACAGTTGAGATTGATGATAGCCAATTAGGCGAAGCGCAAGAAGGCCTAGTCATCAGCCGGTTTGGGCAACATGCAGATATTGAGGCTCTCGACGGCACAATACAACGCTGCAACTTGCGTAGGACCATTTCATCTCTGGTGACTGGGGACAAAGTGGTATGGCGCCCTGCCTTAAACACACAAAGTGACATTAAAGTTAATGGTATCGTTGAAGCTGTGCATGACCGCCACTCAGTATTAACTCGTCCAGATTATTATGATGGTTTAAAGCCAATCGCTGCAAATATTGACCAAATCGTGGTGGTTTCAGCTATTTTACCTGAACTGTCTCTCAATATTATCGATCGCTATCTTGTGGCTTGTGAAACTATCGGAATTCAACCCATTATCGTGTTAAACAAAGTCGATTTACTCGATACAGAGAATCGCGAATGGGTAAGCGATTTAATGACTATTTATCGTGATATTGGCTACCAAGTTCTCGAGGTCTCTAGCCATACTAATGAAGGAATGGAAGCACTTACTAACATACTAGCAGGTAAAATGTCGGTATTTGTAGGGCAATCCGGTGTCGGTAAATCTAGTTTACTAAATACGTTACTTCCGCATAATGAAGAGGCGATTCTCGTTAATGACGTTTCAGACAACTCTGGGTTAGGCCAGCACACAACGACAACAGCGCGTTTGTATCATTTTCCGCTAGGTGGTGATGTGATTGACTCCCCCGGAGTTCGTGAATTTGGTTTGTGGCATTTAACCACGGAACAAGTGACGAAAGGATTTGTCGAATTTAAAGAATACCTTGGTGGTTGTAAATTCCGTGATTGCAAACATTTGGATGATCCTGGTTGCTTGCTGCGTGAAGCCGTAGATACAGGGAAAATTGCCGAATCACGCTTTGAAAACTACCATCGCATCTTAGAGAGTATGGAACAGGTCAAACCCCGCGGTAACTTTACAGCGAAAGACAAGTGAAGTTAGTGAGCGCTTACAATCTTGTTGTTTACGGCTCTAAATAGTTCTAAGTAGTGTTCGGCAGTAAAATTGGGTAACCCCAAAGACATGTATTTCCCTGTCACTTAGGTACCCCCTACTACCGTTTGAAATATGGCGAGTAAACTGTGTACAATAGCCGCCCTTTTGCTAACATACCTTTAAAAACCAGAGGTTAACGTGCTAGATAAATTTAAAATTCGCTTGCAATATATGCTTCCAAAACAATGCCTTACTGAATTCGCAGGCTGGTTTGCGAGCCGAAATGCAGGGTTTCTGACACAATGGGCAATTAAGCTGTTTGTAAAAGCCTATAAAGTGGATATGAATGAAGCCCAAAAAAGTGAATTGACCGCTTATTCTACCTTTAATGAGTTTTTTATCCGTCTGCTAAAAGAAGATGCACGCCCAATCGTTGAAAAAGATAATCAACTTGCCCAGCCCGCAGACGGTGCGGTGAGTCAACTTGGTTCAATTAATGATGGCATTATTTTTCAAGCAAAAGGCCACAATTACACCGTTGAAGCATTACTCGCTGGGCAATATCAATTAGCTGAGCATTTCCGCGGTGGCCAATTTATTACGACTTATCTATCGCCAAGTGATTACCATCGTGTCCACATGCCATGTGATGGTTTGCTCAAAGAAATGATTTATGTCCCTGGTGACCTATTTTCTGTGAACCCACTGACGGCACAAAACGTCCCGAATCTGTTTGCGCGTAATGAGCGCTTGATTTGCGTTTTTGACACTCCAGTTGGTTTAATGGTGCAAATTCTTGTTGGTGCAACCATCGTAGGTAGTATAGATACAGTCTGGAGCGGCTGTGTGAATGCGACTCGTGAAGGTGTAATCAAGCGTTGGGTTTACCCTGAATTAGGTTCTGAAGGTGCTATTTTCCTGAGAAAAGGCGAAGAAATGGGGCTTTTTAAACTTGGTTCAACGGTGGTTAACTTATTTGAAGCCAATAAAATCAGTTTTAACCCATCGCTGATCCCTGGTTATGCTACACGTATGGGTGAATTACTCGCTGAAACTGTAGCAGATCAAGTAGCAGAAGAACCAACTGAAGTTAAGTAAATCACTCATTCCTTAAAGGAGCTCCTTACTGTGCGTTTGATTATCAGTTTTTTTGTTAGTCTGTTAATCGTTTTTTCTTCCGTTGCGGCACCTACGGCGGCGCAGGATGAAGCACAGATTAAGCAGGAGCTCAAACAACTTGATTCGAGTAAAAACCCCAAAGATGCAGAAATAGCTCAAGCGTTACAAGGCGCACTCAATTGGATAAACGAAACTCGTGATTCTGAAGCTAAAGCAAAATCTTATCAAAAAGCTATTGATGATTTCCCTAATATTATTAAGGAGCTAAGACAAAAGCTACTTAACGAAAGTGATCAACCTGCCCCTATCCCAGTTGGGATTAGTTTAGGGGAATTAGACCAGCGTATTATTCAACTCAGTAGCCAATTACTGGACCAAAGCCGTCTAACCCAACAGGAGCAAGATAAAGGCCGAGAGATCAGTGAGTCATTAAATGTACTGCCACAACAACTTTCTGAAGCAAGGCGTATACTCACTGAAGCAACATCACGCTTTCAATCCCTTAGTACTCCATCAACGCCTTTGGCTGAAGCCCAGTATACCTTAGCTCAAGCGGAAGTAAGTGCTCGCAAATCAGCCGTTAATGAATTAGAAATGGCGCAGTTGTCCGCCAATAATCGCCAAGAAATTTCACGTATTACTTTAGAGTTATATAAAAAACGTTATCAACGCATGGAGCTTGAGCTTCAAAAATTACGTGACTTTCAAAATACTCAACGCCAACAAAAAGCCATTTTAGCTTTAGAACATACAGAAATGTTGGCTGAACAAGGTGAATTAACGCCCTTTTTGAAAGAACAGCTTGATGTCAACCGTAAAATGTCACAAGAATTAACGGCTCAAGCTCAACGTATGAGTGCGATTACCACCAGCCAATCGGAAATATCTACCAGTATTCGCGATGCTCGCCAAGCATTAACAACCATTCGCGAGCAAGCTCAATGGATCAGTAGTTCGAGTACTCTAGGGGAAGCATTGAGGACACAGCTTTCTCGTTTGCCAGATATCCCTAAAAGCCAGCAACTTGACCGTGAAATGGCTGATTTACGAGTCCAACGCTTAAATTACGAAGATAGCCTTGATAGACTAACTAAAATTGATACCCGCGAACAAGAAACGGCTAATGAGCTAAATGCAGCCCAAATTCAGGTTTATCAATCTTTAATCAAAACACGTCGGGAGCTATTAACCTCGTTGATTTCAGGCCTTGACGCTGAAATGTTAGAACTGACAAAGTTAAATGTTGCGACAGGGCAATTAACAGATGCATTAAAAGAAGTAAAAGATGCGTCTAACCGCTACCTATTTTGGGTAGCTGATGTCCCGCCAATTAGCATCAGTTATCCCGTATTGCTAGTCACAGATATTACCCAGTTACTGTCACTTGATACCTTGTCCCAGCTTGCTGGCGCACTCAGTGTTATGGTGACAACCCAAGATACTTTTTTATATCTTTTAGGTTCAATAGCACTGGTCATTTTTAGCATCAGTACTCGCAAACATTACCAAGCATTCCTTGATCGCTCCAGTTTACGTATCGGTAAAGTGACGCAAGACCGCTTCTATTTAACCATCCGTACTATTTTCTGGTCGATTATTGTGGCACTGCCATTACCAATGATGTGGTCCGCTATAGGTTATGGGTTACAAAGTGCATGGCAGTATCCGATGGCCGTCGCCATTGGTTTTGGCGTGAGTGCAACCACACCACTTTTATGGCTGTTTATGATCAGTGAGACCTTCTCTCGCCCAACGGGGTTATTTATTTCCCACTTTGGTTGGGACAAAGACGCTGTCAAACGAGCGATGCGTTATTACCGTATGGCTATTTTTGTTATCGTCCCTCTCGTTATGGCCATTATCACCTTTGAACATTATAGTGATAGGGAATTTGCGGCAAGTATTGGCCGTTTCTGCTTCATCTTTTTGTGTATCGCATTAAGCCTAATTACTAATAACCTACGTCGCTCACAAATTCCGCTGTATATAGATAGACATGGGTCTGGGGAAAATATTGTTAATAAAGCACTATGGTGGATGATATTACTCGCCCCCATCATTGCCGCATTTTTCTCTATTTTAGGCTATTTTTCAACATCACAAGCCCTACTCGCCCGCTTAGAAACCTCCGTGGCAATTTGGTTTGTGATCCTCATTATATATCACACCATTCGTCGATGGATGTCGATGCAACGCCGTAAGCTTGCGTTTGAGCGTGCTAAGCAGCGCCGTGCAGAGATTTTGGCACAACGAGCCAAAGGTGAAGATGATAACCAACAAGCAAGTGCCAGTAGCGAAGGGAATATTGATATCGAAGAACAGGTCATTGACCTTGATACTATCAGTACCCAATCTGTTGGGCTGGTACGCTCAATTTTAACCATGATAGCCTTGGTATCACTTATTTGGCTGTGGTCAGAATTACACACTGCATTTTCTTTCTTAGAAAATATTCGCTTATGGGATGTGACTTCCACAGTAAATGGTGTTGATACTATTCAGCCTATCACGATGGGTTCTATCTTTATTGCCATTTTAACGATTATTGTAACGGCTCAATTAGTTCGTAACCTTCCAGCTTTATTGGAACTTGCAGTATTACAGCATTTAGATTTAACGCCAGGTACTGGCTACGCTATCAGTACACTAACCAAGTATGGTATCACCCTTATTGGTACCATTGTCGGCTTCTCTATGTTAGGGATTGACTGGTCAAAACTTCAATGGTTAATCGCGGCAATGGGGGTTGGGCTTGGCTTCGGTTTACAAGAAATTTTTGCCAATATTATTTCTGGTTTGATGATTTTATTTGAAAAACCAATTCGTATCGGGGACACCGTGACTATTCGTAACTTAACGGGTAGCATCACCAAAATCAATACCCGGGCAACGACCCTAACAGATTGGGATAGAAAAGAAATTATTGTGCCGAACAAGGCTTTTATTACCGAGCAATTTATTAACTGGTCACTTTCTGACACTATCACCCGTATCGTTATGACCATCCCCGCACCATCAGATGCCAACAGTGAGTTAGTGACTAACACTATTTTACGCGCAGCGAATCGCTCTACGATGATCTTAGATAACCCAGCGCCAGAAGTGTATTTGGTTGATTTACAGCAAGGGATTCAAATATTTGAGTTACGTGTCTATGCAGCTGAGATGGGGCACCGCTTACCGGCTCGTCATGAGATCCACCAAAATATTTTAGTTTCCTTTGCTGAACAAGGGATTACCTTACCATTCCCACCATTCCAAGCGAGGGTCGATGTGCGCGATAACTCACTGCAGAGTGCAACTAACAACCTCTCTGGGCGTAATCCTGCTCGTAAGTCTGGGGAGTTGTAAACCGATTATGTCGCTAGAGCCACAGCATCAAGATGAGCTAATTAAGTTGAGGATTGCCCAACTTGAACGAGTTGGGTCAATTTTATTCTTTTTGATCCCATTAATTATCTTATTAATCGTTGGTAAAAGTTTCGCATTTAATACACTCTACCTATGGCAAGCTTATTGCTTAGTCTACATTGTGATATTTCGCATGATGACGGCGACGCTTTCTTCTAAAGAGGTACAGCTGAGTATCCGACGGGGGTGGGGTTATAACCGCTTTTATCGGTTGAGTTGGAGCTACCTGATATTGTCACTACTTATAATGGCAGGGGCCAGAATTATCTCCGGCCCATCAAACTAACAATCAACTGGCTTTTTTCCCGTAGGATTTAATATAACTTTCAGCCAGTTTCTGCGCTTGTTGTAAGTCTGCGCTCTCTAATTGCTCTTCAATTTTACTTTGCAAACGGCGGCTCTCCGCATTGCCACTATAAACTGCGGTAGATAACCATGCATAAGCTTGCTGTAAGTTTTTCTTAACACCACGCCCTTCTGAATACATCACCCCTAAACGGTCTTGGGATTTGGCATCTTTTTGTTTGGCGGCTTTTCTAAACCAAAAGACAGCTTTTTCATCATCTAAATCAACACCACTGCCAATCGAATACATCTGAGCAATATGGAATTGGGCAATAACATTACCGCCTTGAGCGGCTTTTCTAAACCAAAAAGCGGCCTTTTCTAAATTTTGCGGGACACCCAAGCCTTGGGCATACATCATTGCCATATTGGTTTCAGCGCGAGTATCACCATTTTCCGCCGCTTGCTCATACCATAACATCGCTTTATCATAGTCACGACGAACACCAAAACCATTCACAAACATGGTGCCAAGCCTAAACTGTGCGTCAGAATTCCCTTGGTTCCCAGCCCGAACAAACCAATCCGCTGCGGCTTTCGAGTCTTGAGAAACCCCGTTACCTTTAAAATAACGTTCTCCAAGTTGGAATTGAGCTTCAGGGTCACCTTTTTGCGCTAATTGTTTAATCTGCTCTATCGTGGGTTCTTGCTCTGTGGTTGCAGCAGTAGGAGCTGTACTCGGTGTTGCAATTAATACTGAGCTATAAAAAACAGAACTCACCAACAATGCTAACGCAATTTTTTTCATCCTAAGAAACCCTCAACAGTGCTATATCCATTAATATCGACCCAAACACCTAGACCCCTAGTGTAAATTTTCTCTTTGTGAGAAAAAATAGGAAAAATGACCTAATTGACTTAAAAAGCACGTTTCGCCGAATTTCAGTCCCAACTGGCTAGCTTTCTAAATTAAGTATAAATAAGTTGGGTAAATACCATACTTACCCAACTTATTACTGAAGGGCTTACCTCAACACTATACGTTACTTAAGTATTTGTTTCTTAAATAACGAGCAACAGCATCATCACTATTTGAACCGATCACTTCCATCGTCGGTAACGCATCCTTCAGTAACTGGTGGGCATTTTGCATAATACAACCCTTTCCAGCCATGGTAAGCATCTCTTTGTCATTCATGCCATCACCAAATGCGATACAATCATTTGTAGCATAGCCATGTAACCCAGCAACTTGCTTCAAGGCCTCACCTTTAGAAACTGCCCCAGCCATAACTTCAAGACAGCTACGCAAAGAAAATGTGACATTCACTTTATCTTTCCAGCGATCCTGAATTCGCTGCTGCAAATCCACTAATAGATCATGATCTTCACTGGTGTAATAAACTTTGCAAACTTCTGAGGTTTTAAAGTTATGTCGATCAAACAGTTGATAATTAAACACCGATTCTTTGAAAAACTCTTTTTGCTCTGGGCTTTCTCGGTTAATAAACCAATCATCACCATGATAATAGTTAGTGACGAGCTCTGGGTTATCAAATTCCATTAGGCAAAGCTCATGGGCGATTTGGGCATCAACATTGTGCTCAAAAATCAAGTCACCCTGTGTGTTATGAATACGAGCACCATTTGAAGTGATCATATAAGCATCGATGCCTAAGCCATCGCGGATTTGTGCAACGTCCACGTGATGGCGCCCAGTAGCAAACACAAAATGAATATCTTGTGTTTCAACTAACTGTTTTAATGTGTCTTTGGTATAAGACGTTAAGTCATGATTGGGAGATAGTAATGTCCCATCTAAATCGGAGGCAACTACTGGATATTTCATATTCAAACCCTAACTAATACTGCTCAAAAAAATCACAGATAGCGTTGAGTGCCATAGCTCTTAACGCATCCACTTCAAATAGGATTTCATGGTGTGCCCCTTCAATGACGAGAGGTAATTTTTCTTCTCTTCCTATTTGCGCTTTTTGCCGACTTTGGCAAAAAGCTTGTAGCTCTTTATTGCTGACCACTTTTTCTTCGCTGGCTTCCAACACCATCAGTGGTACATCAATGTCCCCCGCTTTCGCAATTAGCTCATCGCCCATCGCAAAACTCTCACGCAACCAGTGGTATGTTGGCCCACCTAAACGTAATTCGGGGTAATCCGCATAGTAACGCAAATAACGCCGATAACGCTCTGAGCTGTGTGTTAATACATTGATTAAATAAGGTAAAGGCTGCCACTTACCTGTTGATGCCGCATAATCATTACGCACACTCTCACGTGATTCTGCCCTATCAACAATAAAACTCGCCATCCAACGAGGCATTGGCAGATTGATACCAATCATCGGTGCGCACAGAGTCGCAGCATCAAAGGTGAGGCTATCGCGCAATAAATACCCTGCAAGAATTGCGCTCCCCATAGAATGCGCCAATGCGTAACATTTTGGGTAATGGCGATACTTAACCTCTAATTCGATAAATTTTTCAAAATCATCAATATAGTCAGTGAACTTTTCAACATGCCCTTTTTGAGGGTCTGTCAGCATACGGCCTGAACGCCCTTGACCACGATGATCTATAATAAATACGTCATAGCCTAAATGATAAAAATCATATGCTACTTCAGGATACTTCACATAACTTTCACTTCGACCAGGTGAAATGACGACCGCTTTATGGTGGGTAGGATGAATAAACCGGACATAATGAATAGGGATATCATCAACACCAAGGAAATTAAATTCTTCACGGTGCTGCCAGAAGTCTAAAAGGGGGCCATTGGTAAAGGCAGAAAATTGAGTTTCTCGATTCAGCCAACTTTCTTTTAGGCTTTCAGGCGTCATCCGGTAGTTTCCTTATTTATTCATTCATAACCTTCAAGATGGTCTCGGATAAGCGTCATAAATGCATCCCCAAAACGTTCAAGCTTACGCTCACCAACGCCATTAATTAACAGTAACTCAACCGAAGAGGTTGGTGTATGTTCGGCCATTTCGATAAGTGTCGCATCATTAAATACCACAAATGGTGGGATATTTTCTTCGTCTGCTATCGATTTACGTAATTTACGCAATTTCGCAAATAGCTTCTTATCATAATTACCATGATAAATTTTGTTTTGTTGATTACGGCTTTTTGCCACTAAAACACGAGGAACTGCGAGTTGTAATACACTTTCACCTCGCAATATTGGCCTAGCGGCTTCGGTGAGTTGCAGTGCAGAAAAGTGCGTAATGTTCTGAGTGATCATGCCTAAATGTACCAATTGGCGGATCACACTAACCCAATGCTCATTACTGTGTTCTTTACCGATACCATAAACAGGCAGCTTGTCGTGCCCTAAATCCCGTATCCGTTGATTATTCGCACCACGCAACACCTCAACAATATAGCCGATACCAAAGCGTTGACCAACACGATAAATACAAGAAAGCGCTTTTTGTGCATCAATTAACCCATCATACTGTTTCGGTGGGTCTAAACAAATATCACAATTACCACAAGGCTGCTGTCGATTTTCGCCGAAGTAGTTCAGTAAGACTAAGCGACGACAGGTCTGAGCCTCCGCAAAAGCGGCTATCGCATTCAGTTTATGCCGCTCGATATCCTGCTGCATACCTGCGGGTTTTTCTTCAAGGCAACGACGCAGCCATGCCATATCTGCTGGGTCATAAAATAGAATGGCTTCGGCTTCAACGCCATCACGCCCCGCACGACCCGTTTCCTGATAATATGCTTCAATATTACGAGGAATATCAAAGTGAGCAACAAACCGTACATTGGATTTGTTAATGCCCATTCCAAAAGCCACTGTTGCAACCACAACTTGTAAGTTATCTTTTAAAAAGGCGTCTTGTACCCACTCTCGTTGTGAAGCCTCTAGCCCCGCATGGTAAGCTGCAACACTCAAGCCACGTTTTTGCAGGCGCTCGGTGGTTTCCTCAACTTTATTACGGCTATTACAATAAACGATCCCCGCCTTCCCTTTTTGGCTTTTAATAAAAAACCAAAGTTGATCCAAAGGCTTATATTTCTCTACTAGGGTATAACGAATATTTGGTCTATCAAAACTGCTCACATGAACCAAAGGATCACGCAGCTCTAATAAGCGAATAATATCTGCTCGAGTTGTTTCATCTGCGGTGGCCGTTAATGCCATAACGGGGATATCAGGCAAAGATTGCCTTAACTGACCTAATGAACGATATTCAGGGCGAAAATCATGCCCCCATTGTGAAATGCAGTGCGCTTCATCAACCGCCAGCAAACTGATATTCCAATTCGATAATTGGCTCAGAAAATAATCAGTCAGTAACCGCTCAGGGGCAACATATAATAATTTAATGTCACCACGGCTACATAATTCCATGATTTGGCGCTGTTCTTGGGAGGTTTGCGATGAATTTAGACAAGCCGCACTGACACCGTGTAACCGCAATTGGTCTACTTGGTCTTTCATCAGTGAAATAAGAGGAGAGACCACCAAGGTAACCCCTTCTTTTACTAAAGCAGGCACTTGGTAACATAAGGACTTGCCGCCCCCTGTTGGCATTAACACTAAGCAATCACGATTATCAAGGATAGCCCCAATAACTGCATCTTGCCCAGAGCGAAATGACTGGTAACCAAATGTACTGTTAAGCACATTTTCAGCCAGCGAAAGTTGGTTAATGACACAAGCAGTTGACACAAACTTCCTCAATCTATAAAACAAGTCGCTGCCCAGTTGAGCAGCGAATTTGTTGATTCATCAAAAGATATTTAGCTCTAACTAACAAAATCAGGTTGAGCTAACCTTAGATTACAACATGTCGTTTAACATAACACCGATACCAAATCGAGTTTGGCGATAGTTGTAGTCTATCATTGACTCGCCATATCCGCTAAACAACTGAGTATAAATTCGCACATGTTTACTAATTGGATAGCTCCAACCTAATTCAGCACCGCCATAACCGGTGTTCCAGTTATAACGACCCGTGGTTGTAAACACACTGTCACCCAGCGCATAACCGACTTTCAGGCGGTAATATCCCATATATTTTGTGATATCTGAGTTATCATCGCTACCTTCGCTTTCATGAATACGGTACCAAGGTTTTAGGTCAACTTGCCAATTGCCATTTTGTGCCATCATCCTTGCATATACCCGATTCCAGCTACGTGAGGTTGGGTCGGAACGACCATTTGATTCATGGTTAAAACCAGTTTCAATTTCACGCAAAGTCCAGCCACCCAGTTGATAATCGGTTAGCCAGCCGACAAAAACCTGCGGCTCATAATTGGTTTCACGAAAAGGAGAAGATTCTTTTTTATTGCTCAGTTGCCACCAAGAACGTTGTGTATACGAGACCGCGAGAATGGAATCATCCCCTGCAATCCCCTCCCATAAAGGAAAGGCTAAACTTAATTGAAATTTAACTTCATCTTTTAATGCATCATCCCCCCAGTTGTAGCTCGAAATCGCATTTTTATTTATCGAGGAAGTATAGGTGTAAATGATGTAATTTGATTCATACGGATACAACACAAAAGGGTTATCATAATTTTGTAATAACCCTGAAATAATGCTCCCTCTGATTGGTGTGTTGCTCGTTATATCCTGATTTGACTGGGAATTAATTTCAGTCGCAGATAGAGAAGCAGACCAAAAACAGAGCACGGCACTCAATAACACTGCTAAAGCACGCATTAGTCATTCCTATTTTCAACATCGTCAAAAAAAAGTTTGTCCTATTTTACACATAAAACCCACAGACTGTTGAAAGATTATTCATACGTTTGTTAGAGACATATTTTATACATAATGTTAACTTATCATTTACATTTTATTCAAAGGATGAACATGATGAATGACCGTATCTATACCTTAGAAGAAGCCAGTGAGCTAATGAGCCATGCATTTATCTACAAAATGCCTTTTAACCAATTACTCGGCATTAAACTGGCCAATATGAATGATGATTTTGTTCAGCTAACAATTGAAAACCGCCAACAACTCATTGGCAACTTCACTCAAAATATTCTACATGGTGGTGTGATTGCCTCTATTTTAGATGTTGCTGGCGGAATGGTGTGTATTAACCGCATATTGCAGCGCATTGACCCGCTATCACATACAGAAATTGTGGATAAAATGTCGCGAATGGGCACAATTGATCTACGCGTGGATTATTTACGTCCTGGACGTGGTGAAGTATTTACCGCGAGTGCCAGTTTATTAAGAGACGGCAATAAAATAGCCGTCACCCGTTGTGAATTACATAATGAAAATAACCAACATATTGCGACTGCGACCGCTACTTATCTCGTTGGTTGAGTTAGTGTTGTAAATAATTAGTCACTTAGTAAACTATTAACTTGTAAAAAAACCTGAGCAATGTCACATTAGTGGCATCAAAAATCGAGCCGCACAAAAAACGGCTCGGTATCTCTGTATAAATTTCTTTTAGTTTTTAATTCAATTTCAGAGCCAACAATGAGCCAGCAAAATACTACCAAAGGCGTATTATGTGCCTTAGGCGCCTATTTTATTTGGGGTGTCGCACCTATTTATTTTAAAAGTATCCAAGAAGTGCCCGCAGAAGAAATCCTGACTCATCGTATTATCTGGTCATTTTTCTTTATGATTTTGTTATTAACCGTTTCACGACATTGGAATTATGTCCGTCAAGTACTCAAGCAACCCAAGAAAATATTACTTCTCGGCGTGACAGCGACAACAATTGCTTGCAACTGGTTAATTTATATTTGGTCTGTTAATAATGGTTATATGTTACAAGCAAGCTTAGGCTACTTTATCAACCCATTAGTTAACGTATTGTTTGGTATGTTATTTTTACAAGAGCGCTTCCGCCCTATGCAATGGTTTGCCGTCGCGCTTGCCTTAACTGGGGTATTAATCCAACTTTGGCAATTCGGTTCAGTCCCCGTTATCGGCTTAAGTCTAGCTGTAACATTTGCAACGTATGGTTTATTACGTAAAAAACTTGGCGTAGATGCTCAAACAGGGATGACATTCGAGACATTATGGCTACTACCTGTTGGCGTTATTTTCTTATTATTTTTTGCAGATAGCCCTACCAGTAACATGGCTGTCAATGATTGGCACTTGAATATTCTATTGATTGCCGCGGGTGTTATTACGACGGTGCCATTATTATTATTCACAGAGGCAGCAAACCATTTACGGTTATCCACCCTTGGGTTTTTCCAATATATGGGGCCAAGTATTATGTTCTTGCTGGCGGTCTTTGTGTATGGAGAAGTCATGACCACTGAATTATTAGTAACTTTTGGCTTTATCTGGATTGCATTAGTTTTGTTTACATTAGATGCTTTATATACTCAACAAAAGCTGAGGAAGAAATAAATTATCGCAATTTATATAAAGCTGCATAGTGGATAAACAGTGCCAATTTCAAACACCGACTTTGTTTTTAATATAAAAAGAAAGTCGGTGTTTCATTATATGGAACAAAAATAATTAATTTAATTAATGCAATGATGATAAAAAAGAATATTAATTTTTTATTATGAATAATACTTAGAGTTAATCAAAACCAGATAGATTAATTCTCACACCCCATAACGAAATCAAAAATAACCATATAAATCAATTAATTACAATAACCTCATTTGGCTTGATTTTATTCTAAAAATAGCTATCATTTAACCTATCTTAAATTCTCATCAATTAACTGACTCTTCTATAAACAACTTATTGATATAAAAGTAATTCTATATTTTTTTCAATTAATGATTGCTTAATAGGAACTTGGTAATTATATTGTACGCCGCTTGTATTCACCCCAGCGGATGGTGATGGTCCGATTCATCACTGACGTTTCATTAAAGTGCGCACGATGACATTTAATTAAAATGTCCTGGTGCGAGGTTTTCTGAAATTGAATATGACGCGTAAGTATTAAATAAAAACAGTGTAGTACTATAGCCAATGTTATAAAGACCAAGCTATATGGCTGCATTTTAGGTTCACTCTCCCTGAGTATTCAGACAGAGTTAACGTTGTTAAGGGCTTTTGGGAAGGGCTTCAAAATGCAACAGAATACCGTTCAAATGAAACGCGTACTAACCACTCCTGCGTTAGTTTTTTTCGGGCTGGCCTATATGGTACCACTCGGAATTTTCACCACCTATGGGCAAGTTACTGTATTAAGTGAAGGGCATTTGCCTGTCGCTTATTTGATTACATTAGCCGCTGTCTTTTTTACTGCCATGAGCTATTGCAAAATGACTAGCGCACTTCCACTTTCTGGATCTGCCTACTCATATGTACAAAAAACTTTCGGCGGCACACTTGGCTTTTTAGTTGGTTGGGCACAATTGCTCGACTACCTATTCCTACCAATTATCAACTACATCGCGATTGGGATCTTCGTTCATGAAGCTTTCCCTGATATTCCAATGTATGTGATTATTTGTAGCACCATCACAATTGTTAGCATTATGAATATATTGGGGATCAAATTAGTTTCCTCAATGAATATGCTAATCATTTTAATGCAATTTGTGTTTATCGCTGTATTTTTATACCTAAGCTTTAAAACATCATTTGTATTAGATGCAGATGCCTTATTGGCACCAATTACGGTTATGGCAGATCAAGCCTCTGGGCTGTTTGCAGGTGCCGCAGTGCTGTGCCTAGCCTTCCTTGGCTTTGATGCAATTTCAACCATGGCAGAAGAAACCAAAGATGCTCGCAGCGCATTACCTAAAGCAATCCTATACACTGTGTTTATCGCTGGAACGCTATTTGTCGTTATCTCCTACGGCGCACACCTCGTTTATCCAATGTGGCAGGACTTTATTCCTAATACCGATGTTGCTAGCCTTGCTGTGATGAAACAAGTCGGTGGCGCAATGATGGCATCGAGCTTTATCACCGCCTATGTTATTGGTGTATTTGCCTCAGCGATGACCTCACAGGCCAGTATTGTGCGGATTTTCTATGCGATGGGCCGTGAGGGCGTACTGCCGCGTTCTTTATTTGCTTATTTACATCCAAAACTCAATACGCCTGTTTATTCCATTATTTTTGTGGCTATCGCTTCCCTGCTTTCGTTAGTTTTATCCCTAAGCATGGTTGCATCGATGATAAGCTTTGGTGCTTTGATTGCCTTCACTTTCGTGAATTTATCCGTAATCAAACATTTCTATATTGACCGAAAAGCGTCATTAGATAATACAAAAATTGTCACATGCCTGATAATGCCGTCCATTGGTGTTATCTTAACCTTATGGTTATGGACAAGCCTTGATAGCGAAGCCTTTAAAGTCGGTTTATGGTGGTTAGCTGCTGGTGCTGTTTATCTCACCCTGCTCACCCATGGCTTCACTCGTCGTCCTCCTGCAATTTCTGATGACGAAACTGAGATGATTATTAACTAATCATTTCATACTTTATAAATAATTACGGGGGAGCATTTGCCTTCCCCGTTGTTTTTTTAGCTTTGTTGCTTCTAAAGCACTACTGATACAGACGGTTTACTATGAATAATCCATTTGCTGATGTTATTTATTTTAACGGTTATATCTACACCGCAGATAACCAGAATCGCGTAGTTGATGCGATTGCGCTCCGTGACGGCTATATTCTCGCAACAGGCACCTCAGATGAACTTCATCAATATGTTGGTCCTGAAACAGAAAGTATCGATTTAGAAGGCAAAATGATGATGCCCGGCATTATTGATGGTCATATGCACCCATTTTGGGGTGGCATTCAATTGTTCGGCTGCCATTTGAACTATGAATCTTTGACTATCGATCAAATTTTAGAGCGCGTTCAAGACCATTTAGATAAAGACCCTCGTACCGGTGAAAATGATTGGCTAAAAGTAACCGCTTGGCTACGCCAAGGAATGCTCCCTGCAGGGGTTGATATGTACCGTGAAGACATGGATAAACTGAACACTCAGCGCCCTGTCGTCCTGTTTTCCAATGATTGCCATACATTGCTCGCCAATAGCCGTGCACTCGAACTCTTTGGCATTACCAAAGAAACCCCTGAGCCCCCTGATGGTAAAATTGGTAAATATGAAAATGGCGAGTTAAACGGTATTTTAGAAGATGCCCCTGCCATGCGTGCAGCCGACAGCATTCCTTCTATTCGCGATGACCAAGCTATTGAAGTTGCTGAATTAGTTCAAAAAGTATTAAATCAACAAGGCGTGACTATGGTCATGGATGCTCGGGTTTCTGAACAACAACTCGAAGCATTTTCACAATTACAACAACGCGGTGATTTAACGCTCCGTTTCCAAGCGGCTCGTGAAATTACCCCAGATGAAACTCCTGATGTGGCATCCGTTGCTAGCGCGGTGGATAAAGCCGTTGCATTTGCCAAAAAATGGCACCAAGCAGATTGGACACCGGCTCCAGGAATAGGATTGAATAATATTAAGATGTTTGTTGATGGCGTGATGCAGTTTCCAACCATGACCGCGTCATTATTACAACCATATCGTATTAATCAAGGTACTGATGATGCCCCTAATTGGGTCGAAACTAATAACTATGGCGACCTCTACTTCACTGCCGAAATCCTTGATGAACTGATGGAAAAAATAGCAGCGGCAGGTTATGACCCACACTTACACACTGTCGGCGAAGGTGCTGTGTCAATTGTATTAGATGCGATTGAAAAAATGCGAGCGGCACACCCCGAAAAAGATATTCGCCCAGGCTTAGCCCATAACGAACTAGTACATGCAGATGATTATGCACGCTTTGCCCGCTTGAAAACCATCGCTTGCCTATCTTTCCAATGGGCAGCACCAACACCTGAGCTCGCTGCTTTTGAAAAGAAAATGCTAGGTGATGAACGTTTTGAACAATTAGAACCTATCGCTAAATTTGTCGATGCAGGTGCTGTTGTTGCTTTTGGTAGTGACTGGCCAATTGATGATTTTGACGAATGGTATGACTTAAAAGTGGCAGCTACACGACGTGGGCGTGATATTAATGGTCAAAAAGCGCCAAGACTGGATAATGACCGCAACCTTACTGTTATCGAAGTTTTGCGCTCAGCAACTATTGATTCTGCTTATGCGCAACACCGAGAAGATGTACTTGGTTCACTCGAAGCAGGCAAATTTGCCGATATGATAGTGCTAGATCGCAATGTATTTGAAATCCCAGCCGATGATATTGAAAATGTAAAAGTATTGCGCACAATTATCGGTGGAAAAACCGTTCATATCGCTTAATTATACTTTTATATTATTTAAATGAATAAATACCCCAATACTAATAGTAGCGTTGGGGTATTTTAATTAGGTGCTTAAAACCACAAACCTAACTGTCTAGGTTTGGATCTAGCCCCGTTGGTTAATAATAACTAACGGGGCTTTTTCATTTCTGATCCAAAAAATAAGCTTGAACCAGAAAGGCTCAAGCACAGAATCACAGCGTAACAAACTTTTATATTCCTCACACCTGTTATTACGATAATAAAAAGTATATTTTAAAATTAATAATCATATAATATAACAATAAACAATCTCGTTATAAATTATCGAAAAATATTAACGAGAATATATTATTATAAGAAAATGACTAAAAATATTTCTTTGTAAAAATAGCGCTTGCAAAAGAAAAAAGTTATAGCTAGTATTCCCAACGTTTTATATTCATCAACTAACTGCAAGGAGGTTTACAATGTCAAAAATTAATCAAACTCTTTGCGGGCACTGTCAAAAATAGCCATTCTTTAAAAAAAAGATCCTATTCATATTGGCCCGCTAAATAACCTTATTTTTAATATTTAAATGAGTAAATAGCTTATGGGCAATACCCTTCATTTCGTTAGCGAACACGTTAGTTATATCGCAACGAAAAATACATGGATTGAAAGCAAAGCGATCCAACAATTACAAACAACGGCAAACTTACCAGATATGATATCTGTTGTTGGTATGCCTGATCTTCATCCAGGCCGAGGATATCCAATTGGTGCGGCATTTTTCTCTACTAAACGCTTCTATCCTGCATTAGTTGGCAATGATATCGGCTGCGGTATGAGTCTGTTTAAAACAGATATTAAACAATCAAAAGTTAACCTCGATAAATTAGAAAAACAGCTATCTCAGATGTCAGATCATGCCTCATTAGCATGGCTCGAAGAACATGTGCCAGACACAATGAGAACATGTGAATTTATGGCATCATTAGGCTCTATTGGTGGTGGGAATCATTTTGCAGAGTTCCAAGCCATTGACCAAGTATTGCACCCTGAATTATTTGCTACGAGTGGGTTAAATAAGCAACAGCTACTGCTATTAGTTCATAGCGGCTCGCGTGGTTTAGGCCAATCAATTCTTCGACAACACGTTGAAAAATATAACCACAATGGGCTTCTATCAGGCACTCGTGATGCTGATAATTACCTTAAAGCTCATCAAGGTGCTTTACATTTTGCACAGGTAAATCGCCGTCTTATAGGGCTACGCATGCTGCAACAGGTTAAATCAACTGGTGAACTAAGCCTAGATGTTAACCATAATTTAGTCGAGGCATGTCAAATTAATGGCATAACTGGGTGGTTACATCGTAAAGGAGCAACCCCTTCAGACCGAGGGCTGGTAATTATTCCTGGTTCGCGTGGCGATTACAGTTATTTAGTCGCACCACAGGGAAATGACGCTTGCCTGAATTCCCTCGCTCACGGCGCTGGGCGCAAATGGATGCGAGGGGAGTGTAAAGGCCGCCTATCTCATCGCTACACACCTGTTCAATTATCTCGAACAGAACTAGGTAGCCGTGTCATTTGCGCCAATAAACAACTGATTTATGAAGAAGCCCCACAATCGTATAAATCAATTGATACTGTGATTGAAAGCATGGTGAATATTGGAGTAATCCAAGTGGTGGCTAGGCTTAAACCTATCATTACCTACAAAACCAGTGGGGAGTGTTAATCATGTTATTACAATTTTCCTCTGCACAAGGCCCTGAAGAATGCTGTATTGCAGTTGAAAAAGCACTAGCCTGTTTTCTACAAGAAGCGAATAAACACCAAGTTACAGTCAATTTGTTAGAGTCTGTCCCATCGAAACAAGGGTTAAAATCTGCATTAGTTTGCCTGGAAGGTGAAAATACAGAAACATTAGCCAATACTTGGTGCGGCACTGTTCAATGGCAATGTCAAAGCCCCATCAGGCCTCGCCATAAACGGAAAAATTGGTTTCTCAATGTCACGCGTTTTTCAGCGATCAAACCTATTGAAGAAAGTGAGATTGAGTTTGAATTTACTAAAGCCCAAGGCGCGGGTGGGCAACATGTAAATAAAACGTCTTCTGCAGTTAGAGCAAAACACATTGCCACAGGTATTGCGGTTAAAGTCCAGTCTGAGCGTAGCCAACACGCAAATAAGAGACTCGCAAGGCAATTAATCCAGTGGAAACTCAGTGAGTATTACTCACAACAACTGAGCTCATTAGACAAACAGCGACATCATTCCCATTACCAAATAGAAAGGGGAAATGCTACGATCACTTTTGTTGGAATAGAGTTTAAGCGAAGTAACTAACTAATGGGGGTCCACTCTGAAAGGTGGACCCCCAACGTGACCTATTACATACGATATTGATGTGGAATAAAGATCTGGCAGCCGTGAATAGTAAAATCTGCTGACAGGTTGTTATCTAAAGAGTGACTTTCTACTGGCTTTAGTGCCGCCATGTGGTTCGATAATAAAGTTTCTTGTGTACCCTCTCTAAACCCTTCGATAACTGGTGCTAAATTCTGTGGCTCAAGTACTTTACGATAGGCTTTAGCCTGCTCCTCTATAGTTTGCGGTGGGCTTTGGGGAAGAAACGCGCTACTTTGATTCGCTTTAATCAACGATGAAATCTGTACTTGCTCTTGGGGATTGTAGTCTTTCTTGATGATATCAACATATTTAATGACTTCACTATTTATTTCTTTAAATAGATATTTCATTTCTATATTATTATTGAAGCTTGATAGAAAAGCATGTTGAATAAGCGGCGGTTTTGAGGCGTAAATTTTAGGTAGAGTGTATGTTATATCCGATATTTTACCTATCCCCTCCTGAAACTTATCAAGCGTACTTATTAGCTTTTTATCTACTGCAACATCATTATATTCACTTAATTCATGAATTAAATTTTTAAAAAGTAAATGTTTAATTTTATTTTCACTATAAAAACTCATTGATTCAAAAATATATTTTACTGTAGACTCTCTATTTTCTAATACTAATTCATCTGAACTTAACGGTTTTAAATCAATTAGTTTATAAAAATTTTTAATCTGTTCAGTTTCATACTTTAAAAACTTCTCTTCAATAACTTTGAATTGATTATTTAATTCTTTAATCAAATTTTTTACGTTATCAAGCGTTCCATAATTAGATTTCATAATAAAACTCCTTTTTAAAGTTAAGCTACTATTAACGTAGTAAAATAAAATATCGTTATTAACGTTAAAATACAAATTTATAGTTTGTATGTTTTAAAAGTTTATTGTTGAAATCTTGATAAGATAGCTTACTATCTAACAGTATCTAGAATATGAAAAAACTAATTAAGATACTGTTTCAGTTAAAAACCAACCGGCTATACTTTCACGTATCAATTTAGTTGGTAAAACCTCATGGGGAAACTCTTCTGACATAAAAAAGACCATACGCCCCGCAATCGGCTCTAATGTAAACAGTTGATTACCTGTTTGGTCGTAAACCACCAATTCACCACCATCACTAGGTTGCCATGATTCATTCATATATAAAACCGTCGTGACCTTACGCCGCCCAACACCCCTAGGGTTATCGACATGTCTCTTATAAAAACCACCCTGTGAATATCGGCAAAAATGCGTTTCAAAACCGCGTAAACCTAGGTAAAGTTGACGGTTGATTTCCTGTCTTATTTGTTCCATTTTCTCCATATAATCACAGATAGGAGCCCCCATTTCAGGTTCTAACCAAACTGTTTGGTCACCTCGAATTGCTTTATTCCCCTGTAACAAATTACGGTGACCAATACGTGCATCTTGCAGTGTTTCTGGAATGCAATCCTTGATAGCTTTTATATTAGGCGGGATCAAGAAACCGTCCCACACATACCAGCCCTGTGTAGAGAGTGAATCAATAAGTTTATTAATTGACATGATAAATACTAGAAAGGTTATTCGGTAAAACTTTATACGCTAAAAAAACAAAAAGATAAAATTAAAAGCTTAAATCTTATTGATTAAACTATCGAATCAATCTTTCTAACTAAAAACCCTTTATTTTTCATTATGTAAGTATTTTTAATCATTTGATTGAATAAGGTACCTATATAAATAAGTACCTTACACTAATAAATTATTTCGATTGATTTATTTTACAGATTAAAAATCAAACAATATTATCAGTGTGTTATTCCACACCATGCCGTCTTTCCAAAACAACTGTGCTTAGCAACAAAAACGAGAGGTTTATGTTGAGTTTCAACCAGTGCCTCTACAGATGAAGTCATTTCCTGAGACGGCTCTAGCGCCGCTGTCATTTCAATAAGGGCATCTGGTTTAGCTGTTCCAATAAGTGTATTTGGTTTCGCTGTTCCAATAAGTGCATTTGGTTTCACTGTTCCAGTAAGTGTATTTGGTTTCGCTGTTCCAATAAGTGCATCTGGTTTCGCTGTTCCAATAAGTGTATTTGGTTTCGCTGTTCCAATAAGTGCATCTGGTTTCGCTGTTCCAATAAGTGTATTTGGTTTCGCTGTTCCAATAAGTGCATCTGGTTTCG